>CAZQLR010000001.1:0-16860 GCA_964594205.1 uncultured Alphaproteobacteria bacterium
TTGCTGTGTATCTGGATCGATACAAGCCAACGCCATCCATTCATTTTTTACAAGTTTTCTGAGCATATCATGACCCTCAACAATAGAATAAATTGTTTTTCTAGGTGCGTATACAATCGTGAAAAGCCTCTGAAGTTCATGAAACGGTTCATCATCGTTTTTATAGACGGATTGAAGAGACAAACCATTCATCAGGTCACTAACATTACCCTGCATAACAGCAAATTTGCCAACAACGTTATTGGTTACCTTACTACCTGCACCGTAACTAACATTATTATACGTAGAAAAAAAGTACTGCATATTGATCCAATGGGCTACAATCACAGGAGCCGTTAGGATATTTTCAAGAAAAGCCCCTTCCTTGTCCTCTTGCCAGTCATACGAATGCAAAAAAACACGTCCTTCTAACTCAACATTTTGTGTAAACTTTCGAGGCGCAACTATAAAAGCTGCGTTATTGGCCAATCCCCACTCTGGACGTACCTGAGACCAATCTTGGCTTCTGTTAGCAACTTGTTGCTGAGCAGATTGCGCCTTAACTAAGGAAGAAAAAGCTTTCATTCTTTTTCCCGCATTAGATTCTCCTGCCCTCAAAAGATCGTTCTTCAAAGCCTTAATTTTATCGAGCCAGGGTGTTTCTTCCTCCGTGTTATAAAATTTCACTTCGTCAGTCGTAGTATTATGCTCAGCCCCAACAAAAAGCGTTGTGTCCGGAATTGGTATAGACTGCTCTTTCAAATAACTACGTACAGAAGGCTTGTTTAGAATCTCTGCTAGTATTTGGGCATTCTTCCCTCCTTTGTGCCCTCCACAGGCTCCACAATCCAAGGAAGAACTAAATGGATTGTTTTTTGTCGTACTTCCATGACCGCACAAAACAACGAGAGGCGCAAAATCTTTCATGCCCACCATGCATAATAAGGACAAAGCATAGTCACACTGTTTTTCAAATGGTATAGAATCAATTGAAAAAACTGATGTTTTTTTATCTTTTAGATGATTTTTTATTTTTTCTGTTTTACAGGGCATAAAATTCCTAATCCCCATAAAAAAACTACCTGTCCATCCCAAAATTTCAACAAATGTAAAAGGTGTAGAAAAGTTATATTTAAGAGAATCATACAAACTTTTAAATACAGTATATATGTTTTTATGATGCTCTTTTTTTGCCGATCTATCTTGTCTTTTGAAAGAATAAGATTCGTGAACAGAATGTTTAGGTTGAATCAAGACTGGGCACAAATCTTCTGACTGATCTAAGGCCTTATTTTTAATCTGTATAGGCAATCCAAAAAAACCAGCATAACCGAATGTTTCATAGTTTCCCTGTTTTTCGATTGAACGACGCAGTGGTTCTGAGCGAACATCGATACAAAAAACGAGCTGCGCCTCTGGATGTGACGATACCCTAGGTTTACTATTTATTAACTTTCTAAGAAGCTGCTTACGATAAAGATCTTCAGTGTGTTTAAGCGTTTCAAGAAACTTTTTTTCTTCGCCAACATCATCGACCTTATCCCCCTGTTGCCAACCCAACAAAACTTCACTTTTTAGATCTAGCAAACAACACAGCCCTAGTCGTACAAGCAAGTATTCAGTTTTTATCGTCCTGAATTTTTCTTGTTCAGGAGAGTTTGCCCAATCAGAAAGGTACTTAATATAAGACGCCCAACCTGAAAGGGTTGAAAGCAGTGATAATAAACATTCACTATAATGACGGGGCTCTAAACCCAAAGACGAAAAACAATATTTGATAGCTTCTTGGTGATTATTGGGAAGACTTTCTATCCATTGAATCTTTTTCTTTTCATTTCCATGAAGATTAGTGTCATATCTGATAAGGTTTTTCCAACTACTGTATAAACCTTTATCTTTATCTGGCATTAAAATTTTTGCCTGCCCCTGATCAAAATAAAGTTGCAACCATTTAAGGCTTTCACGATTTAAATTTTCAAAAAAACAAGGACCGTCTTTTTTTTCGTAATACGTTTTTGAAAGCTTGATCGCTTCACAAAATGAGTGGTCAAGAAAACCCTGAAGCGGGTTAGTAGCGATTAAATTTTTTAACGGCCAAAAGGGTGCCACCTTTTCCCAGCAAGACTGAATAGTATCATTAATATACTCTTCCGACTTAGAGTTTTCTCCAGAAAGAAACTCAGATTTTTTTTGATTGAGCAAAGATGGCTTCATAGGTATGACCTCAGTGACAATAACTGTTTCTATTAGCCGTAATGGTTTCTTTATGAGGCTGACTTGCATTAAGCATTTTTACATAAAACCAATCACGAAGTCTTTTTATGCGAGGAGGCACCTTTATAAAATAATAAAACTGGTACCCAAACCATGAAAAAAATAAAAGAACAGCCCCCAAGATATACATAAAATTTATTGGTTGCGGCCTATACATGAAACTAGGAAGAATATGTTCCATAATTTCCATATTAAGACCATAAATACAACCATAGAAACCGGAAGCCAGTAGAGAAACTGGTAGATAGAAAAATGACTTGAGGTGACATAAGGTAAGAGCAATTTGAGCACACCCTATACCAACCACAAGGGTTAAAACAAAAACAGAGCTATTGGGATACCACGAAGTTTTTGTAACATAAGAAAAGATATAAGACCCCAAAACACCACAAAATACAGACCACAAAACACCTAGCCATTTTACCGTTTTTTCATGAGAAACAGATTTTTCTTTAGCTGCATTCCCTGAAGAAAAAAATAAAAAAGACTTAAACATCCCATGCAAAACCATGTGAGATATAGCTGCAGGGAAAAGGCCCAAACCACACTGAGCAACCATAAACCCCATCTGTGCCAATGTTGAACAAGCAAGCATTTTTTTGACGTCTGTTTGAATAAGCTTCCAGTAAGTACCAACTAAAGCAGAAACTAAACCAAATAAAAAAAGAACATAAAATATCAAGGTGTTATCTTCCAATAAAGGAGAAAAACGAGCCAGTATATAACCACCAATGTTAATAACCCCAGCATGCATAAGAGCAGAAACCGGTGTAGGAGCATTCAATGAACTCACTAACCATTTATGAAACGGTATAAGACCTGTCATAGAAAAAGTACCCAAAACTAAACATAAGAGGGGTATCATATGTGTGTTGCTTTCTGAATTATGTAAAAGAATAGCTTGGATAGACAAAGATTCTGCATCAAAAGCTATAACCGAAAGAGAAGCAGCAATCATAAAAATACCAAGTAAAAAGCTTCTAAAAAACAAACGACCTGATGATCTAGCCGCAGACCAATTATGTTTAAGGGATATTAGCCTCGTCATACAGTATTTGGTTGCTAACAGACCAACAAAAAACACAGGAAGATAATCCGAAGATACAACAAGCAAAACGGATAAGGCTGTTGCAGAAAGATACAAGAAAAACGTTATATAACGCCGATTCCCACGCATATAGTTACAGGAAAACTTCGCCACAAAAGTACCAACTATGATGGTCAAAGACATCATAACAAGACTTAGGGAATCTATATAAAATAACCCTGTACTACAATTGATCATCTTTTCAATTAGTAAAAATGTTTTCATTGACTCAACATAGAGAACCATCAACAATAAGAAAAGAAAATAGTTTTTATAAAAACCATTAGAGAAGCTTATGATTAACACGTTGAACTTTGACTACCTATCACTTATAAGCTTTGTACAAGCTGCTAAAACCAAAAGCTTTACAGAAGCCGCAAAATATGTTGGCAGAACGCAACCTGCCGTTAGCCAACAAATCAGCAAACTTGAAAAACAGCTTGGGAAAACTTTGTTTCATCGTGAAAAAAAATTGGCTCTCACACCCGATGGTGAGCTGTTCTTAAGTTATGCAAAACGCATTTGCTCCTTATATAACGAAGCCTATGATGTCTTCAAAAAACCAGAACTAGAAGGAGAGTTACGTTTTGGTTTACCAGAAGATTTTTGCAGTGTTTTCTTATCTGAGGTCTTACAAGACTTTATTAAAATCCACCCTCGCGTTCTTTTGCATGTAGAATGCGACTTAACCCTCAACCTTTATAACCGTTTTAAAGATAATGATCTTGATCTTGTACTTGTTAAAATGTGCAAACCGAAAGATTATCCTATGAGCCACGATGTGTGGTCAGAAAACCTTATATGGGTTGGCGACAAAGCGTTTATTCGGAAAAACACCCCCATTCCTCTTGTATTATCACCACAACCATGTGTTTATCGATCTAGGGCTATAAACGCTTTGGATACCAATCACCAACCATGGCGCATCGCTTTTTCCAGTCATAGTTTTGCCAGTATGCTTGCTGCTGTAAAAGCAGGAATGGGGTTGACCGTCCTCCCCAGAAACATGGTTCCCAAAGGGCTTGATCACCTAAAAATAGTCAGTCATAACTTACCAAAGTTAGAAGATACCCATGTCTCTCTTTTGATGCACGAAAAAGAAAATGACCTGACTAATACATTTCAAGCTTTTGTTCTTGAAAAAATAAACAGTTAGTTTTTACTTAGTAAATCGTTGGATAGAAACGCAGCCTTGAACCTATATTTTGGAGAAACAATACTCGTTATGATAATACTCTTTAAAAAAATACTCTTAGGCTCCTTAGCCTTGCTAGCCAGTTGCGCAACTGGGCAAGAGGAGGCATCAACTGAAGAACACCCTTTACCAAAAGAAACGTCTATTAACACTAGGAGAAAATCCATGAAAAATATATCTTCCCAGCAGGTCTTAGATTTTTGGTTTGATAAGGATATCTTAAAAAAACACTACGCCAAAGACCCTGCTTTTGACGAAACAATAAGAAAGAAATTCTTGGATACCCACACTCAGGCCATGAACAGCAAAAGTACCCTATGGGAAGCTTCGGCAGAATCGTATTTAGCTCAAATTATAGTCCTAGATCAATTTTCCCGTAATATTTTCAGAGATACGCCCCAGGCCTTTGCCTCAGATGCTAAGGCTTTGGCTTTAGCAAAAGAGGCTATAGATCTGGGCCTAGATGCTGCTTTACCGAAAGATCAAAGAACCTATATATATATGCCTTTTATGCACGCAGAAAATATAGATGATCAAGAAAGATCGGTTGCCTTATTCCAAGCGTTACATCATGGAAATCATCTAAAATACGCTCTGTCTCATCGAGATATCGTCAAACGTTTTGGCCGCTTTCCCCACAGAAACAAAATCCTTGGTAGAGCATCCACACCTGAAGAACTTGAATTCTTGAGCAAACCAGGATCAAGTTTTTAAACACAGAATTGAACTTATTATTCTTTTGAGCGCCCATTTTTCTTCTAGTATAATGTGCGTTATTACTTACAGAGATTACTGAGAGATTATATGGCTTTTCAACCACAAATACGATTCTTTTTCAGAGCTGTCGTTTTTTGTTCCCTTTTTATACCAGTATCTAGCTACACCGTTAGCGATCAACAACGTGAAAATGACATCAGAGAAATGCAGGCTGTTGTAGCATCTCAGCTGCAATACCACCGCAGCATAGCTCAATCTATGGGAGATGATGATAAAGAGTCCTATAAATTTGATGCTATGCTTATGGGAGTT
This sequence comes from uncultured Alphaproteobacteria bacterium, assembly GCA_964594205.1. Taxonomy (GTDB): domain Bacteria; phylum Pseudomonadota; class Alphaproteobacteria; order 16-39-46; family JAJRRM01; genus CAZQLR01. The sequence goes on from CAZQLR010000001.1 coordinate 5,565, forward strand.
TGGGATGAAAACAGAAAAAATGCTTTAAACAACATACCTAGAAATAGGTTATCTCGCTACGCAGGACCTCTTGAGGATGCCGGATTTAAAATTGTAAGACTGAAGGTTCACCACGAAGGTACGGTCAAGATGTTTGAGTTTATGAATGATCTGCTTGACTACGCTGTAAACCAGGAACCACGTGAACAAGCCTATTTACTGGATATTTTTCATGGTTACAGCATCGTTTTCCTGGCATCTCTGCGCATAACCGAACAAGAAAGGAAGACTATAGGGGGCCGAGGTCCTATAATTTTATCCGAATTTCATGCCCTGGAAAGACTTAATAAACTGTTACGACCCTATCGCAGGTGCCAGGCCGATGATGTACTGAGGGAAATCTTTCTTAATATGAGAATTGAAGAAGGTGACAACGCTGGTAAGATGATGTATCCCGTTTTGGCACCTGAGGGGCATCGAGAGCTTTTGAAGAACGTTAACAACCCGCTATATCTTCCTCACTTAAAAGCATCTTGCGAAGGGTATAAAAAGCTTAGGAAAATGAAGGCCATTAGCCTTCCTGGGGAAGAGGCCTATTACAATTGGGTTGATCGTCACCATAACAATATGACGGAATCTGAAAAACAGAAGTTGTATGTTAGGCATGCCTGCCTAGAAGCTATGCTAGGACCAGCTATCTTTGAAAAAAAGCCTTCGGAATATCTGTTAGAAAGAGGTTTTCAACCAGAAGCTATAAAGGTGATGGAAGCCTTTTTACTAACTTACAGACAGTTAGTTGCCTTTTTTTATGATAGCGTTAGTAACGCAACGGGAACTTCGAGGTATAATGATCTATGGCGCACCCCTTTTTCATCAAAGAAAACCAACGCTGAAAACAATTATCCCGCAGGAATGCCCTTGACTGATATGAGTCAAAAGAAAACTAAGAAGAAAAAAACAAAAGGTAAAGCTGCAGCAGGAATGGAAGAGAGAAAAACTGTCGTAAAAGAAAACCACGACGGTAATGCTGCGGGTGCAGGTTCGGCACCTCAACCTCAAACTAAAAAAGCCCTAGAGTGGATGAAACTACTTAAATCAGCTGGACCGTTAGGAACTCATGATCACGACAGGCTTGTGGCGGGTGCTAAACAGACTTTTGGTAGGAGTTTTAGTTTTAATATTCAAAAGAATACTCGAGACCTTAGGTTTTCATCTCCGGTAAATGGTAACCTTATAATTATACACTATGATCATCCTCATGGTGCTCAACTGAAAAAGGTGCATCCAGCCTGGCGCCTTAACTGGATTGCTCAGCTAGAACGTGCTGGTTATGCTTTTTAGGATAGAGCCTCTTAGCTTTACCCCTTTTTCTCACGGTTTAAGTGATTCAAAACTGTAATTGACCACCTGTTTGATACAAAACAAAAATAACAGTAGCTATTCTCAGGTTATTTTTTTGATGATGTCTTCTAGATCGTTGAAGGTATTAAAACATATAACTAATTTTTTTTCGTTTCCTTCAACCACAATATTAACTTTCGTTTTTAAACTTTCGGTCAAATAATGTTCCAAAATCTTAATGTCATCTAGCTTTTCATCATCAATACCATAAAAGGTATTGTTGGAAATATTGGATGATTTTTTGGCATTATTTTTACCTTTAACAAGGTTTTCTGTTTCTCTGACAGATAAGGTATTTTCCAAAATTTCTTCCAGAAACCTCTCGGCTTTTTCTTGATTTATCAAGCATCGTGCATGACCATAACTGATTAAACGATCGGACAAAGCTTTTTTCACAGAGGGATGGAGCTTGTTAAGCCTCAATATATTGGCTATATAACTTCGGCTTTTCCCCAAAGTTTGAGCTAGGGTTTCTTGTGTAAATCCATACATTTCCATAAGATTCTCATAAGCCATGGCCTCTTCTAAAGATGAAAGCTGTTGCCGCTGGATATTTTCCACTAAGGACACTTTCATACGCTCAGCTGTGCTAAGGCTGTGTATAATGGAAGGCATTACTTCTAAACCAACCATCTGGGCTGCACGCCAGCGACGCTCACCAGCAATAATCTCAAACTTATTGTTATCTATGGCATGAACTATAATCGGCTGCAAAACACCATATTTTTTTATGGATTCAGCTAGGTCTTTTAAATCATTTTCATCGAAAACCTTGCGTGGCTGATCACGGTTACAAACAATTTGTTCTGTATTAAGAAAAAGCAAGTTGCTTTTATCAGGATTGGTGGTTGTTTCTTTTTTTTTATCATTATTTGATATATCGTCTCCTAAAAGAGCCGCTAATCCTTTACCTAAAACCGGTTTTTTCACCATTCTTCACTGCCCTTTTTCAATTTCTCACGCTTAACAAACTCGGATGCAAGCTGCATATAAGCCAAAGCACCCGAGCAATTTACATCATACAAAAGGACACTTTTTCCATGAGACGGTGCTTCTGCAATCTTTACATTTCTAGGAATAATAGTCTTATAAACAATGTCCCCCAAATTGCTACGGACGTCTTCTTCAACCATGCTACTAAGGCTATTGCGTTTGTCATGCATTGTTAAAATGACACCACCAATACTAAGATTAGGGTTTATATTTTTTTTCACTCTTTTAACTGTTTTGATAAGGTGGCTTAAACCTTCAAGAGCATAATATTCACATTGCATAGGAATTAAAATTTCATCAGACGCCGCCAATGCATTGATGGTAAGCATTCCTAAAGAAGGTGGGCAATCTATAAAAATATAGCTAAATTTTTCAAACCTATTTCTTAAATAGTTTTTCAAAACATATTCTTTGTTTTCTTTTTCTAGGAGCTCAATTTCTGCCCCTGCAAGATCTTGACACCCGCTTAATAGACGAAGATTAGGTATAGACGTATTTTGTAATAACCTAGATTCTTCACAAACAAGGGCTTCATACGTTCCCTTTTTTTCTTTATCACCGCCAACACCCGTTGTAGCATTACCTTGAGGATCGAGGTCTATTAAAAGAGTATCTTTTCCTAAAGCTGCCAAACCACTAGCTAAATTTACAGCGGTTGTAGTCTTACCTACACCGCCTTTTTGATTTGCTATAGCAATTACTTTCATATCTTTTTTACGTCTCTTATAGCCAACCAAACTCTGTGATCGTCATCCTGATCCTCACCAAGGATATCTTGAAGAGAAAAAACGTCAACTCTAAACTTCCAAGTTTTTCTCGCTTCCTCTATTTCTTCTTTTGCCTTACTTCCCTTCCAGAAAAAATAAAACCCATTTTTTTTTATTTTGTTTTTAGAAAGTTCTAAAAGCGTAGAAATTCTTGCCACTGCCCTAGACGTAACAATATCAAAAACACCATCTATGGTTTCAACACGTTTATTTTTGACTGCACAGTCCAGATGGAGTTCTTTTACAAAATAGTCTAATTCTCTGCATTTCTTTTGTATAGACTCGCACAATGTCATATGTATGTTATCATCCACTACACTTATGACCAAACCAGGAAAACCACCCCCGCTGCCAATATCAAGACATGATATTTTTTCTTTTTTTTCACTGCTAAGAATTTTTTTTAATAGTTTATACCCTACAAGACTATCGAGTATATGCCTCTCCCAAAGATTATCCACATCTTTTCGACTTATAAGATTAACAATTTTATTCCGTTCTTTAAGGAGATCTCTATATTTTTCTAATTTTTCAATTGTTTCACGTGAAACATCTTGAAGAAGATCATCATCAGAAAAAGAAGGCATAACCGCAGACAACCCTAGGAATTCATGGATTCAAAAAAGTCATCGTTGGTTTTAGCGTATTTCAACTTTTCTATAAGAAACTCCATGGCTTCCACTGTTCCCATAGGATCCAAAACACGCCTCAAAACCCACATTTTCGAAAGCGTTGTTTTTGACACAAGCATTTCTTCTTTACGGGTACCTGACTTCGTAACATCAATAGCCGGGAAAATTCTCTTATCAGATATTTTCCTATCCAAAACAATTTCTGAGTTTCCTGTACCTTTGAATTCCTCAAAAATAACTTCATCCATACGAGAGCCCGTATCTACTAAAGCCGTACCAATTATTGTTAAAGACCCACCGTCTTCTATGTTACGAGCAGCACCAAAAATACTTTTTGGACGTTGCAAAGCATTAGCATCCACACCACCCGTCAAAACTTTGCCAGAAGACGGAATAACCGTGTTGTAAGCTCTGGCCAAACGGGTAATAGAATCAAGCAAAATAACAACATCTATTTTTTGTTCTACAAGGCGTTTTGCTTTTTGTATAACCATTTCAGCAACTTGAACGTGGCGAGAAGAAGGTTCATCAAAAGTAGAACTTACCACTTCACCTTTTACGGATCGTGCCATATCTGTAACTTCTTCAGGCCTTTCACCTATAAGAAGAACTATAAGATAAACCTCTGGATGATTTGTAGCAATTGCATGAGCAATATTCTGAAGCATCACCGTTTTACCCGTTCTGGGCGGAGCTGTAAGCAACGCTCTTTGGCCCTTACCCCAAGGTGTAACAAGATCAATAATACGAAGGCTCATATCCTTTTTCTTATGGTCTATGACTTCCATCGTAAGGCGCTGATCAGGGTAAAGTGGTGTCAAATTATCAAAATTAATACGGTTTCTAATTTTTTCAGGAGCATCAAAATTAATTTTATTAACCTTGATGATAGCAAAATACTTTTCACCTTCTTTGGGTGCTCTAATTTCACACTCTATGGTATCACCAGTCCTTAAAGCAAATTTTCTAACAACTGAAGGTGGAACATATATGTCATCCGGACCAGGCAAATAATTGGATTCAGGTGATCTTAAGAAACCAAAACCGTCTTGCATAACTTCCAAAACACCTTGACCAAATATAGATGTTCCTTGACCTGCCAAAGCTTTTAATATGGCAAACATCATGTCTTGGGTACGTAAAGAGCTGGCATTTTCAATGTCAAGTTCTTCCGCACACTGCAAAAGTTCTTTAGGCGTTTTTTTCTTAAGTTCTTGTAAATCCATGGGGGAATTCCTTGAATAAGGCTGTGATCAGACAAAGGTAGACAAAAACACATCTTAAATCAAGAAGATAATTTATATGAAAACAGCTCAGTTTTATTATCAACAGAAAGAAGCTTCGGAAAAAAAAGCTATAGATATACACAGATTTGGCAATCAGAAAGGTTTAAACACAACCAGAAAAACAATGGCCATCATAAGTATGGTAGGTATTTCATTAACCATTCTGTAAAATTTTGAACTGTACGGATAAAGACCCTTGGAAAAATTAGATCGCCATTTTGCATACAAAGCATGTGTAAAAACCATGGCTAGAACAAGAAGCAATTTAGCATGTAACCAAGCATCTGACCAGCTTGCTGCACCCTCAAAAATAAGCCAAAAACCAGAAATAAGGGAAAGTATCATGGCAGGATTAATAATGATACGTAACAATTTACGTTCCATAACACAAAAAACAGCACAAAGGTCCGGGTTATTTTTATTTTCTGCGTGATAAACATAAAGCCTGGGTAAATAAAACATACCCGCCATCCAGGAGATAACAGCTACTATGTGGATAAATTTTAACAAAAAGTAAGTGTTCATTTACCCCACCAATTTTTTATTTTGAAAAAAGGGACAAACTTTAGCGTCTTTGAACTTACAAAAAACGATTTTTTTACAGTTTGTTACTGTTTCTTCACTATGAACAACCATACTCTTTATTTTGTCAGCTAAGGAAGCCATAAATTTTGGAGCGTTTTGTACTGTTTCAGCCCTATAATAACCATTCACCCCCATATCCTTGGCAAGCTTAGCATAATCTATGTCAAGCTCAACCAGGGTTTCCGAATGCTCAGACACAAAACTGAAAGGAACAAGTAAAACTGAACAACCGTCTTTATTAGCTCTTTTTATTTCATCTTCTGTGGACGGCTTCAACCATTCAATGGGCCCAACCTTACTTTGGTAACAAAGAACACTATCAAAACTTTCATATTTTTCAGATAGATAGTTATTAATAGCCTCCATAGTAAGTGAAAGTTGGCATGGATAAGGATCCCCAGTCTTAACTATTTTTTCGGGCAATCCGTGGGCAGAATAAAGGATTCTCAGATTTTTTTTATGCTTTCCAGGCATGGAATCCAAAACTTTAACTATTTTTTCAGCCTGAGAAACAATAAAACCTTCAAGCGTGGGGTAACAACAAAGTTTTTTCACAGTCTTACACCTAAGAACACTAGATTTTTCTACTAAAAAATCCATTTGTTTGAAAGATGAACCTGTCGTTGTTGTAGAAAATTGAGGATACAGGGGTATGTAAACAATCTCATCAGGGTTAAATAATTCAAGTTTTTCTATAGCGTTTTCTGCCATGGGTGGTGCATAACGCATGGCTATAATAGCTTTGTAGACAACATCTTTATCATCATTCCGTAAATAAGATTCCAAAGATTTAGCTTGTTGATATGTGTTCTCTAACAAAGGGGAATATCCCCCCAATTGCTTGTATATAGCTTGTGCTTTTTTTGTTCGCCTTTTAGCTATTATTCTTGCTAAAAATGGCCGTATAAAGCTTGGAACCTTCAAAATAGATGGATCAGAAAACAAGTTTTTTAAGAAATCATAAACACCTTCCTGGGATAATGGTCCACCAAGGTTAAAAAGAACAACAGCTATTTTTTTTCTTGTGATTTTACTGACCATAATGACGCACTAGGTTTATAAGATAGTCCACATTTTCTGGATCTGTTGATTTGTCTATGCCATGGCCTAAATTAAAAATAAACCTTGTATTGTTCAAAGCAGCCATTATGTTTTCCACTCCTTTTTCTAGGGATATACCACCAGCGGCTAGAACAGCAGGATCTAAATTACCTTGTAGTACTTTTCCAGAAAGTATTGCTTTAGCTTTACGAATATCCATTGTTTCATCAACACTAATGGCATCAATATCTTTTATGTTCTTAAACTTATCAAGGTTAATACCAGCTTGCCTGGGAAAATGTATAAAAGGAACACTGGGAAAATCTTCTTTAAACAAACGACTCAATTTTAAAAGAGGATCAATACCAAAAGCCTCAAAGTTAGGGAACGGCAAGCATCCTAACCAAGAATCAAAAACTTGAACAGCGTCTGCACCAGATCGTATTTGTTCTTTCAGATGTTCCGCTATGAAAAAAAGGAGATCATCTATAAACAGTTTAAACTTCTCTGGATACAAATAAGCCGCTTTACGAGCCTTGAAGAAGTTTTTACTACCTTCCCCCTCAACCATATAACAAGCTAGTGTCCATGGAGCTCCACAAAAGCCAAGAAGAGCTATATTTTTGTTTAAAGACCCTTTCGTTAAATTAATAGCCTCGTAAACAGGGCTTAGTTTTTCTTTGAAAGATTCTAAACTTACTGTTTTCCTTAAGGATTCATAATTTTTAATATCAATTGTTTCTAATAAAGGACCTTTTCCTTCTTTGAAATCAAGAGAGAACCCTAAGGCATGAGGAATGACTAAAATATCTGAAAAAATTATAGCTGCATCTAAGTCAAATCTTCTTAAAGGTTGTAACGTTACCTCGCTTGCCCATTTAGGGGTATAACATAAGTTTAAAAAGGAACCAGCTTTTGATCGTATATCCCTGTATTCAGGCAAATAACGACCAGCTTGACGCATAAACCATATAGGTTGCCTTTTTATTGTTATTCCGTTAAGCGTTTCTAAAAGAGGTTTTTCCATATCTAATAATCTTTTTATATAAAGTAAGGTAATTGTTATTGTAGATAAACGGTTAATTATGGGGATACTTTTTAATGCACAGAATTATCCACATGTTGATACATGTAATAACATTTTGAAAAATAAAGATAAAAGGGGAAAAAATATATTTAATACACAGCGCTAAAAAAAAATATCCACAGTGAGTAACTTGCTAAAAATAAACAAAAAAAATTGTATAAAAAGGGAAAAAACTTTGTTTTAAAATTTTATATGAGTTACAAACAAAATAATAAGTAGTTATCCACATATTTATGGGTAGTTTTGTGAACATGATGAACTATCAGACTGTTTTTCCCCTTATCCTTGGATCTAATAGCGTTATTAGAAGAAAACTTCTTGAAAATGTGGGTATTGATTTTTTTACAGAAAGTAACGACGGAAGTGCAGAAGAGCTAGAAAAGAATATAATAGAAGACTCTTCTTTAAAACCGGAAGAAATGTGTTTAAAGCTAGCCCAAGCCAAAGCAAAATCTTATGGTGTAAGAGAAGAATACGTGCTTTGTGTTGATCAGTTATGCCTTGATAACAGAGGAAGGTATCTACATAAACCCACAACAAAAAAACAAGCAAAACAACAGCTTAAAAATCTATCTGGTCAATTTCATTATCTTTATACAGCGGCTACAATATTTTTAAAAGGTAAGGAAATTTGGCACATAAGTCAGAAAAATTCTTTAAAAATGAGGCTACTTTCTGATGATTTTGTAAATACATACATTGAAAAAATTGATTCCGATCAACTTTTTTCATCTGGCGTGTATTGTTTAGAAAAAGAAGGGGCTGTTTTATTTACTTGTATAGAGGGTGATTATTTTTCTGTTTTAGGGTTACCATTATTGCCTTTGATTGGTTTTTTAACGGATACGGCATGATGATTTGTTTAGGCATAACAGGGGGTATTTGCACAGGAAAAAGTACTTTCCTTTCGTTGTTTGAAGCTATGGGCATTCCTTGTTGGTCGGCTGATGCTGTCGTCAAAAAAATATATGAAGAAGACAAAGATTTTAAAGAAAAGCTAGAAACCATCTGTAAAGAGTACAGTTATCAAAGCGTTGTAGATTTAAAGAAAAGCATCTACAAAAATCCAGAAATTTTAAGTTTGTTAGAAGCCTATTTACATCCAAAAGTGAGATGCAGTTTATTAGATTTTAAAAGCAACAATAAAGCTAAAGTCCTTGTAGCGTGCGAAACACCCTTGTTGTTTGAAAACAAAATGACAGATTTTTTTGATAAAATTGTGGTTACGGATGTTCCAAAAAGCCTTCAAAAGAAAAGATTCATAGAGAGAAAAACATCCTCACTGAGTCTGCTAGAATTTTTGAGCCAACGCCAATTAGAACAAATTGAAAAAGTAAAAAGAGCTGATTTCATTGTCGATATGACAAAGCCTATTGATGTGGTACGGACGGATGCTGTACACATTAAAGACATACTTACAAGCTTATAATACCCATGGGGACATTTTATGCGGGAAATAATTCTAGACACAGAAACCACAGGTTTAAGTCCAGAAGATGGTCACAGAATAATAGAAATTGGTGCCATAGAGGTTGTTAACCGTATGCCTACGGGCAATCAGTATCACCAATATATCAATCCACAGAGAAGCGTGCCTTCAGAAGCGTTTAGTGTGCATGGTATATCCGATGACTTTCTATCCGATAAACCTATATTTGTCGACATAGCTGATGATTTTATTCAGTTTGTGGGTGATGCTACCTTAGTTATTCATAACGCTCCTTTTGATATGAAGTTTATTAATTTTGAACTCGAAAAAATAGGTAAGCCTTTGATTAGTATGGCAAAAACGGTTGATACATTACTTTTAGCCAGAAAAAAATTTCCCGGTGCCAAAAACAACCTAGATGCCCTTTGCAAAAGGTTTAGTATTAGTAACGATCATAGAAACTTTCACGGGGCTCTTCTTGACTCAGAGCTTTTGTTAGATGTTTATCTAGAACTGCTTGGCGGACGACAACTTGCCATGGGTTTAGATCATGCAGATGGACAAGCGCTATCATCCGACAAAAGTACTGATTCTGTAGGGTATCAGAAAGCTTTACAAAAAATCTTAGGACCGTGGTCGATAAGAAAACCATCTCTTGAGGAACATCAAGACCATGAAAAAATGGTGGAAACGCTTAAAGATGCTCTTTGGAGAAAGCTTTCCTGAAAGGTAGGTGATCTTCATCCTATTTACTTTTTTGAATAGTTGTCTAGTGTTTCAACAACACCTTCATGTGCATAACAGGAGCCTATGCTTCATCAGTTTCAGGTATATAGCCATGAAGCTTTTTTCTGAAGGTAGTGATGTTTTGTAGGATAATGTCATGGTAAGAAGTGAGCATACCGACGAGTTCTGCTTTTTTTTCATTAAAAACAGGTTCTTCGTTAATGAATGAAAGCACAAATTCATAGGCACCACCGACAGCTGATTCAAAAGTACGCAATGTACTAGCCATGATAGATTTTGCTGTGTTAACTCTGAAATTTTTATGTCGATGGTGTAAAAGATAGGCAACTGTTTTATGAGACCCTGCATAATTGAACATACCGTTTCCTGCTAAGAAGCCTCGCCATTTATCATCAGTAAAATATAAATCATCGTCTGGAGATAGCCTGAAATCAATAACACGAAGGGCCCAAGGATTGTCTTTTTGGGGTGTTTGAACAAACCCGTAGTTATCACTGTTGTTTAAAAGGTCATGCAATCGAAGGATACGAGTGAGAATATCCACGGTAGCCATTTTGTCAGCAAAGCTTCGTGCGATAGGATCTTTTTGAAGATTTTGTTCAATAGTATCCCAATCGTTGTTGCTGTAAGGTCGTTGTATGGTGTCTAACGTTCCCCATAAGGAGATACCAAAGGTATCATCGCTTTTTGCAAATTTATCAAAAATTGAAAAGGGACCGTCTTGAGCTGCATCAAGGGTTGTGATGTACACGTCTTCAGGGCTTCTTGTACAAAAGAAGGCTTGGCATCCAAGGCCTAAGTTTTCAAGGATTTTATAGACAAGAAGCTCTTTTGAGTCGAGGAGTTTAGCTGCCGTACTTAGGGATGCCTTTTTGCCTTTAGAATGGGTTTTAATAAAAAACTTAAGTCTATTGTTTTCGTCTAGTTCAATAGTGGCGGTTGCACCCATTTGATCACCGCCTGACTTAGTATTGAAAAGAATCTCTCTGGCATGAGGGTAACGATGCCTAAAATAGTCTTCCATGATTTGTTCTAGTCGTGTTAGATGAACGCCTTCCATTCTTGCTTTTATACCGGCAACAGTTCCAAAAAGATCATCCGTTATATTGTTTTTCAACATAATATTAAGAAGTTTTTTAATATTTTGCCGCTTGGCAGGTGTAAAAGGATTATCAGGGTTTTCGGAAAAGACTCCCCAAGCAATGTTCCACTTGGCAACAGTGTCAGCGCCATAATGGGCTTCAAATTTTTCTTTTTGTAGGGTCTTAGCTTGTTGTTGTGCTATTTTTTGGCCTGGTGTTGGGTGTGGATCTGCTTCAGAACGCACCGTGGCACCTGGGGTAGACGGC
>CAZQLR010000001.1:16960-42273 GCA_964594205.1 uncultured Alphaproteobacteria bacterium
GCTTCACAGTATCTTGTTACAGGCGTATTGGCTGTTTTGTATTCCAGTGTTGGTTTTTTTAATGTGTTTAATAATAGACTTTTTTTTAAAACAAAACCAACCCGTAACGAACTTCTTGGTATAGGTATTGGCATTAGTGGTTTGTGCTTGTTTTTTAGTCAATCCCTTTCTACGTTTTCGATCCAAGACGATACGATAAAAGGTATTGTATTAATTGTAATGGCGGCTTGTATCTTTTCAGTTGGCAACGCGGTTTCTAAACGCAACAGCCAAAAAGGTATTAACCCTTTGATTTCTATCACAATGGCTGCTGTGTATGGCACAGTAGCCATGGCCTTATTTATGAGCCTTAGTGGGGCTTCTTTTATACCGCCAAAGACGTCTTTATTCTGGTCATTAACGTTATATTTAGCCCTATCAGGTACCATCATCGGGTTTTGGTGTTTTATGACGCTTATTGAAAACGTTGGCCCAAACAAAGCAAGTTACGCTATTATTTGTGTCCCTATCGTAGCCCTTACTATTTCATCCTTTGTCGAAGATTATACGTGGACACGCTCCAACTTTATGGGTCTTATCTTGATCTTGCTGGGTTCTGTTTTCTTGGTGAACCGAAAGTGGCGAGGCTCTGTTACAAAAATGGAAAGAGCCTGATTTTTTTCGGTTGGTGCAGTTTGATTAAGCAACCTTACGGGAGTTCAGTTTTTAAAAGGATCTTAAAAATATTTTTCCTTATGGCTGCACTAGATGGTTTGTGGCCTGTTGTTCAAATTCATCTAAGATTTCTTGAACACTTTGTTCTTGTTTTACCAACCCAACACTTTGACCAGCCATGAGAGAACCATTTTCGGTATCACCCTCAACAACGGCTTTTCTTAAAGCACCTGCCCAAAAATGTTCGATTTCTAATTGTGCTTCTTCCAAAGAAAACAGGCCTTTTTCGTATTTAGAGATAGTTTCACGCTGAAAGGCCATAAAATCTTCGGATGCTTTGTTTTTTATGGCACGAACAGGGATTACAGGAAATCTGGTGTCTAACTGATAAGAAGGAAGAGCATCGCGAGCTTGGCCCTTTATGAAAGCTCTTTTAAAATTGGGGTGGGCCTGGCATTCATGAGCGCAAACGAAACGAGTACCCAATTGGCACCCAACGGCCCCCATTTTTAAGTATTGTACCATGAGCTCCCCTCGTCCTATGCCTCCTGCGACGAAAATAGGTAGGGTATCGGCCATAACGGGTAATATTTCTTGGGCCAAGACGCTCAGAGCCACCGGCCCTATATGTCCGCCGGCTTCCATACCCTCAAGGATAAGAGCGTCAACACCCTGCCTATGAAGTTTTTTTGCCAAAGCTAAGGCTGGTGAAAAAGCCATAACCTTTATGCCAGCGTCTTTTAACATTTTTATAGCCCAAGCGGGAGGAAGGCCACCGGCCAAAACAATATGGGAAACTTTTTTGTGACAGCAAACTTTTATCAGTTCTTCGAACTCTGGATGTAGCGTTATAAGATTTACACCAAAGGGCTTTTTTGTTTTTTCTCTGGTTGTGTTAATGGTTTGTTCCAAAATTTCTGCTGGCATAGATCCAGAAGCAATAACACCAAAACCGCCAGCGTTCGATATGGCGGCAACTAAAATAGGTTCAGAAACCCACGTCATCGCACCACCTAAAATGGCCCTTTCTGTTCCTAAAAAGTCTGTACCGCGTTTCCATAAACGGTTGAGCTCTTGCTGGGCTTCATGGGGTGACATCATGGTTTTTCTCATTAAGTTATTTAGTTTTTGTTGTTCTTTATTAAGGTCATAGCGCTTATAGTTTTCTGAAATTTCTGAACCTGTAAAGATCTACGGCTATAAGTAACCCCATACTGATAAGCAAAGTAAGCAGGGCCGTTCCGCCGTAGGAAATAAAAGGCAAAGGAACACCAACAACAGGTAAGAGCCCCATAACCATAGCCATATTAACAAACATATACAAAAAGAGCGATGAGGTAACGCCAATACTTACAAGTTTGTTAAATAAAGTGCGGCTTTGAAGAAACACGGAAAACCCGTATAGAATGATAAAACCATAGAGGCAAAATAAAATAAAGTTGCCTACAAAACCGAATTCTTCTCCAAACATAGAAAAGATAAAGTCTGTTTGTTTTTCAGGTAAAAAATTCAGGCTACTTTGTGTTCCAAGGCCAAAGCCTTTACCCCAAAAACCACCGGATCCTAAAGCTATTTTCGATTGAATTATGTGATAGCCCGTTCCAAGAGGGTCTTTTTCTGGATCCAGAAAAGTTAATACACGATTTTTTTGATAAGGTTTTAAAAGGGACCAGGCAACGGGCATAAATACTAATAATCCACCGAACCCTGCTGAGATCCATTTCCAGGGAAGACCAGCCACGAACAGCATGCAAAAGCTTACCATAATCAACATAAGCGCTGTTCCAAGATCTGGCTGTCGTAGCACAAGAAGCACAGGGAGTGCAATGAGAACACAGGGGAATACATAGGTTTTTATTTTGGAAAAATTATGGTGATCGGTGTAATGAAAATATCGTGCTATGGCTAGTATTAACGCTACTTTCATAAGTTCAGATGGTTGAAGGTTAAAGATACCTATATTTATCCAGCGCTGGGCCCCCATGCCAATAAACCCAAAAAGTTCCACTATTACCAAAAGAAGCAGGCATACAGCATAAAATATATAAGATTTATCAAGCCAAAATCGTATGTTGGTAAAAGCGATAACCGCCATGATACCAAGCCCAACAGAAAATCTGACCATCTGGGGTGCGGCCCAAGGATAGAGGTTACCTTTAGCTGCTGAGTAGAGAATAGAACCGCTAATGGTCATGAGGATAAATAAAATAAAAACGACCCACCAGGGGAAAGCTCTTATTAAACGCATAAAATTGGATACCATTATATACCGTTCTCTTTCAGGTATTTCATTATACTGTTAGCCATAGGACCTGCAACGGCCCCTCCAAAACCTGCATGTTCTACTACTATCGAAAGAGCAAACTTTGGCTTATCTACAGGAGCATACCCAACAAATAAAGCGTGATCTCTGTATTTCCAGGGAAGGTGGATATTTTTTATGACACCTTGACGTCGTTCTTCTAAAGTGATACGCCGTACTTGACTGGTGCCTGTTTTTCCTCCCATCTTCCAATCTTGCCAAGGCAGCTTGTGCCTACTTCCTGTTCCTCCTTGTTCGTTGACGACGGCATTCATGCCCTCCAAAACAAGGTGGAGATGCTTAGGATCAAGACTTTTTAGAAAATCGGGTGGACGAAAATTGTCTTCTATAAAATAGGGCTTTATAGCTTTGCCACTGCATAATCTTGCCATCATAACAGCTAGTTGAACAGGCGTAGAAAGAACATAGCCCTGACCAATTGAAGCATTGACTGTATCACCCCCAACCCAGGGTTGTTTTTTTATACGTGTCTTCCAGGATCGGGTTGGCATTAGCCCGTCTTTTTCTCCGGGAAGATCTAATCCTGTTTTGTGACCGAAACCCAAAAGAGAGGCTGTATGCGCCAATTGATCAATGCTTAGGCGTTTTCCTATCTCATAGAAATAGACATCACAAGATTGGGCTATGGCTTTTTTTAAATCTACGGTTCCATGCCCTCCTTTCTTCCAACAATGATATTTGTGGTTACCTAGTTTTGTATAACCAGGGCAGAAAAAAGAAATAGACGGTGAAACGACGTCGTGTTGAAGACCTGCCAGCGCCGTAACCATCTTGAAGGTGGAAGCCGGCGAATAAAGACCTTGTATAGCTTTGTTGATGAGTGGTTGATGTTCGTCTTCCATTAAACTTTTCCACGTGGCATTATCGATACCCAGGGTGAAAGCATTTGCGTCAAAAGTGGGGGTAGAAACCATAGCTCGTACAGCCCCTGTTTGGACATCTATCACGACGACGGATCCACTTTTGTAGGGTTTTAAAAGTTCTAATATTTTCTCTTGAAGTCTAGCATCGAGGGTCGTGACGAGGTTTTTTCCATGTATGGGTTTTTCTCGTTTTAATTCTCGAACGATGCGACCTCTGGCATTAACTTCGACGTGCCGAGCACCAGGCAACCCCATTAGATCATCATTGTAGGTAATTTCTAATCCACTTTTGCCTACGCGAGCATCAGGATGCTTCCAAAAAGAATTTCTGTATTTTTGTTGCTTTATTGCCTTGTCTGACGGAACACCCACATATCCCATAAGGTGTGACGTAGAACCCGCATAAGGATAGATTCGCTGCCATGTTTCTTCAACATAAAGGCCAGGGATACCAACAGCCATCATTTCTAGTTTTGCCACTTGATACCAAGTTAAATCTTCTTTGATGACTGTTGGGAAAAATTTTGGTTTTTTTTGACTTTCTTTAATTATTTCTTCCCAAGGCTTGTCAGGCTTTTTTATAATGTCTTTGATCTTGTTTATAGAAGAAGATAAGCATTGAACACCTTCTGGTATAAGAACCAAACGAAAAAACTTTTTATTCGTTGCCAGTGGTTCGGAAAATCTGTCAAGAATAAGGCCACGTTTGGGTGGTAAAAACCTAAAACTAATGCGGTTGTCTTCAGCTAAGGTGAGGTATTTTTTCCTTTCTATTATCTGAAGATAGTAAAGTCTACTTAACAAGACGCTGCTCAAAGCAGCCTGACTGATGCCAAGAAAAAAGGCTCTTCTTGTCATATTATTTTCAAGGGATTTATCGCGCACCATAACGATATCCCAACCACAAAAGTGTACGAAAATAATACGTTAATACCAAAGCTATCAAAGGGTAAAGTAACCAGGAAACACCAAGGGAGAAAAATAGTAATAGAGGTAAATAGAGAGGTTGATTTTTCATATATTGAGATAGCAAAAGTGTAGAGCTTTCAATAACATATAGCAAGGTTCCCAAAAATACCCATTTTACATAAAAAGTCGTTATTTCAAGAAAGTCTTTTTGGACGATGGTTATGGAAGAAAAAACCAGAATAGATAAAAAATTAAGACCGAAAGGCATGTTAAGGCAATAATCAGACAAAAAAGATATGAAAAAGACAACAAGCCAAGGTATCAAAGAAGGTTTGAAAAGTAAGAGAAAAAAGATCGTCAGTTTTATACCATAAAAGGATATGTAGGGTTCTATTTTCCAGTTTATAACGACAAGTAGTGCTGCAAAAAACAGCATTAATGATGTGCCGGTATAGTAAATGATGTTCTTATTATTGTAGGGTTTGTGTAAATTCCAGAAAGGAAGATTTCCATTCAAAGTTTGTCTCCCATTCTATCATTATTGATGGGGGAAAAAACCATAACATAGGAAGATATTAGGTTGGAGGCAAAAGGCTTTACGCACCATTCTTGTTGACAACGCGTGAGTTGTCCAACGGGAAGGTTTGAAGCATAAATACCACCGTCACCTGAAGTAAGTACTAGTTCTCCTTCTTCAGGTTCCATGTTATTGGTAGGATCTTTATGTAAAAATTCTAAAATTGGCAATTTTTCGTTGCGTCCAGCCATAATACCACGGTGTTTTGTGGTGGTTGTCATAACAGGAACACGGGCGTTTATATCCGTTATATGCTGAATCTTGGAAAAATCATCACTTATGGTAACTATGCGTCCCACAATGCCTTCATGGTTAACAACATAGCTGTCAAGTTCGAGGTTTATTCCAAATCCACCTTGGAGGATCATGTGTCTTCCATTAGTGTGAGGAAGGTCAGACAAAACAGGAACAGTGGCTAAAGGTTTCAGTTTAACACCCTTAACATTCAGTAAAGTTTTTAGATCATTATACGTGCTGTTTTGGCGCTTTACCTTTTGAAGTTCAATGGAAAGTTTTTGTATCGTATTCTTGAGGCGTAGATTTTCTTTCTTAACATCCTGAGCACTTTTGAAGAGTTCTATTAAATAGATAAAATGTTCCCTTGAGCTTTCCAAAACCTGAACAACGGGGCTTGTTATGGTGAGCAAAACTTCATCAAGGCCCTGCCGTAATTTAGAATTTTGATGGACTATCCAAAAAAAGATAATAGCGCCTAAAACGCCAAGCAAGGAAAGCCTGCCATACAGTTTACTTTTACGAAATATCGTTCTGGTAATTGTTCTCCTGAGCTGGGATTGGGGAGAAAAATGGGACATGGGGTTGCTCCCTAGCCGGAAAGAACGTTACTTAGAGCTTTTATTTGCTCAAGAGCCTTTCCTGTCCCCAATACAACGCAGGACAAAGGGTCTTCGGCAATGGAAACAGGTAGCCCTGTGGACTCTCTTAAAACGATGTCTAGATTTTTTAGTAAAGACCCACCACCTGTCATGACAATACCTTTATCGACGATGTCGGCAGATAGCTCAGGTTCCGCGTTTTCTAAGGCCATACGAACAGCCTCAACGATCGAAGCTACAGGCTCAGCCAAACTTTCAACAACGTCTTTGGTTGTCAGCTGTATTTCTTTGGGGATACCATGTACAAGATCGCGCCCCTTTACCATCATGGATTTATTGTCATCTCCTTTAGGTAAATGCGCGGCTCCTATTTCTTTTTTTATGCGCTCTGCTGTTGCTTCGCCAATGAGAAGATTATGATGCCTGCGTATGTAAGCTATTATGGCGTCATCCATCTTATCACCACCAGTTCGTACAGAACGGGCATAAACAATGCCTCCCAGGGACAAGACGGCAACTTCAGTCGTGCCACCACCAATGTCAACAACCATGGATCCAGTGGGCTCAGTTACAGGTAAACCTGCACCGATAGCTGCTGCCATTGGTTCTTCAATCAATAGAACTTTTCTAGCCCCTGCACTTTCAGCAGATTCTTGAATGGCTCGACGTTCCACAGAAGTAGAACCTGAAGGTATACAGACAACAACCTGAGGGCTTGTAAAGCTGCGTCTATTGTGCACTTTTTGTATGAAGTGTTTGATCATGGCTTCTGCAACTTCAAAGTTAGCGATAACACCATCCCTTAGAGGGCGAATAGCTTGAATATTACCTGGTGTTCGCCCAACCATGCTTTTTGCTTCGTCCCCAACGGCTAGGACCTGTTGCTTACCCCCAATAGTTGTTATAGCCACGACAGAAGGTTCGTTTAGAACAATACCTTTTCCTCTTACGTAAACTAATGTGTTGGCAGTACCTAAATCGATGGCCATATCTGATGACAAAAGCCCAAAAAGTCGTGAAAACATCTTTAATATCCTACATACCGTTACCCAGTCATGAACCTATAGCACACTTCGAAGAAAGGGTTAAGCTTTTGGTTATAGTTGACGTATTTTTTTAACATTATAGACCTGTGAATATATGGAGCCAAGAAAAAGGCGACTATTTTTCTTGACACGTTCGCTGGGTATGAGGTACCACTATGGAATCGTAAAGATATAAAACATAGCGTGGTTTTAGGTCACGCGTTAGAACCGCTGACAAGGTGGGCCTAAAGGGACCCGCCTTTTTTGTAGGGATTTTTGGACTTATGGGTGGACTAGAAGAGCTTAAAAACTTGATTGAGCCTTTGCTTGTGGAGCAAGGTTTAAACTTGGTTCAAGTTAAAGACTATCAGCTTCATGGTCGTTGTGTGGTACAGATTATGATGGAACGTTTGAAGGGTGATGCTGTAACATTTCATGATTGTTCTAAGATTAGTAATGTTGTCTTGGATTTACTTGAAAATAATGATCCTATAGGAGGTGATTACAACATAGAGGTAACGTCTGCCGGTTTGGATAGGCCTCTTGTTAAACTTCAAGATTACGATACTTTCAAGGAGAGTCGGGCGAGGATAGTGGTTAAAAAGAAAATAAGAGACCTTCGACAGTTGGTAGGGACTTTAAAAGGTGTAGATGGTGGTAGCGTTCTGTTTGAAGAAGGTACGACAGGTGATGTTTTGTCTCTAAAGATGGAAAACATAAAAAGCGCAAACTTGGAAACGGAAGTCAATCTTAAAGAATATTTCGAAACGGTTAACTTTTGAGAAAACGTTTTTTAAAATGAGGAAATGATATGAAAGAGATGATGACATCGGCACCTCGGCCTGAACTACTTCAGGTAGCTGAAATAGTAGCTCGTGAAAAAAACATTGATAGAGAAGATGTTTTTGCAGCTATGGAGATGGCTGTTCAAAAGGCAGCTAAGGCAAAGTATGGTCAAGATCTTGATATAAGAGCTTGCATTGATCGCAAATCAGGAGAAGTAGGGCTTCGTCGATACAGGGAAATTGTTGAATCTGTAAGCCATGCGGATACGGAGATATCTTTAGAGGAAGCCAAAAGTTTAGAAGATAGTGTTTCTTTGGGAGAGTACATCACTGAAACTTTACCACCTGTAGACATGGGGCGTATTTCTGCTCAAACAGCGAAACAGGTTATTATACAAAGAGTCCGAGACGCAGAGCGTGAGCGGCAGTACAATGAGTTTAAAGACCGTGTAGGGACTATAGTGAGTGGTACCGTAAAACGTGTAGACTTTGGGTCTATGATTGTGGATCTAGGAAAAGCGGAAGGTGTGCTCCGTAAGGATGAATGTTTACCTAAAGAAAATTTTCGTATGGGGGATCGTATTCGTGCCTATGTACGGGATGTTAGTCGTGAACAAAGGGGACCCCAGATTTTCCTTTCAAGGACGCATCCTCAGTTTATGGCCAGGCTATTTGAGCAAGAAGTTCCTGAGATTTACGATGGGCTCATTGAAATAAAGGCTGTAGCGCGTGATCCGGGCAGTCGAGCAAAGATTTGTGTTTATACGTCTGATTCCAGTATTGATCCTATAGGATCTTGCGTTGGCATGCGAGGAAGTCGTGTGCAGGCGGTTGTGAATGAGCTTCAGGGTGAAAAAGTTGACATAGTTCTTTGGTCTCCGGATATAGCAACTTTTGCTGTTGGTGCTTTAAAACCTGTGGAAGCTAGTAAGGTGGTTGTTGATGAAGTTGAAAAAAATCTGGATGTGGTTGTTCCAGATGATCAGCTGAGTATAGCCATCGGTAGACGTGGTCAGAATGTGCGTCTGGCTTCAAATTTGTTAGGCTGGCATATTAATGTTTTGACGGAAACTCAAGAATCCGAGCGCCGACAGGAAGAAATGCTGACTATAACAGACGTTTTTAAAGAAGCCTTGGATGTAGACGATGTTATTGCGCACTTGCTGGCTTCGGAGGGGTTTTGCTCTTTGGAGGATTTGGCTCTAGTGAATTTGGTGGAAATAGCTTCTATAGATGGTTTTGATGAAGATGTAGCCAAAGAAATTCAAAATCGTGCGAAAAGCTTTTTAGAAAACCATGAAAAAGATTGTTTCCAAAAGATAAAAAAATTAGACATTGAAGATGATCTTTGCAAGATGGAAGGTCTTAGCGGAGAAATTCTTCTAATGTTGGCTGAAAATGGCGTGAAAACTTTGGAAGATTTTGCTGATTTAGCGACGGATGAATTGCAGGAAATTGTAAAGCCAGCTAAAACAAAATCGTTAGATATTAACGAGATGCAAGATTTGATTCTTAAAGCTCGTGTCAAAGCGGGTTGGTTTGACGAAGAAGCAGCAGTTGAAGAAGATGACCTTAAAGAGATTAAGGCCGTGTAATTGAACTCAAAGTTTAGAGGTGTCTCATGGCTGATGGCAACGAAAAGAAACCGCTAGGTTTAAAAGGAAAATTATCTCTTAACAGGGATTTGTCTGATATAAAAAAGGCGGAAAGCAAGAACCACGGTGTAACGGTTCAGGTTAAGCGTAAGCGTGTTTCTATTCCTACCAAACGTTCTGAAGAGGAAAAAAAGGATCTGTCTTCTAGGCTTGAAGAGAAAAAAATTCCTGAATCTAGTGAAACTACATCTGGAAGAAAGCTTACTCATGAAGAATGGGAAGCTCGTATGCGTGTTTTACAGCAGGCAGAAAAAACAGAGGAAGAGCTTTCTACACGGCGTAAAGAGGGTGAGGAGCATAGAAAGAAACTTTACCATGAGCAAACGCAGGATCGAATAAATAAAGATTTAGTGGATAATGCAGAAGAAGAGAAGGTGGAAGCTGCCCAGAGCGACAAAGCAGACAAAGCAGCTGCCTTAGAGGAAGAAGATTCTGGCTTTGATAGGGCGGCTGCTGAATCAAAAGTTTTAAAGGTTGAAAGTGCAAGATCTGAACATCCTAAGAAACCTCATAAATATGCTGCTAAAGTTGAGGATGATGATTCAGAAGATGATCAGGAAAAGAAATCTGTAAAAAAAGATGAAAAAAAACCATCCAAGCGTGGTGAGCCTCAGCGTCGTCAGTCCAAACGTATAGATATACATGGAGTTTTAGAGGCGGATATTGAAGAAGAGGAAGAAACGACGCCTGTTGTGGCCATATTGAATAATCAGCGTGGTTTTGTTCCGCAACCATCTTTAATTAAAAAAATACCTCCAAAAAAGAAACGCGGCTTTAAAAAAGAAACGACGCACATAGAAAGAGAAATCTGTTTGCCTGAGTCTATAACCGTGGGAGAGTTGGCTAATCGTATGGCGGTGCGTGGCGCTGATGTTATCAAAAAATTGATGCAGATGGGGACCATGGCCAACGTCAATCAAGTTATTGATTTTGAAACGGCAGAACTGTTGGTGAGTGAGTTTGGTCATAAAATCAAGGCCAGAGATGAAGTTACCCTTGAATCCGTACAAGAAAGTTTTGTGGGACATCCAGAAGACATGAAGCCAAGACCACCTGTTGTGACGGTTATGGGGCATGTGGATCATGGAAAAACTTCTTTGCTAGATGCTTTGCGCAAGACAGATGTGGTTGGTGGCGAAGCAGGTGGTATCACCCAGCACATAGGTGCTTATCAGGTTACTATGGCTACGGGTCAAAAGATAACATTTATTGATACGCCTGGTCATGCGGCTTTTAGTGAGATGCGTTCTCGTGGGGCTAATGTTACTGACGTAATTATACTTGTGGTGGCGGCAGACGATGGTATTAAAGAACAAACAGTGGAGGCTATTAATCATGCCAAAGCCGCTGGTGTTCCTATCATTGTAGCCATCAATAAAATTGATAAACCTGAGGCAAATCCAGATCGTGTTCGACAAGATCTTTTGTCACATGAGCTTGTTGTTGAATCTATGGGTGGTGATGTTTTAGAAGTTGAAGTATCGGCCATGAAAGGGATGAACCTTGATAAACTTGAGGAAATGATTCTTCTGCAGGCAGAGCTTCTGGATTTGAAAGCTAACCCTGTTCGTCCGGCCCAGGGAATTATCATAGAATCTCGTATGGAGAAGGGACGAGGGATTGTGTCGACAATATTGGTTCAGCAGGGAACTTTGGAGGCTGGACAAACGTTTGTTGCGGGGGCAACTTTTGGACGTGTGAGGTCTATGACTAATGATCATGGAAAGTCTGTAAAGCAAGCTTTACCCTCTTGCCCTGTTGAGGTAACGGGTTTTGATGCTGCGCCTCACGCGGGTGATGTGGTTATCATTGTTTCTAGTGAAGCCCAAGCCCGTTCATTAGCTGAAGCGCATGCCCAAAAATTCAAAAAAACGGTGGAAGCTTCTAAACCACCGACGTCTTTGGATGATTTGTTTGCCAAAGCCTTAAAAGGAGATCTTAAGGAACTGCCGATTGTTGTTAAAACAGATGTTCATGGCTCTATGGAGGCCTTGAGGACGAGTTTGGAAAAGCTTTCTACTGATGAAGTTGCTGTAAAAATTATTCACAGTGGCGTTGGTGGTATCAACATGTCTGACATGACTTTAGCCCAAACTTCAGGCGCTTTCATTTTAGCGTTCAATGTTCGTGCTGAGGCAACAGTGAAAGCTATGGTTGACAAAAGTGGTGTTGATATAAGGCATTATGCCGTTATTTATGATGCTATTAATGATGTCAAAGCCTTATTGGGGGGCCTTCTTGCACCTATAGAAAGAGAGAATTTCCTTGGATATGCGGAAGTCCGCCAAGTCTTTACCGTTAGTAAAGTAGGCCAGATTGCGGGTTGTATGATCACCCAGGGGGTTGTGAAAAGAGGTTGCAAAGTTAGGATTTTGCGCGACAACATTGTCATTTACGAAGGTAATCTGAAATCTTTGAAGCGCTTTAAGGATGAGGTTAAAGAAGCCCGAGAAGGTTACGAATGTGGTATAGCCTTGGAAAACTATAATGATATCAAAGAAAAAGATGTCATTGAGTGTTTCGAGGTAGAGCAGGTTGCCAGAACATTAGATTAGAGTTTTCGTATGTCTTTATACAAAAACCAACCCCAAGGTGTTCGTTCCAGGCGCGTAGCAGAGCAGATTCATCGCAAGCTTGCAGAATATTTTTTATCAGGCAAGCTATACATTCCTGAATTTGAGGGCTTGTATATAGGCGTTGCCCATGTTGACGTTACGCCTGATTTGAAACATGCTAAGGTTCACCTTTTTTTGCCGGAAGATTGTCCTAAGGAAGTGATTTTGAGGATCTGTAACACAAAAGCACAGGTTTTTGTTCAAGATGCTATCAAGAAGCTAGGATTAAGGTTTACGCCATCCCTTGAATTTTTTGAAGATACTTTTCAACGTCATGCTATGACTATAGACGCGATGCTTGATGAGGTGAATGGCGTTGAGGAAAGATCGAAAACGGATGAGTGAAATCATCGATCCTTTTTTTCTTCGTCATGGTTGGGTTGTTGTTGATAAGCCTTTGGGGTTAACCTCTGCGCAGGTGGTTAACCGTGTGAAAAAAGCTTTAAACGTTAAAAAGATAGGGCATGGGGGAACGCTTGATCCCTTAGCGACGGGCTTGTTACCTTTGGCTGTTGGTGAGGCCACCAAATTGGTTTCTTTCGCCATGGAAGGAGAAAAAACCTACAGATTTACTGTGAAATGGGGGGAAGCCACCACAACTGAAGATCAGGAAGGTGTTGTTGTTCAGACAAGCCCTGTTGTGCCTACAGAAAACCAAATAAAAGGAATTTTGGCGCAATTTTTGGGTGATATTGACCAAATGCCGCCTAAATATAGCGCGTTGAAGGTTAAAGGGCAGAGGGCTTATGAATTAGCTAGAAATAATCAGGTGTTTGATCTTAAACCACGGCGAATACGTATTCATAGTTTGTCTTTACTGGCCCATGATAGTGATAGAAAGACCAGTGATTTTGAGGTCATGTGCTCTAAAGGAACCTATGTGCGATCTTTGGGTAGAGATATTGCTTTAAAATTAGGGAGTTGTGGTCATCTAGTGGCTTTACGCCGTTTGAAAGTTGGTTGTTTCTCAATAGAAAACGCGATTTTACTGGATTCTATTGCAGAAATCATGCATAAGGGAGGAGCTGGTTGGTTTCCGATGTTAGCTTTGCTGGACGACATCTTGGCATTGACTGTAGAGGATCAAGTGGCAAAAAGGCTTAATCTTGGCCAAAGGATTTCTGTAAAAGAAGAATCCAAAAAAGGCTTGGTTTTGCCAGCAGTCGCTCAACAAGGTTTACCATTTATTTGTGTGACTCGTAACAAGACGCCCATAGCCTTAGTGAGTGTGAAGGAGGGTTGCTTGGTTGTTGAGCGGGGTTTTAATTGTAGCTAAATAACTAAGGAGTAGGTTGATGTCGATTGCTGCTGAACGTAAAGAAGAAATTATTAAAGAATACGCATGCCATGAAGGTGATACAGGATCACCTGAGGTTCAAGTTGCTGTTTTGACAGAACGTATTGTAAATTTGACGGAACATATGAAAGACCATAAAAAAGACTTTCATTCTCGATTGGGTCTTATAAAGATGGTTGGTAAGCGTCGTCGCTTGTTGGATTATCTTAAAAAAGTCGAAGTAAGTCGTTATGAAGCGCTTATTCAGAGACTAGGGCTTAGACGTTAAGATACCAGCAGTGAAGCTTTCACGGTTTTCAAGGGTGTGATTAAAGAAAGAGACATGTATGTTTAAAGTTGAACGAGAAGAAATTCAATGGGCGGGGCAAACGCTAAGCTTAGAGACTGGTAGACTAGCTAATCAAGCTGATGGCAGTGTTTTGGTCAGATACGGTGATACTAGCGTTTTATGCACAGTGGTTTCTGCAAGAAAAGCTGATCCAAACCTTGATTTTTTCCCCCTAATGGTCCTTTACCAAGAAAAAGCCTATGCTGCTGGTAAGATACCAGGTGGCTTTGTGAAACGTGAAAGCAAACCTTCTGAAAAAGAGGTTTTGACGTCTCGTTTGATTGACAGGCCTATGAGACCTCTTTTTGCAGAAGGTTTTAGAAATGATACGCAAGTTGTTTGCACGGTCTTAAGTTTTGATGGTGTGAATGATCCTGATATTCCTGCCATGGTCGGTGCTGCTGCTGCTGCTTCTCTTTCAGGTGTTCCTTTTCATGGTCCTATGGCTGGTGCTAGGGTTGGACGCAAAAACAATGAGCTCATTCTGAACCCAACTATTCAAGAGTTAGACTGTACTCAGCTTGATTTGGTTGTGGCTGGTACGGAAGAGGGCGTTTTGATGGTTGAGTCCCAAGCCCAAGAGCTTTCAGAAGCTGAGATGCTGGAAGCTGTGATGTTCGGTCACAAGGGTTTCCAGCCTGTGCTTGCTATGATCAAAAAGCTTGTTAAAAAAGCTGGTAAAAAGGCTTGGGCTTTGCCAAAAAAACCAGAAGGATTAGAAGAGCTAAAGAAAGAGCTTTCTAAAGCGTATCTTAAAAAAGTAAAACAAGCTTATGAGATTAAAGATAAAAAAGAACGTTATGCGGCTCTTGACGCCTTAAAAGAGGCTATAGTCGAAGATTATGAGGCTAAGGAGGCTTCTGATGAGACAATGGCGCTTTTGGGTGCAGCGTATAGTGGATTGAAAGAAGACCATGTACGTGGCCAGATGCTTAAGGATCGCAAGCGTATAGATGGTCGTTCGCCAGAGGACATACGACCTATTCACTGTGAGGTTGGTGTTTTACCGAGGACGCATGGCTCAGCTCTCTTTACCCGTGGTGAAACACAGGCTTTGGTTGTGACCACCTTGGGGACAGGACAGGATGAGCAGATTGTTGATACAATAGCGGGTGAGTTTAGAGAAGATTTTATGCTTCATTACAACTTCCCTCCTTTTTCCGTTGGCGAAACTGGTCGTATGGGACCTCCCGGACGTCGGGAAATAGGGCATGGAAAGTTGGCTTGGCGTGCTTTGAAGCCTGTTATGCCAAGCAAGGTTGCTTTTCCTTATACAGTGCGTGCTGTTTCGGACATATTGGCCTGTAATGGTTCGTCTTCTATGGCGACTGTATGTGCAAGCTCTATGTCTATGATGGATGCAGGTGTTCCTTTGGAGAAAGCTGTTTCGGGCATTGCCATGGGACTTGTGAAAGAAGGTAATAATTTTGTTATTCTTTCAGACATCATGGGTGATGAGGATCATCTTGGTGATATGGATTTCAAAGTAACGGGTACCAAGGATGGTGTGACGGCGTTGCAGATGGATCTGAAAATTACCAGCATCGATGAAAACATCATGCAGCAGGCTTTGGAACAAGCAAATGCTGGTCGTTTGCATATCCTTAAGGCAATGGAAAAGGCTATAAAAGCTGGCAGAGATGAAATGAGTCCGTATGCGCCAAAAATGGAACTTTTCAGGATTCCTAAGGACAAAATTGGTGAGGTTATTGGGCCTGGTGGAAAAATTATTCGCCAGATTGTTGAAGAAACAGATGCAAAAATCGATATTGAAGAAGATGGTCTTGTAAAAGTTTCAGGCGTAAATCCTGAAAAAACAAAACGGGCTGTTGAATGGATTCAGAGTTTGGTTGAGGTCCCAGAAGTTGGCAAAACCTATACTGGTAAGGTTGTTAAAGTGACTGATTTTGGCGCTTTTGTTAATTTTCTAGGTAGCTCATCGGGCCTTATACATGTTAGTGAAATTGAACCAAACTGCCGTGTTGAAAAGGTAACAGATTACCTGAACGTAGGTGATGAGGTTGTTTTCAAGGTTGTTGGCCTAGATAACAAAGGCAAATTACGCCTTAGCCGCAAAGCTTGTATGTAAGACGATCACAATACTTTAAGACCAGGAGCAATCCATGAGTATCATCAATCCTTTTATGATCTCAGGTAAAGAGGTTTTACCTATAATAGAAGGTGGTAAGGGCATATCTATCTCTAATGCTGCGAGCGCAGGAGCTTGGGCTGCCGCTGGGGGTGTAGGAACTTTTTCCGGCGTTAATGCTGATTATTATGATGACAATGGGGATGTTGTTCCTCAGATTTATAAAGGAACAACACGACAGGAACGTCATGTAGAGCTTTTAAACTATGCTGTGAAGGGTGCTGTTGCCCAGGCTCAGAGAGCCTTTGATTTAGCTGGTAAAAATGGCCGAATTCACATGAATGTTCTGTGGGAAATGGCGGGTGCAGAACATATTCTTCACAATGTTCTCGAAAAAGCTAAGGGCCTTATCCACGGTATAACGTGTGGAGCAGGTATGCCTTATAGGTTAGGGGAAATTGCTGCAAAATATAGCGTTTACTACTATCCCATTGTATCGTCTGGTCGCGCCTTCAATGCGTTATGGAAAAGAGCTTATAAAAAAGTTGCTGCGTTATTGGGAGGCGTTGTTTATGAGGACCCATGGCTGGCGGGTGGTCATAATGGTCTTAGTAATAGTGAAGATCCACGAGTACCTGAAGACCCTTATCCGAGAGTCCTTAATCTTCGAAAAGTCATGAATTTAATGGGGCTTCATAATGTGCCTATCATCATGGCTGGTGGTGTTTGGTTTTTGCGTGAATGGAAATCTTGGATCAACAACCCTGAGCTTGGTCCCATAGCCTTTCAATTTGGCACGCGTCCTTTATTAACGCAGGAAAGTCCTATTTCTGATAGTTGGAAAGCTAGACTTCTTACACTTAAGAAAGGTGATATAAACCTTCATCGTTATAGCCCGACGGGTTTTTATTCTTCAGCGGTTATAAACCCGTTCTTGCGTGAACTTATGGACAGAACAGATCGTGAAGTATTGTATAGACGGTCACCTGGTGAGGGGTTTGATACACCTTGTCCTATAGGGGCGCGTGGTAGAATGGTATATTTGCGTTCTGAAGATAAAAATAAGGTTGATTCGTGGACAGTATTAGGTTTTAGCGCAGCCTTAAGAACACCTGATGAGACGCTTGTTTTTGTAACCCCAGAAAAAGCAAGACAGATTCATAAAGACCAAGTTGATTGTATGGGTTGTTTAAGCGCGTGTAAGTTTAGTAATTGGTCACAGAATAGTGAAGGTACCACGGGTTATAGGGCTGATCCTCGATCGTTTTGTATTCAAAAAACCTTGATGGATATAAGCCATGATGGGTCTGTGGATGATAATTTGATGTTTGCAGGGCATAGTGCGTACCGTTTTGCTGAGGACCCTTTTTACAAAGGTGGCTATATACCAACAGTTAAAGAGCTTGTGGATCGTATCGCTACGGGGGACTAGTTTTCACATCCCACGGTTTAGATGCGCCTAAAAAATCACCGAAACTTTTTTGTTAATGAATTGTTAAACCAGATGGTTGCTCGTTATGGGAAAGCTCTATTGTGTGGGTAGAGCGGCTATTGTTCTTTGGCTAGCTTGCAAAACATGGTGAATACTTCTATAGTCAGTAAATCTAACTATTATATGTAGATGTTCAGGGGATTTTGGTGAAAAAAAAGCTTTTTTTGATGTGTTGTTTCCTTGTGTCTATGAGCATTGACTTTATGGCTCAGGCTTTTGTTTTGGACGTGACACAGGGTAATATCAACCCGATAAAAATAGCCGTTATGCCTTTTAAAACGAGCAGTGCAAAAGAAGAGGCCTTAGCAAAAAAAATACATGACCAGGTGGTTGAGAATCTTGAAGGAACAGGGCTTTTTAGTGTAATCAAAGAAAAAGATTATATCGAGCAGCCTGAATCTATGGGGGATTTTCCTCGGTTTGGGGATTGGCGCCTTTTGGAAGCTCAAGGGCTAGTCACGGGATCGTTGGCTCTGGAAACATCTGGTACTATAACGGCGTCGTTTCGCTTATGGGATGCTTTTCGTGAAACACAGATGGAAGGGCAAGCTATTTCTGGGCCTGAAAAGAGCTTAAGAAAAATAGCGCACAAAATTTCTAATTATATTTATAAACGTATGATAGGGGAGGAAAGCCATTTTAACACCAAAGTGGCTTATGTTAGTGAATCTATTCCGTATTCAAAGAAAAATAAGAGACGTTTAGCTGTCATGGATTTTGATGGAGAAAACCATCAGTATGTGACAGGTAATGAAACAATAGTTTTGACACCACGTTTATCACCTAAAAAACCAGAGTTGGTTTTTATGTCTTATGAAACGGCAGTACCACAGGTATTTTTGTTGGATTTAAAAACTGGTAAGCGTAAAAAATTGGGTGATTTTCCTGGTATGACGTTTGCGCCTAGATTTTCACCTGATGGTGACAAGATAATATTTAGCCAGTCAGTCAAAGGATTAAGTTCAATATACGAAATGAACCTTAAAACTAGGAAGGTTCGGAAGCTTACGAAGTCTTCATCTATTGATACGTCGCCTGGTTATTCTCCTGATGGGAGCAAAGTTGTCTTTAATTCCGATAGAAGTGGTACAAAACAGTTGTATTTGATGAATGAAGACGGTTCCGACATTCGCCGTATTAGCTTTGGTGAGGGGCGTTATGCAACGCCTGTTTGGTCGCCACGGGGTGACCTTATTGCCTTTACTAAAACGCATAAAGGTAATTTTTACATTGGTATCATGCGACCGGATGGTACTGGTGAACGATGGTTATCCACGGGGTATGTGGTAGAAGCCCCAACGTGGTCACCAAATGGCCGCCTTTTGATGTTTACTAAACAAACGAAAGGCGACAAAAAACAACCAGGTGGAAAGAGCTTTGTTTCTATGGTGGATGTAACAGGTCGCCATGAAAAAATCCTTAAGGTGCCGTATTATGGATCGGCTCCTGATTGGTCTAGTCCTTACACCTTTGGTGGTTAGATTGATAAAGAGCAGGTATTTTTTTTAAATCCAGCAAGGAAAGAGAAAGCCTTGTGGATTTTGTATTTTTCTTTAAAGGAAATGGCAAAATATGCACTGCAAAGATTTATATAACTTTTATGGAACGCCAAAGGGGCGCGCGGTAAGGCGTATCATTCGACGTGCTATAGTTGAGTCTTGGCCTCAACCTTCTTCCCAGGATGTTGTTGTATCGTGTGGCTATGGTATCCCCTATTTAAGGCCCTTTTTGGAAAAAACACGATCTTGTTTTTCTCTTATGCCAGAGTTTCAAGGGGCCATTCCATGGCCTGCTGTTGCCAAAGGTCACCATTGTAATGAAAGGGATACGTTATCTAACACAGCCTTGATAGATCCTTATAGCTGGCCTGTGTCTGACAGTTCGATTTCTCATTTGTTGGTTATTCATGTTTTGGAATTTCTTCAGGATACACAGGGCTTTTTGCATGAGGTTTGGAGAGTTCTAAAACCTTCTGGAACTATGCTTCTTGTCTTACCAAACCGGCACGGTCCTTGGTCACGAGCTGAAGACACCCCCTTTGGTAAAGGAATACCTTATAGTTATCCTTCTATGTATCAATTGCTAGAAGATTCAGGTTTTACAGTCGTAGACGTCAAAGGTGTTTTGCATTTTTGGCCTTTTTCTTTTATACGGCACGCCAAAATGTCATTGGCATTTGATGGTTTAAATAAAAAAGTTTTTTCCAGATGGCCTGGTGTTTGGTTGTTTAAAATAAGAAAAGACGCGGTACAACCAATGCTACCTGATAAAAAGCATAAAAAATTGGTGTACAGACCGACATTAGGTCGGCAGCCTGGCCTTGTAGGGGCAAGAAACCCCGATTAATACGTAATATGTTTGGAAGATAGACAACGATTCTTGGAAAAGTTTACGTCTTATTTTTATACTCACATTGGCTTAAGACGGGGCACTGTTGGCATTTGGGTTTGCGGGCTGTACAAATATAACGACCCAGTAAAATAAGTAAGTGGTGGGCGTCGTGAGCGTATGGTTTGGGAACAGCTTTTAAAAGTTTGTCTTCAACGTCTCGTACATTCTTTCCTTTAGCCAGGCCCGTTCTGTTGCCTAGGCGAAAAACATGGGTGTCTACGGGCATGGTAGGTTCACCAAAGGCTACGTTAAGTACCACATTGGCAGTTTTTCTACCAACACCGGGCAGTGTCATGAGGGCCTTTCTATCCTTGGGCACGTTTCCGTTGAACTCATTTAAAAGTTTATGAGACAAAGCAAGGACATTTTTGGCTTTATTTTTGTACAGGCCAATTGTACGTATGTGATCCACAAGACGTTCTTCCCCCAGGGCAATCATTGCCTGAGGGGTGGTCGCTATTCTAAACAACTCTTTGGTTGCTTTATTAACCCCCTTATCTGTGGATTGAGCGGATAAAACGACGGCA
This sequence comes from uncultured Alphaproteobacteria bacterium, assembly GCA_964594205.1. Taxonomy (GTDB): domain Bacteria; phylum Pseudomonadota; class Alphaproteobacteria; order 16-39-46; family JAJRRM01; genus CAZQLR01. The sequence continues at coordinate 37,327 of CAZQLR010000001.1, forward strand.
ACTAATAAGGTATAAGTATTAACAAAATTGAGCTCTGTTTGAGGGTCTTTGAAATAGTTAGATAAATTTTCAAAAAAACTAAGACGAGATGCTTTGTTCATAGTGCTAATTACTGCGTGTAAGAGTATCTTGCAGAGGTTGATGTACTAAAAGGTCGTTTTGTAGAGCAACAAGCTTTTTGATTCCCTGTTTAGCTAGCTCTAAAAGACTAAGAAAAGTTTTTTCCTCAAAAGGTTTTTCTTCGGCGGTACCTTGTATTTCAATGATTTTTCCAGAAGCGGTTAAAACAAAATTAGCATCGGCTTGGGCAGAGCTATCCTCTGCATAGTCAAGATCTAGAACGGGTGTACCTTCGTAGATGCCACAAGAAACAGCTGCAACAAAATCGTTGATGGGCATAGACGCGATTTTTTTAGTCGCCAGAAGTTTTTGGCAAGCCAAGTACATAGCAACGAAAGCCCCTGTTATAGAGGCTGTTCTTGTGCCGCCGTCAGCTTGAATAACATCACAATCAAGTTTTATTTGTCGTTCACCAAGCTTTTCCATATCCACAACGGACCGGAGGGATCTCCCTATAAGCCTTTGTATTTCCTGCGTTCTTCCAGATTGTTTCCCGCGCGCCGCTTCACGATCTGTACGTTGGTTTGTCGCGCGTGGCAGCATGCCGTATTCTGCAGTAACCCAACCTTTTCCTGAATTTCTTAGGAAATGGGGGACTTTTTCATCCACCGATGCCGTACACAAAACATGAGTATTGCCCATCTTTATCAAACAAGATCCTTCAGCGTGAGGGTTGAAGTGAGGTATTATACTAATGTCTCTCAGATCGTTGGCTGCTCGCTTTGAAGGACGCATGGACATTCCTTTTTTCATTGAAGGGCTTCAGATAATTATCTTTTCTTACAACATTTATAAAAGAATTAAAAGGATCTATGAACAGCTTGTTTCGCCTTTTCCTTTCTGTATGGTCAGTGGTAAAAAAAAACTATAAGGTACCTTTTATATAGTTGAGAGAGTTAATGAAAGTTGGTAATCAAATTACAGGTGGTTTGCTAATTGTCGCGAGCACAACCATAGGTGCAGGCCTGTTGGCTGTACCCTTAGTATCAAGCAAAGTCGGTTTTTTCCCCAGTTTTTTGATGTTGGGAGGCATGTGGGGACTCATGCTCTATGCGTCTTTTATAAGCGTAGAGCTCAACATCCATTTTGGTCATGGTGTTAGTGTGGCGCACATGGCTGAGAAAACTTTGGGGAAGGTATCTTCTTTTTTAGGATCCTTATCCATAGTTTGGCTTTTTTATGCCCTTTTAACAGCTTACGTTGCGGGAGGGACATCGCTATTTGGTAGTTTTGCCCAAACAGAGATCCCTAAAACTACGCCAGATCTTTTCCCGTGGGTGGTGATGCCCTTTTTTATTCTTCTTTGTGTTTTTGTTATTAAGGGTGCTGCTTGGTTGGACTATACTAATAGGTTGCTGTTCTTTGTAAAAACGCTTCTTTTTTTAACTATTGTGTTTTGTTTAATGCCGGCCGTAACTGTGAACTATTTACAGTTTATGGATCTGAGTTTTTCTAGTTATCTTTCTTTAATTCCCATTTTTTTTACAGCTTTTGGCTTTCACGGTAGTATACCGCCGTTGGTTGATTTCTTAAAAAAGGACAGAACGTCTATAAAAAAAGCTTTTGTTTTGGGATCGTTACTGCCTTTTCTTTTTTACATTTTGTGGATAATGGTTTGTTTGGGCAGTGTTCCTTTTTTTGGTGACAGCAGTTTTTTTGATCTTCATGCTTCTGGTGGTGAGCTGGGCAACTTTATGAAGCTTTTAGAGGAAAAATCTAAGTTCTGGGCTTTTGCTGGCGTGGCGAACATTTTTTCTTTCTTGGCTATCGCAACGTCCTTTTTAGGTGTTTCTATGGGGTTGTACAGCTATGTGCAGGAGGTTCTTCGTACGAGGTTAAACAAGCATGATGTTAAATTTATGAGCGCTTTTATTACCTTTGTTCCTCCTTTGACCCTGGCTGTTCTAGCCCCGGAAAACCTGTTTGTGGGGGCTTTGGGTTTTGCGGCCATAGCTTTGAGCGTTCTGGCTTTGATCCTTCCTTGCTGTATAACGCTTTGCTTAATGAGAAAAAAAGCTTACGCTTCAAAAACAATAGGAAAACCAGGTGTTATTTTTACGCTGTTATGTGGTGTTGCGATGATTGCCATTGAAATTTACAACCTTTTGGGTTGATTCGTTTTTATGACGTAGAAAATATAGGATACAAAAAATGTCGTGGTTTAAGAAATTACAAAAAGGATTAAGCAAATCTTCCAAAAGCCTATCGACAGGGCTTACGACACTTTTCACACACAAGCCGTTAGATGATGAAGCTTTGCAGAATCTTGAAGATCTTTTGATTCAATCTGATATGGGGGTGCAGGTATCGTCAACAATAATTGAAAGTTTACGTCGGGAAAAATTTAATAAACAAGTTTCCCCTGATGAGGTTAAACTTTTTTTGGCCGAACATATTGCGCGGTATTTAGACGATGTTGCTGGCAAACTGGTTGTTGATAAAAACCTAAAACCAGAAGTTATCTTAGTGGTAGGTGTTAATGGTGCTGGTAAAACCACGACGATTGCCAAGCTATCTAAAACGTGGACAGATCAAGGTATTAAGGTGCGTATGGCAGCGGGTGATACGTTCAGAGCTGCCGCCGTGGAACAGCTTTGTGTTTGGGGTGATCGTTTAAACGTACCTGTAACCAAACGAGATCTAGGTTCAGATGCTGCTGCTTTGGCCTTCGATGCGGTGCAGGAAGCAAAAAAATCACAAGAAGATGTGGTTCTTATCGATACAGCTGGTCGTTTGCATACGAATAGCAACCTTATGGAAGAGCTTAGAAAAGTAAGCCGCGTTATAAAAAAAGCTAGCTCTGACGCTCCCCATGAGGTGTTGCTAGTATTGGACGCGACGATTGGGCAAAATGCTTACCGTCAAGTTGAAATTTTTATGGAAACAGTGGGTGTTACAGGGCTGATTATGACAAAACTTGATGGATCAGCAAAAGGTGGCGTGCTGGTTGGTCTGGCACAAAAATTTGGTCTTCCCATTTACGCCGTTGGCGTTGGTGAGCAGGCAGATGACCTTCAACCCTTTGATCCTATGGACTATGCAAAGTCCTTAGTTGGCTACACATCATAAAAAAATTATTTTTTTGTTGCATTTTTTTTTGAGATCCGTATACATGGGATTTCATTTTTATGGTTATAAAATTTTTTGATTAATTTTTGTTAGGTTTTTATCATTATGCTGTCCAAGATTTCTGGCGCTTGCTTTTCTTTTTCCTTTTTCCTTTCTTTTTTTAGCTTTCAACTTTATGCCGCACCTCACGACGTGTTAGATGGAGATGACAAACGAAGACCCCTGAGTGTCAGTGTACCCTCGGTTGTAAGTTCTTCTGATGAGATTTATGAAAGAGTCAAAGACATTTTAGATAGCTATAAAGCTCACGTAGCCGATTTGAAGGATTTGCCGGATTTATTAGGTATGACACCATCTGAAAAGGTCATGTCTGATCTCTTATTAGGGCAGGGTGCCATGATCCATATGGAGACCTACAAAAATCTTGTTAAGCAATTAATAGACTTCAGATTAAAGAAACTTAGCGCGGGTGACTTTTTAGATTATCTTTTGAGTGTGCGCATGAGGGAAATAATGGCCAGAAATGATTCTGTTCAAAGGAAAACCTCAATGTTGTCTACGCGTGATGAAGACTTGGAAAAAATGGCGGAAGATAAGGGGCTTGATTATTATTTATCCATGGATATTGTCAATAACCTTAGATGTTTGGACTATATAGCCAAAGCTATTTTTCAGGGTATTGATCCGGCAGTAGAATTGTCAGACCGTTGCCAAGAGCTTTTGAATATTTCAACAGAGTTAGGACGATTTTTACGGGATGAAATTGTTGAGCCAACCAAGCCTGATGACCTTTTGGGTGAAGGTAAGGACTTTAAGAATTATAAAGACTCTGCTTATTTTCAAAATAATCCTCTAGAGAGGGAAGTTTTATCCCCTGAAGCGGAAAGGCAAATAGCAAGTAGTCTAATGGGAGAGATGAGCCGTTTCTTACCTGGTCTTGCTGGCTTCTCAGTGGAACAAAAGTCGTTGACCACATCAAGATCCCAGAGACGAAAGCAAGAACAAGGTTTGGACAGAGAGTTAAGAAGGCAGACGAGAGAAGATAGTAGAAAACAGGTACGTAGAAAAGAAATAGATGAACAAGTAAGAAGACTATCTGAGCAAGATAAAGAGAATAGTGGACGTGTGGGGACCATGCCTGGAACGCCTAGAAAAAAAGGTTCTGAGCGTACGTTTGCTGATCAAAAAAACGTACAGGTGACGCCAAAACCTGCAAAAGTACCGCGTTGTACATCATCGCCAGAGGGCTTCTACGAAACACCAGAAACAACCCCATTGCGTTATACACCGCCCGCACCTAAAAAAGTAAAAGAAAAAACGCGGGGGACGCCATCACCCCGGATGGTAACGCGGTTGAGTCCAAATCAAGATGAGGCTGTTGTTGACCTAGCAAAAAAAGAGCTGGATTTTCATGAGTATGAAGTATCAGGAAGACATATGAATGTTTTTCAGCAAATTTTTGAAGGGGCTCCGGGCTTGAGGTATGATGAGGTTCGTAAAGCTTTTGAGAACATTGGCATCACGGTTGATGACAGCCTGGGGTCATCCCATCAACGACTTCTATGGACCAATGCAGAGGGTAAAGAGCTTAAAGGTGGTTTTTGGCATCCCCACGGTACAGGTGACAGTTTTGGTATAGCAAGTACTAAAAGGCTAAAGGCTTGCCTTGAGAAATTTGGTCTTACTAACGATACTGTTGTGGTCAAAAAAGAAATTTATAGCCCGGTTTCAAAACTCCGGTTACCAGCAATAATTGAG
>CAZQLR010000001.1:42373-48057 GCA_964594205.1 uncultured Alphaproteobacteria bacterium
CATCCTATGGGGCTTTTTTCTTTGTGCTTTGCACAATAAAGAATGACGATAAGGTGTTGAGGCTTTAGGATGCCTTCTTGATTCTTTGTTTGGCGAGTATATCGGCCGCTTGAGATGTAGGGATATTATCGCTGTCAGAGATTTCATAGATCTCTTTCAACGTTGATGGTATGACTTCCAAGTGTTTTAAGGCTTCTTCTTTTTTATAATGGGGACCTTCATAGGAAACGTTGATGACACCACCAGCGTTAGCCACATAATCGGGCGCATATAGAATGCCGCGGTCTCTAAGAAGTTGGCCATCAGAGGCGGTTTTTAGTTGGTTATTAGCAGCCCCTGAAACGACTTTTGCTTTAAGACGAGGAATGGTTTGGGCATTTAAAATGGCTCCTAAAGCACAGGGAACAAAAACATCTGCATCAGTGGAAAATATTTCGTCTTCTTTTAATAAGGTTGCGCCAAACTGTTCTTCTGCTTTTTGCATGCGAGAAGCGTGAAGGTCAAAGGCAAAAATGTGAGCACCTAAATTATGAAAATGCTCACAAAGGAACATGCCAACCTTGCCCAATCCTTGAATAATTATCTTTTTCCCTTGTAAGCTATCACCATCAAATTTGTAGGCAACAGAGGCTTGAACAGCTTTAAGAACGCCCAAAGCGGTGAATATTGAGGGGTTACCACTACCGCCGTCTTCAAGAGACAGGCCAACAACATGAGGCGTTCGTTCCCGTATGTAACGCATGTCTTGACTATTGGTTCCGACATCTGCAGCTGTTATATATTTTCCGCCAAGTTTATGAACAAAGTCGCCCATGGCATAAAAAAGATCTGGTGTTTTTTGGTGCTTAGAATCACCGATGATAACTGCTTTGCCGCCCCCTAATTTTAAATCGGCTAGGGCTGCTTTGTAGGTCATGCCTTTGGAAAGACGAAGAACATCTGTAATTGCCTCGGCTTCAGAGGCATAATTCCACATGCGGCAACCACCCAGAGCTGGTCCTAAAGTTGTGTCATGAATGGCAATAATAGCCTTTAACCCTGATTTTTGATCAGATCCAAACACAACAAGTTCGTGGCCATATTCTTTTGTTTCAAAGATCATTCAAGACTTCCTATGTTAACTTTATACCTAAGCCTTTAGGGGCTGTTTAAAGAGTATATCTCTTCCCGTGGAACTCAAAATACCTTTTTTATGTCAAACTTTGCTTTTTTACAACGTATAGTGCCTATGGTTAATCTTGAGTTTCACAAGCCTGAGCAAGCCTACAAAATTCTTCCAGGGTTAAAGATTCTGGACGTTTTTTAGGGTCTATGTCGCAACGTGTCAATAGGTCAATAGGTTCATCAACGAATCCTTTGAGACTGCCTCTTAACATCTTACGACGCTTTTGGAATACATGATGTAAAAGCCTTTGTAAAGATGGTATGTCTACGGGGTGTAGAGGCTTGTCATAGGGTTCTAAGCTTACGACAGCTGAGTCAACTTTGGGTTGGGGTACAAAAGCACTGGGAGGAACATCTGTGACTTTTGAAACTTTGCAACACACTTGGCAAAGAACAGCTAAACGACCATAAGAAGATGTATCAGGCTGAGCAACAATGCGGTCAGCCACTTCTTTTTGAAACATCAAAACCATCCTTTGGAAAGCTTGTCTGTGTTCTATCATTTTTATTAAAAGAGGTGTGGCTATATTATAAGGTAAATTAGAGACAACTGTTCTAGGAGCGTTGCCTAATTGCCAAAAATCTTCTTTTAAGGCATCGGTAAAATGAAGAGAAAGAACATCGTCCACCAAAGGTTCTAGGAAGGGTAGCATATCTCTGTCCATCTCTAGGCTATGAATGGCTTTGGCGTGTGTTTTTAGAAGCCATCGTGTTAGGCTTCCTGGTCCTGGTCCTATTTCTATGACAGATGTTTGAGGGGTAATGGCCGAAGCCTGTATAATTTTGTTTAAAATAGTTTGTTGAACAAGAAAATTTTGCCCAAACCTTTTCTTCGCGCGAACACTCCTTACAAGATCTTGTAGTTCTTTCTGAGCATAATCCATGGTTTTAGAGTTTATTGCGAACCAGAGCTTTTCGTCTTAGCGTTCGTAAAAGCGCATTGGCGGCTGCTTCTATTTTTTGATTAGCTAAGAAAGCATGAGCTTCTGGCCTGGTATCAATACCTGCTAGCTCTTTTTGGCTATTTTTTTTATCCACTAGATAAACCTTCAACACTGATCCTTCCCTGTAAACGGCACTAGGTTTTTGGAGTTCTAAGCTTGATAATCTATGGGCGAGGCTGTCGGGCAGGACATCTAAATTTTTGTCTTTATGGACCTCGATATTAAATCCCTTAGACATAGCAATTTTTTTCAGATCTTCTGCACTTTTACTGTTGGCAACCAGGTTTGTTGTTTCATCTATTTTGTCTTTTAAAACTTTGTCGTTAGCTACAAAATATAGGGGAACTGTAAGTTCGGCATAATCGATTTTTGTAGATGTTTGATAACTAGGCTCTTTTTTTTCGTTCATACGCATCAGGTAAACACCGCCATTTGCTTCAATGGGGTCGCTTACTTGACCAGGTTTCATCTTAAAAACGATAGCGTTGCGTGTGTCATCTAAGCCATTTTCTTGGACCCAACCTAAATATCCACCTTGGATGGCTGAAGAGCTATCAGAAAACTGTTGTGCTAGGGCACCAAAGTCGGCTCCTTGTGAAAGTTGTTGTTTTAGGTGTTTAGCAAAAATAAGAGCTTGATCAAGAGGTGCTTGATCATTGACAAGAAGGAATATTTCCTGAAGTTCATGATGCGGTTTTGCCGCCTTGTTTTTTTGATCATTAAGATAGACGTCAATTTCATGTTCGGTAACGTGCACAAAAGGTTTGAGACGTGTACGAACAAGTTCAACCCATACAAGGTTAGCATGAATTTGATCTCTAAGTGTGGAGGGCGAAACCCCGGATTTTTCAAGTTTATCAGTTACTTCGCCTGGGAGCAGTCCCTGCTGACGTTCGATGTTTTTTATAGCATCATCCACAGCGTTACTTTCGATGACGATACCTTGGGCCTTTGCCTCGTGTTCTTGAAGATGTTCGTCAATCATTGATCTGAGGAGTTGTTTTATAACTAGAGCTTTGGCACTTTTCTTAGTTGGCACACCAGAAAAGACTGTTACCAGTTTGAAACGATTGTCTAAGTCTGTAGATGTTATAACACTGGAGTTGACGACCGCTGCTATGGTTGCAGGGTCTTGAGTGCTGCTGGTAGATTCGTCAACAAACCCATGTATTAAACACAAAATGAGAACTAGTTTGTAAAGTGACTGTTTAAACGTCATGATCAAGACCCTTAAAATTGGAAGTGGAGACATACTTTTGAGGTGTGTTATGTTCTTGCACATTCTTTGAAAAAAAATTACAGTACCTTGTCTATACGTCTATACCATTCTTATAAGGCAGAATGAAGCACTAAGTTTAAAAATTTCTATGCTCCTTTTCAAGCGTTATATCTTAAGGCATACATTGCTTTCCTGCGCAGCTGTTACAGGTGTATTGGTTGGTGCTGTTTGGGTGACGCAAACTTTACGTTTTGTGGAAACTGTTTTTAAGAAAATTGATAGCCATGCGCTTTGGGTGTTGATAGAGCTTTCTGTTCTTATGTTGCCAAGCTTAGTTACGGTTTTGCTGCCCATAGGACTGGCTCTTGGGTGCTTGTTTTCTTTGCATCGTCTTTTAGAAGATAGAGAAATTGTTGCTTTTTGGGCGGGTGGGGTTACGACGCGCCAACTTTTACAAAACAGTTTTTGGGTGGGTATGGCTGCTGCCATGATTGTCTTTTTTTTGCAAGCCTATGTTTCGCCTCTTTTTATGGCAAAGTTCAGAAACCTTGAACGTTCTGTTCGGCAGAATGTCTCTCTTTCTTTCATTGAGAGTAACGTCTTTCAGGAGTTTGGGGACATAACTTTGTATGTCAGAGCAAAATATCAAGGTGAACTTTATAACGTTCTTGCTTATGTGCAGCCACCTAATCGAAGTCCTTATACTCTCTTGGCTGAAAAAGGCGCTGTGTTATACGGCGAAAAGACACCAAAGATTGTTTTGGAAAAAGGTGTTCGCCAAGAACAAAACCCTGATAATGAGGGTAGGGTTTCTTCTTTAAATTTTGACAGAACTGTTGTAGAGCTTGGATCTTCTAAAATGGAGAAAAATACAGAAAATAAAAAGCCAGGTGAGTATTATCTATGGGAGCTTCTGAACGTAGATGATAATCATACAGATCACTTCGGAGCTAGGCTTTCTCAAGAGTTGCACCAACGGTTAATTGTGCCTCTGCTGGCTCTTTTGTTTCCTTTGCTTGTATCTTTTATATTGTTATCAGGAAAATTCCAAAGACGAGGCTATGGAAAAAGAATAGCTGTAGCGGTTATTAGCGTTCTTTCCTTACAGGCTGTGGTTTTGATTGCGTCAAACACCACAGTTTTTTATGTTCCCTATTTTGTGTACGGTGTGTTGCTGTTTTTGGGTCTGGTCATAGTAAAGGGGACACGGTTAAAGTTTGGAAAAAATAAGAGGTTAAATCCGTGAGGTTGCCTTGGACCATATGGCGCTATTTAGCTAAAAGTTTTGCGACTTGGTTTGCTATGACGTCAGCCGTTTTAACGGGTATTATTGGTGTTGTTGAAATTGTAGAACTTTTTCGCCGTACTTCGGGAAAAGCACATATAGGGTTTATCCTTATACTTAAGCTAACGTTATTGAAGTTGCCAGTTATCATTGAGCAAATGCTACCGTTGATTGTGTTTTTTTCGTGCTTTTTGTGCATTCGATCATTAAATCAAAAATTGGAGCTTATAGCTATAAGATCTAGCGGCGTTTCCATGATTCAGATTGTGGTGCCTTTTATTGGGGTTATGGCTATTTTTTCTGTTCTTTATCTTCTTGTCATGAACCCTTTATCAAGCACAATGTTTGCCCGTTTTGAGAGCTTGGAAACAAAACTCTTTAGACCACGTCAAGATACTCTTTCTATTGTAAACTCTGGTCTTTGGTTGAAAAAAATGACACCTAAAGGGCGAGTGATTATTCATAGTAAAAAAACTTCTAAAGAAAATAATATGTTTACAGGTATAACACTTTATTTTTTTGATGAAAATGATGGGTTTACAAAACGCTTGGATGCTGAAAAAGCCTATCTGACAGGTGAAACGCTAACTTTAGTTAAACCATGGTTACTAGAGGGTAAAAATTGGGCTGAAAAAAAAGACAAAGACAAAAAATTAACGTTGAGACTATCACTTACATCTTTAGAAGAAAATTTTGCATCACCTAAAACCATACCTTTTGCCAGTTTGCCAAGCTTTATAAACAGAATGGAGGAAATGGGCTTTTCTGCAACGTTGCATCGGTCCCATTGGTTCACGCTTTTGAGTATGCCGTTTATGTATTTTTCTATGATTTTATGGGCAGCATTTTTTTCATTGAGGTGGCAACGGCATCAAAAAATGGTTAATGTGATAGGTCTTGCCTGTGTGAGTGTTTTTTCCTTGTATATTATTAATGAAATAACGCGGGCTCTTGGTCTTTCTGGTGTTTTGCCACCGGGTATTGCTGTGAGTTTTTCTGTTGGATTGATTTTTTCTTCTGGCTGTGGTCTTTTAGTTTATCTTCAAGAAAAATAACGTCATGAAAAGTAAAT
>CAZQLR010000001.1:48157-49630 GCA_964594205.1 uncultured Alphaproteobacteria bacterium
GCAGAGGGTAGAGTAAAGCTTTACAATGATAAACAGGATGTTGTTTTTGCCAATAAATTAGAAGGATCGCCTACTTTCCGGGAAGGTACGTTGGAGGCGCCTAAATTTTTAACCAGTGATAAAAGACGTGTTGCTGCTGTTAGTGGATCAAAAGATGGTGACATTACGCGTCTTGAGAAGGGTGTATATACCCCCTGTTCTTCGTGCAAGGCAAAACAAGAAAAACCGCTTTGGCAGATAAAGGCCCGGGAAGTAATACATGATGAAAAGGCGCGGGATATTATATACAAGGATGCTTGGGTGGAAATGTGGGGACAGCCGGTTTTTTACCTTCCTTATCTTTCCCATCCGGATCCAGGTGTTAAAAGAAGAAGCGGTTTTTTAGGTGTTAAATTTAGCAACTCAAAACGCTTGGGAACGCTTTTTTCACCTTCTTATTATCATGTAATCTCGCCCAGTAGTGATTTTACTTTTAGCCCTATTATTAGCTCAAAAGTTAACCCTGTTTTACACGGTATTTATAGACAACGTTTTCGTAATGCAGAAATGATTCTTGACGGTAGTATTACACGGGACAAAAGCGTTCGAAGCGCAACAAACGCACCTGTTAGAAAAAAAGAAACAACAAGATGGCATTCAAACTCATCAGCTTTGGTTGACATGACAGATACATGGCGGTTTACAGGACGTTATTACAGAGCATCAGACATAACCTATTTGCGAAAGTTTAAATTTGAAAATAGTAGTTTCTTTTTGCCTGACCATATGGAAAGTAATGCTATATTTGAAGGTTTTTATGATAAAAACTATGCGACGGTTAGGAGCTATGCTTTTCAAACCACACAGGAAAATGTTTCTCAACGCTCGTTGCCTTACATAGCACCCCAGTTAAACTATTATTTTTTGACCGATCCTAACGAAAATTATGGTTATCATTATTATGGGCGTGTAGGGTTATTGAATATTTTAAGGAAATCAGGCGCTGATGTTCAGCGGTTTGCTTCTATGGGGGGGTGGCAGGTTCCTTATTATTCTCCTTATGGTGACCATTTTACGTTTAGCGCTCAGACACGGTTTGATGCTTATCATACAGAACATTTTAAACCACAGGGTTATAGTGAGTCTTCGACTTTTACCCAAGGAAGAGTGTTCCCTCAGGCTAGCCTGGAATGGAAACGACCTCTTTTAAACAGCAACCTTTCTGTGCCTACGTTGGTTTCTCCTATTGTGAATGTCGTAACGGGGCCTGTGATGGGTATTAACAAAAAAATACCTGATGAAGATAGCCTTGGTGGTATTGAACTTGATGAAACAAGTCTATTTTCTATGGATAGGTTCGCAGGTCTAGATGAGTTAGATAGTGGAACGCGCGTTAACTATGGTGTTGTTGCTGAGTTTTATCCTGAAAAATGGCGTTCAGCTAAAGCATTTATAGGGCAGAGCTATGCTTTTACCAGAAATAAGGCTATACCC
>CAZQLR010000002.1:0-3229 GCA_964594205.1 uncultured Alphaproteobacteria bacterium
ATACTCAGTTCCGGCCATCAAAACACCTGCAAGGAAGGCACCTAACTCCATGGAAAGGCCTGCCAAGTAAGTAAGGAAACCTGTTGTTACAATGAGCAGAATTGACATGGCCACAAAGAGCTCTGGGTTATTGGCACGGGCTACCCAGTGATACACCGGCCTTAGCAAAAAACGGCCTATAAAACCTATGATTAGGAGAGCAGTAGCTCCTTTGGCGATAGCCATTAACAAGGTTGGCAAAAGATCAGAGTTTGGTAGGTTCGAGCTTTGTACTATTAATCCCATAAGTATCAGGAATACGACGACTATTAAGTCTTGGAAGAGTAGAACGGCGAAGCTAATACGTCCATATTTTGTCGCTAAATCTTCTTTTTCTGCTAAAATTTGTAGAACTATCGCTGTCGAAGATAGAGATAAGGCGCCGCCTGTCACAATAGCTGTAGAAAGGTTGAGGCCATAGGACCAACCAATAGCAGAGAATATAGTCGTGGTTACAAAAACTTGCAGAAGGCCTAGGCCAAAAACATAATGTCGTAGATTAAGAAGTCTATCCCACGGCAGTTCAAGGCCAATATTGAAAAGTAAGAACGTTACACCGAATTCTGCAAAATGTTTAACAAGACTGAGGTTTGAGGGGCCAAGTACATAGGGACCAATAATAATACCTGCTAGAAGGTATCCTACTATGGAGCTTATTTTGAGTCTCCTCACCAACGAAACAACCATCACGGCTGCAACGAGTAGAACGACTATATCAAATAGATAACTTTGCTCAGGCATAGATAGTAAAGGCGTATCACTTATTTAAATTACAGGGTAGTTTACTCTATGAGATTCGAAAAAACAAATGATCAGATTAGATGTGTTGTCGATTAGTAACTAACTAAGGGTAAAAATTAAATATATTGTATTTTGATACACCTTAGAAAGTTCTGTTTTCTGGAGAGATTTCAGGGCTGTATGCCTGGGTTGTGTTGCCCTGACCTATAGTATAGTACGAATGGTTTCCCAAAAAGAAGCAAAAGTTTTTTCTACAAGGGTAGGCTCTTCAACCCAACACCAATGACCACAATTTGGTAGTAGTACATGGGTGATATTAGGTTTATTAAATCGTTCGTCTTCTGCAAAAAGATAAAAAGGATTAATGAAGTCTCGTTCACCGCCTACTAGAAAGGTAGGAACAGTTTGTGGTGCCCATTTAGCTTCATAGGGTAATTTTTGGAGGATAGAGTAAACAATATTGGTGGTTTTATAGGGAAAGGGTAGTTTTGCTAGAAGTTGTTTCCCCTTGCTTTGCTTATCTTTACGAAAGAAGTCTGGAAGTTTTGATAAGAAAAGGGATCTATATGTTTTTTCACAAGGATTTTCTCGGAACGCTTGTTCTTCGTACCGTTCAGGGATATTGTATTTGTGGATAACTTTTGATGAGGCTTCCTGACTTATTTTGGGTGCTGAGTTAAGTATAACAAGCCCCTGTACAAGGTTTTCTAGTTCAGGCGTTAGCATAGCAAGCATTCCTCCAAATGAATGGCCAACAAGAACACAATTGTCATATTGAGCCGTTATCTTGGGAAGGAGTGTAAACCAAGTATTAAAATCGTAATTTCTTGGCTTTGGGTTTGTACCATTGCCAGGAAGGTCTATAAGCCAATAGTATCCAGGCATATTTAAAAGTTTGGCTAGTGATTTAAGGTAGGCAGCATCAGCGCCAGGTCCACCAGGCAAAAATAACCAATTGACTTGAGCCTTGCCGTTTGTTTTTACAAGCGTGTGGCGAACACCATTTTCATCTGTTTTCTTTTCCATGAGGCATTTATACTTTTTGGTTATTTTGCTGGCAACCCTTCAGCCGTGCTTGGTTTACTGTGTGGAGAACAACCTGAGGGGTAGTTATTCCATGTTCATTGCTAAGATCCTTCAAACTGAAGAGACTATTTTCTTAGGTAAACGTTAAGGGGTCAATATCTAAGGTAAGTTTCGTTGTGTGAGGAATAGGTGTGTCCTGGATCCAGGATTTGATAAAGTTTTGTAAAGGTTTATTGTCTAGGGATTTTAGAAGGTAGCGCCAACGAAACTGACGTTTTCTTTTAGCCATGGAAGCTGGGGCTGGGCCTAATATCTGAAGTTTTTTTCCATCATAGGACGGAAGGTTGTTATACAGTGATTTGCAGACTTGTCTGGCGTCTTGTTCTTTGCTGCTACTGATTGTTAAGGAGGCCATTCGACCAAAAGGAGGCAATGTATGTGCTAACCGTTTGTTTTTTTCTAACTTGTAAAAAGCATCGTCATCGTAATTTGATAGAGCTTGAATCACAGGATGTGAAGGGTCGAAAGTTTGTAAAATAACATTTCCGGGTGTATCACAACGACCAGCTCTACCTCCGACCTGGTGGAGAAGTTGGAAAGTTTTTTCACTTGCACGTAAGTCGATGGTATTCAGGCCCAGATCTGCATCTATGACCACGGTTAGGGTTAGTTTTGGAAAAGTATGTCCTTTTGCCATGACTTGTGTGCCTATGACAACATCTACGTGGCCATTGAAAATTTTATCTAAAGCTTCTTGAGATACCTTAGGTGTTGCTAGTGTTTCGCTTGTCATTATGGCGGTTGTTGCTTGAGGAAAAAGAATCCCTACCTCTTCTTCGAGGCGTTCTACGCCTGGACCACAGGGAGCCAATGAGCTTTCCTGTTCGCATTCTGGACAAGCATCAGGATAGATAGTGGTATGGCCACAGTGATGACAGCTAAGGCTTCTTTTCCCTTGTGCGGGCCTATGATCAACCATCCAGGCAGTGCAATTTGGGCACTGGATTCTGTGACCACAATGTCGACATAGGGTTAAAGGGGCATATCCTCGGCGGTTTAGGAATATCAAGACTTGCTCATTTTTATCTAGCGTATCCCGTATAAGGTCTTGAGAAAGTGGAGTAATGTAGAATGTACGTTTGTGTTCGATGGATAATTTTCGTAGCTCAGACGAGGATTCACGTACATCCTGAATTTGTACTGTGGGCAGACCACCTTGACCATAGCGTTCTTTTAGGCGGACAGATTCATATTTTCCTTGTTCCACATTGGCCTGTGTCTCTAAAGAAGGCGTGGCAGATACTAAAATAAGCGCACATTTTTCTATGCTAGAACGGACAACGGCCATATCACGCGCGTTGTACAGGGTTTGTTCTTCTTGCTTGTAGCTCATATCGTGTTCTTCATCTACGATAAGTAGGTC
>CAZQLR010000002.1:3329-10945 GCA_964594205.1 uncultured Alphaproteobacteria bacterium
TGGTGCCATGGTATACTTAGATACCCAGCCAATGAAGTCTGTAAACCCTTTTGGCAAAATTGGCAGGGGGTAGATTTTTTCAACACATTTTAGATTGTATTGTTTATGGTCATTTTTATCATTTCTCATGCTCTGGTGTGATTTAGGCCAAACAACACCCATCAATGATTTTTTGCGGAATGGTACGCTAACGAGGGTGCCCGGTTCTAATGGTTTTTCGCATATGTAGGAAAATGTTTGGTTTAGGGCTAGGGGTAGGGCCACCTCGCAAAGATAGGGTTCCTCGGGCGTTGAGGTCTTTGAGGACGTAGGTTCGAGGACTTGTTTTTTTGACATAATAGCGTAGGATACATCCGGTGGGTCAATGTAAGATTAGATCCCCATGATAGACAATATTTGAGGTGTGCTCAACCGCCAATAACGTTGAGTGTAAGGGGACTGGGATGTTATTTTTTTTGGATACAGGTAATCTTGATGACATTAAAGAGCTTAATGAAAGTGGCTTGGTTGATGGCGTTACGACAAATCCCTCCCTTGTTGCCAAGGAGGGGAAGAGCTTCTTAAAAATGATGGAAGAGATTTGCAAGGTTGTTGATGGCCCTGTAAGCGCAGAGGTTGCGGCTACGGATGCTAAGGCTATGATCGCTGAGGGTCGGGAGCTTGCAGGTCTTGCTGAAAACATTGCAGTTAAGGTCCCTCTTACGGCTGAAGGTTTGAAAGCTTGCAGAGTTTTATCAGAGGAGGGGACAATGGTTAATGTAACTTTGTGTTTTTCTCCGTTGCAAGCTGTTCTGGCGGCTAAAGCGGGCGCTACGTTTGTTTCTCCTTTTGTAGGACGTTTGGATGATGTTGGTCACGATGGTATGGCTCTAATAGAGGAGATATGTGCAATTTATGACAATTATCCCGACCTCGAAACAATGGTTCTAGCGGCTTCTTTGCGGCATCCAAAACATGTTTTGGACGCTGCGCTGATAGGTGCAGACGTTGTTACAATTCCACCAAATGTTATGCGCCAAATTATAAAGCATCCTTTAACAGACAAAGGATTGCAGGCTTTTGTAGAGGATTGGAAAAAAACAGGTCAGTCCATACTGGGTTAAAAGCAGGTATGATTCAGATAGCAGCTCATGGTGCGGATTTTCCAACGCTTGATGGCATGTTTTCAGGGTTATTGAGGCCTGTTGATGCAAATTTTGGCATCTTGTTGCGTAAGAGGCTGTTTTCTTACTATGAATATTTAGTTGTTGAGAAAAAACTATCAATGACGACTGTGTCTACCTATCATTATGATTTGCTCAACTTTTTCGATTTTTTACGACTTTATGAGGAGACAAATGACTGGACTGATCTTCAGCTTGTGGGGTTGCCTATAGGTAGTTTTCGAGCTTGGTTGGCAAAACGAGCTAAAGATAAACGTTCAAAGGCTTCGACAGTTAGAGCTCTCTCGTCATTAAGGGGCTTATACGCTTTCTTGGACCACCAAGGTTTTGGGCAGAATCAGGCTTTGATTCACCTTAGAAGCCCTAAAACACCTAAGAAACTTCCAAGGTATTTAGAGGAGTTATCTGTCATGAAGCTTCTCGAATCAGCTAAGGAACAGGCTTCTGAACCTTGGGTGGGGATTAGAGATCATGCTTTGTTAGTTCTTTTGTACGGTGGTGGTTTTAGATTAAGTGAGGCGCTTTCGCTTACTTGGCAAGACTTGTTCGGACATTCTCTGGATATGCCACAATCCATAGTGCGGGTTGTTGGAAAAGGGCGTAAAGAGCGGATGGTTCCTCTTTTGCCCTATGTTCTTAAATGTCTAGCATCGTATAAGGCAGCGAGCCCTTTCCGTTGTGGGCCTGAAGATAGAGTGTTCTTAGGTAAACGAGGAAAAGTTCTCAACCCTCGTACGGTGCAAGGTATGTTAGCTAAACTAAGGCTTCTTCTAAATTTACCTTCTACGACAACACCTCATGTATTGCGTCACACTTTTGCCACACATTTGTTAGAAAATCAGGTGGATTTGCGTTCTATACAAGAACTTTTGGGGCACAGCTCTTTGTCAACTACACAACAATACGCTCATTCTTCTTTTGGACGATTACAAGAAGCCTATGAAAAATTTCACCCACGGTCGGGTTAAATTTTGCCGGAATTGCCATAGTGCATTGTTTGTAAACGATTTCCTTCCTTTATTGCCCTTTGTTTTAAAGGTCGTTTTTTTCAATGGTTCCACAACCAGTTGAAAAGAATCCATTTTCTTTGTTCAAGTCATACAAAAATATTTTACAATCAAAAAAAACGTGTCATACTGAAGAAAAGAATAAAACATAGTTATAAATAAAAAACAGGGAAGTGCTATGGAAAGTACACAACATTTATTAGATCACGTAAGGCCGCCCCGTGTGCATATCACCTATGATGTGGAGATTGGCGATGCTATTGAGGTGGTGGAGCTGCCTTTTGTTATGGGCATATTGGCGGATCTTTCAGGTCATAATAATGCAAATTTAGCGCCTGTTCGTGAGCGTAAGTTTACTGAGATTGATGGTAGTTCTTTTAACCAAGTCTTGGAAGCGGCTAACCCTGGTATCGTTATGTCGGTGCCTGATACGACTAAAAATGATGGTAGTGCTCTAGCTGTTTCTTTGAGTTTTAAGAGCTTGAGTGATTTTGATCCTGTGCAGGTTGCTAATCAGGTCCCTGAATTGGCGGAGCTCTACCAATTGCGTACGCGTTTGAGCGAAATAGCCGGTAGGTTGTCTAGTAATGAAGCTTTCAATGTTATGATGGAAAATCTTGTGCAGACGCCAGATACTTTGAGTAATCTTCAAAAATTGGTGGCGCCTCCTGCATCTGGCTCAGGTGCGAAATCAGGTGATGCTGCTGATGCTTCTTCGGGTTCTGATCCAAAGCCAAGCGCCAAAAAATAAGAATAATGAGAATTTAATGGGAGGAAGCCATGGCTGATACAACCGATACAAAAACACCAGCCGCTGGGGTTGCAGCGACCACGACCGCTGCGCAGCCAAGCATTTTGCAGCAGCTTGTTACTACAGGGAACCTGAGTGGTATTAACCCTGATGCGACTGAGCAGAAAAATATGTTAGCTGCGTTTGTCAATGCAGTGGAAAAAGTTGGTGCTGATAAAGTTCCGCCGAACCTTGTTGCTTTTGTTAATCAACAAATCAATGCTATAGATGCTCAGATTGGTAAACAGTTGGATGAAATTTTGCACCATTCTGACTTTCAGGCTCTGGAATCCACGTGGCGTGGTCTCTGGTACCTTGTTTCGAACACGGCTGTTACATCTCATCTTAAGCTTAAGGTGATGAATGCAACGAAAGAAGATCTTTTGAAAGATTTTGAGAAGGCTGTTGAGTTTGACGAAAGTCACCTTTTCAAAAGAGTTTACGAAGCCGAGTATGGTACCTATGGAGGTGAGCCTTATAGCTGCTTGCTTAGTGGTTATCAGATTGACAACACACCTATGGATATGGAGCTTGTGCGTCATATTTCAGGGGTGGCGTCTGCTTCGCATGCTCCGTTTTTTGCAAATGTTGGCCCATCTATGGTAGGTTTGGACAGCTTTGAAGATTTAGCTAAACCAACCGATCTTTCTATTCTTTATGATAGTGTAGAGTTTGCTAAGTGGAATGACTTGCGCGAAACTGAAGATTCTAGATATGTAGTTTTGACGTTGCCGCGTGTTTTGATGCGTGAGCCTTACGGGCCGGATACAAACCCAGTGCAGAACTTAAGATACACTGAGGATTTGGGCGATGCTGCTACTAAAAACTTCTTGTGGGGTTCTCCGGCTTGGGCTTTGGGTACCAGAATAACAAGCGCTTTCACTAACTACAACTGGACAGTGGCTATTCGTGGTGTTGAAGGTGGTGGTTTGGTTGAAGATCTTCCTACCTATACCTACACATCGGCTGATGGTGATCTCGTTATGAAATGCCCAACAGAAACGGCTATAACTGATCGTCGTGAAAAGGAGTTGAGTGATCTTGGTTTCTTGCCTCTTTGTTATTGCAAGGGTACGGATAAAGCTGCGTTCTTTGGTGCGCAGACTATTCATAAGCCTAAGATATACAACAAAGCAGAGGCTAATGCTAATGCCAACTTATCTGCACGTATCACTTACATGATGGCGGCTTCTCGGTTCGCGCACTACATTAAGGTTATGATGCGTGACAAGATTGGCTCTTTCATGAGTAAAGAGGATGTTCAGAAATATTTGCAAGAGTGGATAGCTCAGTATGTGCTGCTTAACGATAATGCGTCTGAGGAAATGAAATCCAAGTATCCTTTGCGTGAGGCGCGTGTTGATGTATTTGATGTGCCTGGTAATCCAGGGCAGTATCGTGCTGTTTGTTTCTTGAGACCGCACTTCCAGCTTGAGGAACTCACCACATCGTTGCGCTTGGTTGCTGATTTGCCTAAGGCTGCTGGTGGTTAAAGAAAAACTATGTTAGAGGGAGGGGAAACTCAAGAGTTCTCCTCTCTGTCTTGGATAATAAAAACTAAGGACGAAAACTATGCCTGAACCTATACGAGCGACGCATTCTAATCAGACGTTGGTTCTTATGAGAGCCAAGGAGCATTTGGTAGGAGATGAGGTGATACCAGGGTATAAGAACTGGATCCGTATTTTAGAATTGCCAGAGCTTCGTGCTGCTAACAGTGCTGAAAGCAAGCGTGCTGGAACCTTAGACCCACGTACTATGGTTTTTGACCCAATAACTATTGAGATGGCGGCTGAAAAAGCTTCTATTTTAGCATTCACGGCAATGGCGACGGGTTCTTGCCTGGGGTTATTAGAGATTGTATCGCTGTTTTCTGTTGGTGGGGAAAGGAAAGTCCATAAAAAGTATGAGTTCAATCACCCATATGTGGTAGATTGGGAGATCTTTGCTGCTCGTGAGGGACGTTTATGTCGTGTGTCTTTTGTCTATGGCGGCATGACGTGTAAGCGTACAATGTATGATCAGGATTTCAAGTCCATTGGTCACATAAGTGCTGGACAGTCTGAGGAACGTGAAAAACTAGTTCGCTAAGTAGTTTTTGATTAAATTAGAAGCAACGTGTCCTGGGCGGGCATGTTGCTTTTTTGTAGGTATCAAATTATGACTATTTGGTGCTATTTTCTTAAAGCTCTTCGCGTAACCGTTATTCTTATCCTTTGCCATCGTGAATAGAATTTGTGCTTGTTCGTGCTTTAAAAAGTCTATGATTTGATAGCATAAGGATGAAGTTGGAAAAGTTTTGCGTTAATAGCATGCAGAAGTAGCAAATAAAAGTTGAAACTTGCTGAGTAAGCCAGTATAACTACTCTGAGCTTGTCTCCTTGCTAGTATACGATACAGCACACATGGCTGTGGGTGGTGCTGGCTTGGGAGTGGTGCACACAAGGTGTAGCCACTTTGTTTTTTTGCCATAAGGAGAAGTACATGCGTTACTATGAAACTACGTTTATTGCGCGTCAGGACCTGGCGCAAAATCAGGTGGATAGTTTAGTCAATCATTTTTCTAGTGTTATAAAGGAAAATGGTGGCGAAATTCTTTTTACTGAGAGCTGGGGTCTGCGCCAGCTTGCTTACCGTATTAATAAAAACAAGAAAGGTCACTATACCTTTTTTGCCTTGAAGGCTGAGCCAAAAACTATTGCTGAAATGGAACGTCAGATGCGTTTCCACGAAGATGTTCTTCGTTTTTTGACGGTGCGTGTTGATGAAAAGCCTGAAGCCCCTACGGCTGTTTTGAAGGATCGCCTTCGTGAAGAACAAAAAGCACGATCTTTTGATGAGAGTTCTGACAGCGATTCATCAGAAAAAGAAGACTAAACTATAAAGTAGACTGGAGGACGCTATGTCTGAAGATAAAAAAATGAGGGAATCACGAGATTCCAGAAATCCTAATGTAGACATACCATCTGAATTTAGTATTGCTCGTTCAGGTGTAAAGAAAGCTTTTTTTCGCCGTGTCAAGACGTGTCCATTCTCTGGGCCTAAGGCATGGTCAATTGACTATAAAAATGTTCGTGTTTTGCGTCGGTACGTTTCTGAGAAAGGAAAAATGATTCCAAGCCGTATTACTGCTGTATCTGTTAGCAAACAGCGTAAACTAGCTCAGGCTATAAAGCGTGCGCGCTACCTGGCGCTGATGCCATACACGGCTCAGTAGCTCTGTATATAATGTAAAGAGGTCAGGTGTATGTTGCGCTCTCCTTATTCGTGGCGACGCTTTACATCCTGGCCTGTATTGTTAGGCTCTTTGGCTGGTATTTTTCAGGCTTTTTCAGCAATACCTGCCTATTCTTTCATTTTGTTTTCGGCGTTTTCTACCTTTTTTATCTATGTGGTAGGTTTTTTTTATGGTTGGCAGCGTGCTGCCGTAGCTGGTTTGGTTGGTTATGCCGTAACACTGATTATGGCTGTGTTGATGCCCTCTGCATTGACGCCATTAGTTGTGATGTATAAATTTCTTGTTTATACACCGGTGCAGTTTTCTATACCCATTATGATAGCGGTTATTACGGAAAAAAGGATAAATGGATATACGTTAGGTAGATGTTTAGATATATTAGGGTATAGTTTTTTGCTCTTGGCTACTATTTTTTCCATGGGTGTGGGGTTGTTTCTAGGTAAAGAGGAGGTTTGGGCGCTATTGGCCAAGCTTTCAAATGAGGGGAAAGCTAATCTTCATACTATAGATGGTGTTATTCAAACGTTAGCCCCCATTTTTTCGTTTCTGCCTTCTATGGATCTTTTAAACCAGGTTTTTCAGATTATTGTATGCCTCTATATAATGAATTCACGAAGGCCAAAAAAGATGATGTTGAATAATGCTTTGGGTAAGGTTTATTTGGATAGGGTTTGGATATATGTGGTAGGAGGAACGCTTTTGGGTTCTATGTTAATACCCATGATTATTTTAAGACTGGGACTGCTTGTTGCTTCTATTTCTACTCTTTCCTTGTTTTTGGTGGCAGGCTTTGATATTGTCTACCATAAATTGACTTCCGCAGGTTGGCGGCCGTTGTATGTAGTGCTTTTAATATTTTTGTGTTACGTCCTTTGGCTTCCTCTTTTGATTTTTTTAATCATTGGGCTTGTGGATCAATTTTATTCGTTGCGTCAAAAGACAGTAATATAGTCAGAGGAGAAATAGATGCGTATTGTATTATTGGAACGTGTTCCTAATCTTGGCCAAATGGGGGATGTTGTTGAAGTAAAACCAGGCTATGCAAGAAACTTTTTGCTTCCTCGTCGGAAAGCATTAAGAGCTAGTAAGGAAAACTTAGCCTATTTTGAGTCTCAAAAGGCTGAGCTTGAGGCTTCTAATTTGAAAAAGAGAACGGAAGCTGAAGATGTAGCAAAGCGTCTTGATAAGACCGTTCTGGTAATGATTCGCCAAGCTGGTGAGAGTGGCCATCTTTATGGTTCCGTTAGCAGTAAAGATATTGCCGAAGGGCTTGCAGAGTTGGGTGTTAAGATAGAACGTTCTCAGATACGTTTGGGTAGTCCAATCAAAGAGCTTGGTATTTTTGAAGCTGTTTTGCACCTTCACCCAGAGGTAGATCAAAAAATATTTTTGAATGTGGCTCTTTCAGAAGAAGAAGC
>CAZQLR010000002.1:11045-15449 GCA_964594205.1 uncultured Alphaproteobacteria bacterium
TGCCTTTGCGTGTTCTGTGTCTGTTTTTGCTTGAGCAGTCGGCGTTTTCAGACTTCTTTTATAGCTGATTGGCTGCTTTATAGTATACATCGATGGCCTTATGACTCTACAGAAACAAGTTTTAACAACTACGGATATACGTGCAATTTTTGTTGAATACTTTGCACAGCGCGGTCATGCTCATGTGGCATCTAGCCCGCTAGTTCCTCAAAATGATCCTACTCTTCTTTTTGTGAATGCTGGTATGGTACCTTTTAAGGATGTATTCACAGGGAGAGAGTCTCGGGACTATGTACGGGCGGTTTCTAGTCAGAAATGCGTTAGAGCAGGTGGCAAGCACAACGATTTAGACCAAGTTGGTTATACAGCGCGGCATCACACTTTTTTTGAAATGCTAGGAAACTTTTCTTTTGGTGATTATTTTAAGGATCAGGCTATTGAATATGCTTGGGACTTTATTACCAAAGAACTGGGGGTTAATAAGGGTAGGTTATTGGTCACAGTCTATGCTGATGATACTGAATCTGCTCAATTGTGGAAGAAAATAGCCGGTCTGAGCGAAAGACGGATTATTCCTATCAGCTCGTCAGACAATTTTTGGTCTATGGGGGATACAGGGCCTTGTGGGCCGTGCACAGAAATTTTTTATGATCATGGTGATCATATACCAGGTGGTGTGCCAGGGTCACCAGAACAAGATGGCGATAGGTTTGTTGAGATATGGAATCTCGTCTTTATGCAATATGAGCAACTTAAAAGTGGAAAAAGAACGAAACTTCCGAATCCTTGTGTTGATACTGGTATGAGTCTTGAGCGTTTGACAGCTATTATGCAAGGGGTGAGTGACAATTACGACATTGATTTATTTCGGGAAATTATTCGTCATGGTGCGGATTTAGCTGATGTAAATCCTCAGGGCGATAAGAAAGTATCTTTGCGTGTTATTGCAGACCACCTGAGAACTTCCTGTTTTTTGATGGCTGATGGAGTTTTGCCTTCTAATGAGGGAAGAGGTTATGTTTTGCGGAGGATTATGCGGCGTGCTATGCGTCATGCCCACTCTCTTATGCCAGAAGATTTAATGATGTATAAGCTTGTGGGAAATCTTGTCGGACTTATGGGGGGAGTGTATCCAGAGCTTAATCGAGCGCAGCCTTTGATAGAGCAAACGCTGAAAATGGAGGAAGAACGTTTTCGTTCTACGTTGGATAAGGGATTGCGTTTGCTAGGTGAAGAAACAGAAAAGCTTCAAGTTGGTGATATATTGCCTGGAGATGTGGCTTTTAAATTATACGATACTTTTGGGTTTCCCTTGGATTTGACGGAGGATATTCTAAAAAAATCATCAATCTTAGTAGATCTAGATGGCTTCGATGCATCCATGAAGCAACAGAAAGAAAAAGCTCGGGCCTCTTGGAAAGGTTCAGGCGGAGCGGCTGAAGATCTAGTATGGTTTGATATAAAAGATGCTCAGGGTGTGCCTGATTTTACGGGGTATGAAGCCTTAGCCAGTGAAGCGGTTATTAATTCTCTAGTTTTTGGTGATAAACAAGTGGATAAACTTTCTGCGGACCAAGAGGGTTGGGTGATTACTAACCAAACACCATTCTATGGTGAGTCTGGGGGTCAAGTAGGAGACAAAGGCTGGATTTTGGCCGATGGAGGTATAAAAGCTAAGGTTATTGATACCAAAAAATTTGTTGGTGATTTGATTGTTCATAAAGTGAAAGTAGAAGTCGGCTGTCTTAAGAAAGAACAGGTTGTACACCTTGAAGTAGATCGTGATCGTCGCGATAACCTGTGTGCAAATCATACGACGACTCATTTATTGCATGAAGCATTGCGTATGCATTTGGGCAATCATGTTTCACAGAAAGGATCTCTTGTGGAGCCGACAAGGCTTCGTTTTGATTTTTCTCATCCGGAGGCTTTAAGTCCAGGTGTTCTTGCAGATATTGAAACAGAGGTTAACCGGCAGATACAAGCCAACTATCGTATTGTTACTACAGTTATGAACGCGAAAGAAGCTGTGGAAAAGGGGGCCATGGCTTTATTTGGAGAAAAATATGGTGAGGAAGTTCGTGTTGTGTCTATGGGGGTATCAGAAAAGGATACGTATTCTTTAGAGCTTTGCGGTGGTACCCATGTAAAGCGTACCGGAGATATAGGTTCTTTTAAAATCATAAGTGATGTATCTGCGGCATTGGGAGTAAGGCGTATAGAGGCGGTTACAGGTTTGCAGGCTTTGAAGGTAGCTCAAAGCAATGCTTCCCTTGTGCAAGACCTAGGTAGCTTGTTAAAGGTAGGGTCTCACGAAATAAAGGGACGTGTTCATGCCTTGCAGGAAGCGTTGAAGGAAAAAGACAAAGAAATGCAGAGATTGCAAAAGAAAGCCCTGTCTTCTGATGATGCCCCTATTCAACAGGTAACTATTAAAGATATTGTTGTTTTGGGACAGCATTTGCAGGGTGTTCCAGCTAAAAACCTAAAGGGTTATGTAGATGAGCTTAAAAATAAGCACCCTAAAGCGGTTATAATGCTAACTAGTGAAGTTGATGGGAAAGTTGCTTGCGTGGTTGGAGTGACCGATACATTGACTATAGGTCTTGACGCCACCGATATTATTCGTAAGCTTACACCTATTCTTGGGGGAAAAGGTGGTGGAGGAAGATCTGATATGGCTCAGGGTGGAGGCTCTGACGTTTCAAAAGTACAGGAGGCTTTTGATAGTCTTAACAAAATACTTGAAAGTATGTTTTGTGAGGCTACTGGACTATGATTAATTATTTGAAACGATACTTAAAATTAGAAAATGGAGAGATCTGTAATGGCTAAAAGTAAATCAGCGGGTGCAATACAGGATAAACCTGACAAGCCTTATATATCAGCTAGTAAAACTTTGCCTGAAATAACCGTTAAATCATTGATTTTAGGGGTTCTTCTGGCCATGCTTCTGGCTGGTTCTAATGCTTATTTGGGGTTGCGTATTGGTCAGACGGTTACCGCTTGTATACCTGCGGCGGTTATTTCCATGGCCATTTTACGATTTTTCCGAGAGTCTAATATTCTTGAGAATAATATGGTGCAGACTATTGCTTCAGCCGGTGAGGTTGTAGCTGCAGCTGTTATTTTTACTTTACCAGCATTGGTAATTATGGGGTTTTGGCAAGGTTTTCCTTATCTGCAAACTACGTCCATTGCTGTTATAGGAAGTGTTTTGGGTGTTTTGTTTTCGGTTCCTTTACGTCGTGCTCTTATTGTGGAAACTAGGCTTAGCTTTCCTGAAGGTGTGGCTACGGCTGAAGTTTTAAAAGCTGGAGAAAACAGCAAGAATAGCGCTGAAAATGATTCCAGTGCAGCACTGTTATTAGTTGGAGGTTTGCTTTCGGCTGGTATTAAATTTTTGCAAAGTGGTGTTCAGATTGTTGGGGAGGAGTTGCTGAAATGGTGGAGAATTGGCTCTAGTGAGGCCGTTACAGGTTTTGGTTTAAGCTTAGCGCCAGTGACGATATCTGCGGGTTACATAGTAGGTTTGCGTGTTGCAATCAGCCTTTTTCTGGGTACTGTTCTTACTTGGTTTGTTGCTCTGCCTCTTGAGAGCTATTTTGGAGGATACTCTATGACGGTGCCTTTGGGTAATGCTGCCATGGAGATTTGGTCCACGAAATTGCGTTATCTTGGTGTTGGTGCAATGGTTGTTGGTGGAATTTGGGCCTTAGTATCTTTGACTAAACCGATTGTTGAAGGTGTTCGTTCATCGATGAATGCTTTAAAGCATGCAGGTGAAAATGAAGATAAAAAACTGCCACGTACTGAAAGAGACATATCCATGAAATGGGTAATTATGGGGACTTTAGCTTTGGCGGTTCCTGTATTTATCTTATTTACTTATGTTATTGATTCTAATCACATGCCGGTTTCAAGTGGGTTGTTTTGGTCAGCTACGGCTTTCTTAGCCATTTTTGCCTTGGTTTGCGGCTTTATTTGTTCGAGTATAGCGGGATATATGACAGGTATTATAGGATCTTCTTCTAATCCGTTATCTGGAGTTGTTATCGCTGCTATACTTGGCGTATCATTTCTGTTGTTGGGGTTGCTGAGTATAGAAGTGGATTTTACGGTACATACCGATGATGCCCTAAGTTCTGCGGCGACGGCTGTTATCATTGGTGCTGTTGTTGCTTGTGCTGCAGCTATTAGTGGAGATAACCTTCAGGACCTTAAAACTGGCCATATGGTAGGCGCAACACCTTGGAAGCAAGAAACTATGCTTATCGTTGGTGCTGTGGCGGGGTCTTTGGTTATTACGCCTATTTTAAGCCTTCTTTATGAAGCGTATGGTATGGGTGGAACTTTTCCTCGTGAGGGGATGGACATAACACAGTCTTTGCCAGCACCGCAAGC
>CAZQLR010000002.1:15549-18170 GCA_964594205.1 uncultured Alphaproteobacteria bacterium
CTATTGCTGGTGAGGCGCTTATGGGGATTTCTTTGGCTATTCCTTTTGCTTTAAGCCAATCTACTAGTGTTTTTAAACTGGACTTTGGTATGGGGTCAGATCAATTGATGCTGAGTGGTGCTGCGGTTATGGCTGCCTTTTTGTATTACTTTCACAGAAAAGCTACCACAGCGCGTTAGAGGATATGGTAGTTTTGATTTTGTCATAGCAAATGGGGAAAATTAGGACTGAGAAGTTAATAATGATAACAAACTTTTTGCGATTAAAGGGCTTTTAGCCCTTTTTTCGTTGCGGCTTTATAAAAGAGGTTGTTGATGATAAGAGGAGATATGAAAGCCTTACATTTTAAAGTAGAAAAAGACTTCTTTTTTCTGGTAAACTTCGCTCTCTTTTGAACTTTATACCTGAAAGTTACCGTATATGACTGATATTCGTAATATTGCTATTATAGCGCATGTTGATCATGGAAAAACAACGCTTGTGGACGCTATGTTGGCCCAAAGTGGTGCCTTTCGCGAAAACCAGCATGTTGATGAACGTGTAATGGATAACAATGATCTCGAGAAAGA
Organism: uncultured Alphaproteobacteria bacterium; assembly: GCA_964594205.1. Lineage (GTDB taxonomy): Bacteria > Pseudomonadota > Alphaproteobacteria > 16-39-46 > JAJRRM01 > CAZQLR01. Next base: position 16,119 of record CAZQLR010000002.1, read on the forward strand.
GCGTGGCATTACGATTTTAGCTAAGTGTGCCTCAGTTTTTTGGCACAATACAAAAATTAATATTATAGACACGCCTGGTCACGCAGACTTTGGTGGAGAGGTGGAACGTGTACTTTCCATGGCTAATGGTGTTGTTTTATTGGTTGATGCAGCAGAAGGGCCTATGCCCCAAACAAAGTTTGTTCTATCTAAGGCTCTTAGACTTGGGTTAAGACCTATTGTTATTATTAATAAAATAGACAGACCAGATGGGCGAGCTGAACAGGTAATCGATGAGGTTTTTGATTTGTTTGTATCTTTAGATGCTAAGGATGATCAGTTAGATTTCCCAGTTCTTTACGCATCAGGGCGCGAAGGTTGGTGTGTTACTAACCTGGATGATGAGCGTACAAACCTGAAACCACTTTTTGATTTAGTAATGCAGCATGTTCCAGCACCACAAGTGAATAAAGATGGAAAATTTTCTATGTTAGCTTCTATTTTGCAGCCAGATCCTTTTCTTGGGCGTCTGTTGGTAGGGTTAGTTTATAGTGGTAAAGCTACCGTGAATGCTCCTGTAAAAGCCATGAACTTGGAAGGAGAGGTTGTGGAGATGGGACGTCTTACAAAATTGCAAGGCTTTGCGGGTGTTAATCGTGTTCCTCTGGAAACAGCTCATGCAGGGGATATTATTGTTGTTGCAGGTCTGGCAGAGGGGACGGTTTCAGATACTATTTGTGATCCAGTAGTGGAAACTCCTATTCAATCTACTCCCATTGATCCTCCGACTATGGCTATTACGGTAAGCGTTAATGATTCACCCTTGGCAGGTCTTGAAGGAACAAAGGTGACGTCTCGTATGATACGTGATCGCTTATTTTCTGAAGCTGAGACAAATGTGGCTTTATCAGTTAAAGAGGCTGAAGGGCGTAAAGATGCTTTTGAGGTAGGAGGACGTGGTGAATTGCAGTTAGGTGTTTTGATTGAAACGATGCGTCGTGAGGGGTTTGAACTCTCTATCTCTAGACCACACGTTTTATTGAAGAAAGATGAAAAGACGGGTGCAGTTTTAGAACCTATTGAAGAAGTAGTAATAGATGTTGATGAAGATTATAGCGGCGCGGTGGTTGAAGGTATGAGCCTTCGTAAAGCAGATCTTCAAGATATGCGGCCCTCTGGAGGAGGAAAAACACGCATGGTGTTTTTGGCGCCGTCAAGAGGGTTGGTTGGTTATCAGAGCGAATTTATGAATGAAACCCGTGGTACAGGTGTACTTAATCGCTTGTTTTATGGATATGCCCCTTACAAGGGAGAGATTGACGGAAAGCGTAATGGTGCTCTTATTTCGAATGGTCACGGTGATGTGGTAGCTTATGCGCTCTTTAACCTCCAAGATCGTGGTGTTATGTTTGTAAAGCCGCAGGATAAAACGTATCAAGGGATGGTTGTAGGAGAACATAACAGAGAAAATGATTTGGAAGTTAATGTTTTAAAAGGCAAGCAGCTGACTAATGTTCGCGCTTCTGGTAAAGATGAATCTATTCGTTTAAACCCACCCAGGGTTATGACGTTGGAGATGATGATTTCTTTGGTTGGAGACGATGAGCTTATAGAAGTAACACCTAACTCTTTGCGGTTGCGTAAAAAGCTTTTGGATCCCAATGATAGGAAAAAAGAAAGCCGTAAAAAAGTGAAATAGAGTTTTGACAATTTGTAGCTGTATTCTTTTGATGGATTACTTGGAGAGAAGACAGGCATGTGGTATTCTGACAGAAGTATGGTTAGAAAGTTTAGCTTTCAGTGCCTTAACTTCTTTCCATGCCTGCCAAAGTTTCTTGTTTGTTTTTGGAGTTTGGCTATATGGGGTTGTGCAGTTGGTGTTTTTAGCTTAAGGCGGTTAGAAGTATGCGTCGGTTACATCATTTTATTCTTTGTCCATTTTCTAGGAAGATTCGTGTTTTGCTTGCAGAAAAAAAACTAGAATTTGACCTGAAGGAAGAGCAGCTGACCAAAAATGCGGAAATCAAATTTGATATAGGGCCTGCGAGCCAGTTGCCTGCTTTGGTGGATGTG
>CAZQLR010000002.1:18270-23046 GCA_964594205.1 uncultured Alphaproteobacteria bacterium
GCTCATATATCGGTTCTTGATTACCTTGGTGCTATACCATGGCATAAGTTTCCTTCAGTGCAAACCTGGTATGCAAGAATAAAAAGTAGACCAACCTTTAGGTCTATTTTAGAAGATAAGTTTGCGGGCTTGTCACCACCCAAGTATTATATGGCTCTGGATTTTTAAAATGACCATTCCATCCATTTTTTTTCTGGATTTTGGATACATGCTTTGATCGCTGGAGAGATGTGATTTTTTACTGGTATGCCCTTTCGTTACGACCCTTACAAGCAGGTACCTAGGAGGTTTATATGACATACAATTTTCCGTGCCTGGAGGGACAATCAATTTTGCAAATAGTGCCGGCTCTTGAAACAGGTGGTGTAGAACGTGGAACTTTGGAAATAGCAGACGCTATTTTGAAAGCTGGAGGGAAACCCTTAGTTCTTTCTAGCGGTGGTGCCTTGGTAAAGCCTCTTGAAAAATTAGGGGCTATTCATATACAGGGCTCTGTCCAGACAAAAAATCCCATAGAGATTTTTCGCAATGTTGGTTTGATTAAAAACATTTGTCAGCATTATGGGGTGAATCTTCTTCATGTGCGTTCGAGAGCTCCTGCCTGGAGCGTCTATGGAGCATCTAGGGCTTTGGGAATACCGTTTATAACAACCTTTCATGGAACGTATGGCTATAAGGGCTTTTTTGGGTTCAAAAAAAAATACAATGAGATCATGCTCAAGGGAAAATGTGTTATTGCTAACTCCAGTTCTATTGAACGTCATTTAAAAGCAGTGTACAAAATACCAGAAAACTTTATACGTGTTGTTTTTAGGGGGGTAGATATTGAGTATTTTAACCCAAACGTCATTACATCCCAGCGATTAGCATGCCTAAAAAAATCTTGGGGATTAAAGCATGGTATGTTGAACCAACCTGTTGTGCTTTTGCCTGGTAGGCTTACTAGATGGAAAGGTTCCTTGGTACTGCTGGAAGCTCTTGCTCGCTTACCTCATCGAAACTTTCTGTGTTTGTTGGTGGGTTCTGATCAGGGACGAAGAGAGTTTAGTGAAGAGCTTCAGAATTTTATTTATAAGAACGACCTTAAACACGTTGTCAAGATGGTAGGTTCCTGTCAGGATATGCCAGCAGCATTGGCTATGGCAGACGTTGTTGTTTCTTCATCCATTGAACCGGAGGCCTTTGGTCGTGTGATGATAGAGGCTGGTTCTATGGAGAAACCTGTTGTGGCTTCTAACCATGGTGGTGCTACCGATATTATAACACCAGAAACGGGATGGCTTGTTCAACCTAATGATCCAAGAGCGCTAGCAACTGCTTTGGAAAATTTTTTTATGTTGGATCGTTTAGCGATAAAAAGAATGGGACAAGCAGCAAGAAAGCGTGCTGTAGAGCATTTTTCCAAGCACAAGTTTCAGGTAGAGACTTTGAAAGTTTATAATGAGATTATAACGGTTGGTTGATGGCGTTCAAAATAGCTATATAATTTGACTTTCACGTAGAAATTTGCCGATAAGTATTGTAAAACTTGGAATGGTAGGAGTTTTAGTATACAGATAATGGATGCCATTTATGTCAGAACTGATCACAAGATTTGCACCGTCGCCAACGGGCTATTTGCATGTTGGCAATGCGCGCATGGCCCTTATCAACTGGCTTTTTTCTAGGCACTATAAGGGCCGATTCATTCTGCGAATAGACGATACGGATGTTGCTAGGTCTGATGATAAATATACTCAGTCTATTAAGCATGATCTTCGGTGGTTGGGTCTTGATTGGGATGAAACTTTCCATCAGGCGGCTCGTCAAGAAAAATATGACCAGGCTGTTAGTCTTCTTAAGAGCTTGGGACGCTTATATCCGTGTTATGAAACGCCAGAAGAGCTATCTTTTAAGCGTAAGCGTCAGCTTGCTAAAGGCCAGCCACCCAAATATGATCGTGGGGCTTTAGCTTTAACGCCGGATGTTTTGGATGTTTATGAAAAAGAAGGTAGAAAACCTCATTGGCGATTTAAGCTTGAAGAAGGCGAGATTGTTTGGGAAGACCTTATCCATGGAAGGCTTTCTTTTCAAGCTAGCAATTTAAGTGACCCTATCTTGATCAAGTCTGGCGGCTTGCCAGTTTTTACCTTGGCAACTGTAGTGGATGACATGGAAAAAGGTGTCACACACGTTATTCGTGGTGACGATCATATTTCGAATACAGCCCTACAAATCCAGATTTTAGAAGCTCTGGGTGGAGATGCTAGAAAAATGCATTATGGTCATCTGCCTCTTCTTATGGACAAAGATGGAGGAAGTCTTTCTAAACGGTTGGGTAGTCAGAGTTTGCATGATTTCCAAAAAGAAGGTATTGAGCCCCAGGCGTTAGCCAGCCTTTTAGCAACCATGGGAACATCTGATCCTATACATTATGTGCCATCATTAGAAGCTATGATTGCAGCTTTTGACTTGTCAAAATTTTCTTCTGCAACACCTAAATTTGACGAAAATGAGCTTAAGAAACTATCACAAGAAGCTTTGCAGCATATGGACATACAGTCTATCAATAGACGACTTTCTGACAGGGGGTTTGAAAAAGTGGATGAAGATGTTTGGCAAGCTATAGCACCTAATATTTCTGTATTGGAAGACATTGCTTCTTGGCAAGCAGTTCTTGAGGGAGATATTGATTGTACGCCATGCGTAGAAGTGCCATCAGATTTTTATGACAAGGCTTTAGAGCTTTTGCCTCAGACAGAGTGGGGAGAAACATCATGGTCTTTATGGATGAATGCTATGAAGGATGCTACTGGTCTTAAAGGGCGTAAACTGATTATGCCCTTGCGGTTGGCACTTACAGGTCGAGAGCATGGTCCAGAAATGAAGACATTACTACTATTATTAGGCAAAGATACCATACGAAAACGTTTAGAAAAAATAGCTGTGTAGCTAGATAGAGAATTTCTATGACACTTAAAATTTTCAATACTTTTTCCAAAAGCAAAGTAGATTTTGTTCCTGTGAACCCTGCTGACGTGAAGATATATGCTTGTGGCCCAACAGTATATGATAGAGCGCATATTGGTAATGCGAGGCCAGTGGTAATAGTGGATATTTTGGTTCGTTTTTTGCGGCTTTTATATCCCAAGGTTACGTATGCTCGTAACATCACAGACATAGACGATAAAATTATCAAAGCGTCTCAGGAAAGAGGTATTTCTATTGAGGATCTAACACAAATAACTACATCTTTTTATCATGAAGATATGGCTTCTTTAAAGGCGCTAGCTCCAGACTTAGAGCCTCGTGCCACGGAGAATGTAGATTCTATGATAGGTATGATACAGATGCTTATTGATAGGGGGCATGCTTATGAGGCGCAGGGACATGTATTATTTCAAGTCAGTACGTATGATAGTTATGGATGTCTTTCTCGGCGATCTTTAGAAGACATGCTTGCTGGTGCCAGAGTAGAAGTTGCGCCTTATAAAAGAGAAGCTGGTGATTTCGTTTTATGGAAACCTTCTGAAGCTGATCAACCAGGTTGGAACAGCCCATGGGGTCGAGGGAGGCCAGGATGGCATATAGAGTGCTCGGCTATGATTCGTACTTTTTTAGGCTATACTATTGATATTCACGCGGGTGGGTGTGATCTAATTTTTCCTCATCACGAAAATGAGAGAGCTCAGAGTTTATGTTCATCCAGTGAAGGTGAATTTGTTAAATATTGGTTGCATAATGGGCATGTAACTATCAATAAAGAAAAAATGTCAAAGTCTTTGGGCAACTTCTTTACGGTTAGAGATTTATTAGACAAATATCCTGGTGAAGTAATGCGTTTAGCACTTCTTAGTGCTCATTATAGGCAACCTCTTGACTGGACACCTGATTTGCTTAACCAAGCCCAGAAAAGTTTAGACAAATTTTATGGTGCGCTTCAAAATTGTGGACCATTGTCTGATGTTGAACAAAAGTCTATTAACTGCTTGCCAACAGAGTTTATGGAAGCTTTAGAGGATGATCTTAACACGCCGCAGGCACTTGCCTGTTTGCATGGGTTATGTAGTGATCTTGTAAAAACTAAAAACTTGGAAGATAAGCAATCTAAGGCATCTGCGTTGAAGACTTGTGGTTGGTTTTTAGGGTTGCTTCAAGATGAACCCTGTCAGTGGTTTGATGCTAAATATTCACCATATAGGTCGCCAGATAGCGTTGCTCTCATAGAAGCAAAGCTAAAAGAACGTGATGAGGCGCGCCAGAATAAGGACTTTGAAAAATCTGATAGATTGCGTGACGAGCTAAAAGATCTGAATGTTATTATTAAGGATAGTTCTCAAGGAACTACTTGGTGCTGGAAAAAATAACTGGATTATTAGAAAACAGTGGCAATGTTAGAAGGGTGTTTATGGAATCGGCGGATCTTATGAAGCCATGCGTGATATTGGTGCAGCCAACGCAAGATGGTAATATTGGCTCTACAGCCAGGGCTATGGCTAATTTTGGTCTTACGAAGTTAAGGCTTGTGGATCCACCAGATAAATGGGATACGTTGTTTTGTCGTCAAATGGCGTCTGGCGCTAATCATGTCCTGAATGCTGTAGAAGTTTTTAGTTCGACGCAAGACGCTATAGCTGATTTGCAAAAAATATACGCAACCACTGCTCGACGGCGAGATATGGTTAAGCCCATTTTAACGGCTGGACAGGCAGGCAAAGAAACTGCAGCGTTGGGGAAGAATGGGATTTTGACGGGTTTTTTATTTGGCACGGAAAAATCAGGTCTAACAAATGAAGA
>CAZQLR010000002.1:23146-29732 GCA_964594205.1 uncultured Alphaproteobacteria bacterium
AAACCAGAAATGTTGTCCAGTTTGCGGAATATTTTCAAACGATCTAGCTTGACTTCCCAAGAAACACGGTCTTTAAGAGGTGTTCTTCAGGCTCTTGTTTATCACCGTTGGCAAGAAGTTATTGATCCTGGAACAAAGAAACCACGTTCTCGCTAGTTTCTTTGAGGGGAAGGATCTACTCTACGCCATTATTTTATATTTTCTGTGGATTTAGTTAAATAAATATAATCTTTTATTCTCTTACGCTTCATGTCAGAATAAACGCTGCACTAAGCCTCCCGAATGAGTGTAGGGGGGAGTTTTTAACGATGGTAAAGGGGAAACTTATGGTAAAAAAGTCGGTTTTGTGTGTAGCATTTTTGGGGGCTCTTGCTTCTTGTTCTACTGATGACTCAGTGAATGAGGATCATGTTTTGTCTGTAACACCAAAGCAGTGTCAAAATTTCTTAGATGAGCAAGATATCACAGTGTCATTGCGTGAGAAGATAGTGAACACTTGCGAGTCTAAGATAAACGAATTAGGTAATTCTGAAATTATGAACAATCAGGTCGCTTTTTATGACTACGTGACCAATAATTGCCGTTTTGGTATGACCGGTAGAGAAGCGCAAACTTTTTGGTCTTGCTATATAAAGTACGAATAGACGCGACGTTCTTTTTTTATTGCTCATGGTAGTGTAAACCCAGCAACCCCGTCTTTTACTAAGGGCGGGGGTTGTGCTGTTATGGGGAAAGGTAATAATGCCGTTTTTAGAGGTATATCTAGAGACAATGTTGAAGAGATAGGAGCGACTTTATTTTTAACGAATAAATTAGCTCACACGCACCAAGGCAAAGAAAATGGTAGCCTGTCTTGTCGAGCGCATGGGCTGCCATTTTTGTTAAAAAAGATGGCTCTATGCTTGCTTTTCTACTTGGTTGAAATCAAGATCAACGGGGGTTGCTCTTCCAAAAATAGAAACAGAAACCTTTAGCCGTGTGCGTTCTTCATCAACTTCTTCTACAGCTCCTGCAAAGGAGGCAAACGGTCCGTCACAAACACGTACTTGTTCGCCAACTTCAAAGGTAAGTGTAGAACGAGGCTGCTCAAAGCCTTCCTGAATCTGTTGTAGGATACGATCTGCTTCGGATTTTGGCAGAGGGGAAGGCCTTCCACGTTTTGACCCCAAAAACCCACTTACCTTTGGAATTTGGCGGATTAGATGCCAAAGATCGTCATTAAGTTCCATACAAATGAGCACATAACCTGGAAAAATATTACGTTCCGTTTCAACTTTGGCACCTCGCCTGACTTCGGTAACACGTTCGCAAGGAACGAGTATCTCAGATATTAAGGTTTCACAGCCTTTTTTTTCTGCCTTTTCTTGAACAGTTCTAGCAACTTTTTTTTCAGCGCCAGAATGAGCATGAATAATATACCACCGATGTTTTTGGTTTTTTGGCTCAGCCAGAGGCGTTTCAACAGCTTTGGCGGGTGCCGCCTCAGTCGTGTCTTGTACGTCTTGGTTGTGCATATCTTGTGTCATGTATTTAACCCCATCCCAGAAGAACTTTGATAAATTTGGCGACAACTTGGTCAACTAACAAAAAGAAAATAGCGGCAACAAAAACCATAACCAAAACCATAACAGTGGTCACGCTTGTCTCTTTTCTAGATGGCCAGGTCACTTTTTTGAGCTCTTGGCGGACTTCACGTCCAAATTTGATAGGGTTTTCCATGATTTTTACTTTCGTTGCTTTACAGCGAAGCTTTATTACACATGAGGCAGATTTACACATTTTTCTAGGATTTTGCAAGGAAAAGTTAGGGTTGTTAGGCGATAAAGGATATTTAGGACCATTGTCTTGAAATGTATTTTTTCTCACCTATATATTCTAACGACAGAACAATTGCTTTTTAATAAGGTTTTACAATGGACTTTTCCAGTTTAGATAATCATTTTTTTAAAAATTTTGAAACAATATTCTCTGCAAAAGAACCCAGGAAGATTCGTAAAGTTACGCGGAAAGCGCCAGCTTTTAACTATGAAAAAATGGGAGAAGGCAGTTTTATGCTGACATTCCCTGTACCTGGTGTTGATGCTGATGATATACGGCTTCATGCTACACCTAAAGAACTAACCATCGAGGTTTCTTCACACTGTGAAGGACAACAGTATGTGCATAAAGGTTTTGAGCCAACGGGATGGGTGTATACTTATGGGCTGAGATCAGATATTGCTCCGCATCTTGCTTATTTGAAGAATGGTGTGTTGCATGTTGAGCTCTTTAAACTACCAGTTTCAGAAAAATCCAACTGGTCAGCTAAGCCCTATACATCCGAGCAAGTGACCAATTTTTTGAAGATTTCATCATCAGCTAATGACGCCTAGAGGAAATTTTCGGGTTTATGGTACGTAGGAAAAAAGCATACCGTTGGTGAGAGAGTTTGCTTCTTCAAGGCAGACACGTAAAGAATCGCCCAGCATGAAATTGTTTTTACGCCCCTGAAGGTGAGGTTGAGTTTCTGATAGTTGGTATACATCGCGCGGTAAATTTCTTTTGGGCAAAAAACCTTCAGCACCTGTTTCTATAAGAGATATGAAGAGGCCTGCTTGGTTGATTCCGCTAATGCGGGCATCAAATTGACATCCAATTTTATCTTCCATATAGGCGATTACGTAACGGTTTAGAACTTCTCTTTCAGCTTTCATAGCACGGCGTTCTGTGACGGCAAGGTGATCACTGAGCTCGCTAAGGTAACCTTTAATAGCTTCGGGCTTAAGGTGACCATCATCCCAACCATCGTTACCGAGCCCCAAGGCAGAAATAAGAGCACGATGAACGGTTAGATCAGCATAACGTCTGATAGGAGATGTAAAATGGGTGTAATGCTCTAGGCTTAAACCAAAATGGCCGATGTTATGGGGTTGGTACATAGCTTGGCATTGGGATCGTAACACCAAATCTTGCACTAAAGCTTGCGCAGGGTGATCATGTATTTTTTCCAAAATTTTATTAAAAAAGATCGGATTCTGGCCATTTCTATTTTTTGGTCGGATATTCATAGTTTTAAGAACATCCAAAAGAACTTGAACTTTAAAGGGATCAGGTTTGTCATGCACTCGGAATAGAGTAGGGAAATGATGATTCTCCAAAGCCTTAGCTGCGGCTATATTGGCAAGGATCATGAGTTCTTCTACCAGTTTATGACTGTCAAATCGGGAACGGGTTTGAATTTCTTTTACTTGGCCTTGATTATCAAAAATGATTTGTCGTTCAGGTAGATCTATCTCTAGAGTACCACGCAGCTCGCGTGCTTTTTTTAACCGTGTATATACATCAAACAAAGGTTTTAAAATGGTCCAGATGGTGGGGTCTTTATCAGGGTTAAGGCTTAGATCTTGGGCTTCATTGTATGTGAGTCTTGCACGGGATTTCATAAGAGCCCTGGTAAAACGAAAATTTTTCAACTGTCCATTTGTATCCACCCACATGTGTGCTGCTAAACAAGCACGATCTTCTTGGGGTTTTAGGGAACATACGCCATTGGATAAAGCTTCTGGCAACATAGGAACTACACGGTCTGGAAAATAAACAGAGTTTCCTCGCTCGTAGGCATCACTATCCAGGGGAGAACCAGGTTTGACATAATGGGCTACATCTGCAATGGCAACTATTACATACCATCCGTTTTTTGTTGGCGCTGCCCACACGGCGTCATCAAAATCTTTAGCATCATCACCATCTATGGTGACTAGGGGTATAGATCTTAGATCTTCCCGGTTATCTAAAGGTGGTATTTTTGCATTATTGGCTTGGTCTAGAGACGCTTGGGAAAAATTCAGAGGTATATCAGCTTTGTGGATAGCAATTAAACTGATGATTTTAGGGTCAGTTATGTTGCCAAGTTTATCTAAGATCTTAACAGCTCCTCCCCTACGACCTTTATCACGAACGATGAGCGCCTCGACAAAATCACCAGGTGAAATTTTTTGTTTTTTTTCTGTGACATAATAACTTGGTGCTGGCTTTCGATCTATGGGAACAAGGCTCAAGGTTTTGCCGGAACGCTGTACGACACCGAAGATTTTTGATGTTCTTTGTATATGCAGTTTTTTCAGAAAACGTACTTTAAAAGTAAAGTCGTTTATGGAACTTTGACGTAGTACAAGAACTACGTCTTGGGTTTTTAGCTGAGAGTGTTGCTGTTCTAAGATGAATTTATAGCCAGTTAAAGTGGGATCGATCGGGGTGGCTAGGAATCCAGAAGAAGTTTTTTGATCTAGTATGACTTTAATAGTTTTGGGTAGAGTTGTTTCTTTTTTTCTATCCTCTCTATTCCGTTTTTTAGATTTTGTACCGTGGGATATTTTTTTTGTGTTTATTTTCTTCTTTTTCTTTTTAGAAATCGAAGGTTTGTTGTTCGTCTGTATATTTTGTAGAGAAGTCATGAGCAAAACTTTCGAAAATAAGGAACAGCTTATGTTTTCTTCTTTTTCTGGGTAGTATCTTTTGTTGTATTTCTCTTGCGTGGTACTTTCTTTTTGTTCTGGGTATCTTTCTTAGCAAGGCGTTTTTCTTCTAGAATTTCTAGGGCTCTTGCTTTTTCAAGTGTTAAAATATTTTCGTCTTTGGGTAAAGCATAGAAGGTATCTTCTACTTTTAGGTAAGGACCGAAACGCCCCAGCCCCGCTAATACAGGTGTGTTGGTTATGGGATCTAGCGCCACTTCTCTTGGTAGAGTCAAGAGAGACAATGCCATGTCTAATGTAAATGTTTGTGGGTTGAGACTTTTGGGTAATCCTGCACGCTTGGGTTTTTTCTTACCTTCTGCTTCACCCATTTGAACATACATACCATAGGGTCCTTTGCGCAGTGTGATTTCTGCTCCATTTTCATCTTTTCCCAAGACTTTAGGCCATGGGTTATCACCGTCATTCTCTTGACTCACAATGTCTTTATCTATTTCATTTGTGTTGTTGTCATCGTTCTCAGAAAGCTTACGCGTATAAGTACACGTTGGATAGTCAGCGCATCCGATGAAAGCTCCAAAGCGACCAACCTTTAAGGAAAGTTTGTGTTGTTTGCATTTAGGGCAAGACAAGTCAGGTTCTTGACCTGGATCACAAGGCCAAAGAAAAGGTGCTAGATTCTTTGTTAATACTTCCAAAACATCAGATATTTTGAGTTTCTGAGCATCACCAACTTTTTCATCCAGGCCTTGCCAAAAAACCTTTAAGATTTTTTTCCAGGCGAGCGTTCCTTCAGCCACATCATCCAACTTATTTTCTAAATCCGCTGTAAAATAATATTGAACGTACTGGTCGAAATAATTTTCAAGGAAAGAGGTTACAACTCTTCCACGGCTTTCTGGGACAAAACGTTTTTTGTCCAAAGTTACATAATTACGCCCTATAAGAACCTGAATTATACTGGCATAAGTTGATGGTCGGCCAATGCCTAGTTCTTCTAGTTTTTTTACCAAAGAAGCTTCTGTGTACCGTGGAGGAGGCTGTGTAAAGTGCTGATCGGCGTTGTCTTTTAATTTTTTGGCCGAGTCTCCTTGATGTAAAACTGGCAAAGTATTGCTATCTTCTTGGTCTACGTCATCTTTCCCTTCTTGGTAAAGTTTTAAAAACCCGTCAAAAACTAACGTAGAACCATTGGCAGTTAAGCCTGCATAGCTATCGTTGGAAAGAAGCTTTGCTTGCACTAATTCTAGTTCAGCGGAGGCCATTTGGCTAGCGACAGCCCGTCGCCATATAAGTGTATAAAGCTTTAGCAAATCACCATCTAAATGAGGCAATTTTTCTGGGGTTAAGGAAAAATTGGTGGGGCGAATAGCTTCATGTGCTTCTTGAGCATTTTTACTTTTTGTTTTGAAAGCACGTGCTTGTTTAGGTAAGTAGTTTTTACCCCAGGAGCTATCGATCATACTTCTTACGGCTGTTATGGCTTCTTGTGCCATAATGACGCTATCTGTACGCATATAAGTTATTAAACCGATAGTTTGGCCGCCAACATTAACACCTTCGTAAAGTTTTTGTGCAGCGCTCATTGTTCTTTGGGCCGAGAAGCCTAGTTTTCTGGCCGCTTCTTGTTGCAGGGTGGATGTTGTAAATGGGGGGCTAGGATGCCTGTTTTGCTTCTTTTTATTGAGTTGGTCAATAAGGTAGTTATTATAGCCTTTAAGGCGTTCTAAGATGGTAGAGGCGTCTTGTTTAGAGGTCCATTCAAACTTGTCAGCTTTTTTTCCTTCAATGTGGGTAAGCCGCCCTTGAAACTTTTTTCCTTCTTTGGATTCAAGATCTACATATAGCGACCAATATTCCCGAGGTGCAAATAATTCAATTTCATTTTCACGCTCAGAGATGAGTCGTAACGCTACTGATTGAACACGTCCTGCTGAGCGGCTACCAGGTAACTTTCTCCACAAAATAGGAGAAAGAGAAAATCCTACTAGATAATCCAAGGATCTCCGTGCGAGATAGGAATCGACTAAATTCTGATCGATATCTCTTGGTGCGTTAAGCGCTTTTTTTATGGCTGTAGGCGTAATTTCGTGAAAGACTATGCGTTCAACCTTTTTGCCTTTTAGAGCTTT
>CAZQLR010000003.1:0-20370 GCA_964594205.1 uncultured Alphaproteobacteria bacterium
CTCCTAAAAACATTCAACGATATCATAGATAAAACACCACGTGTAAAGCAAAAAGAGAAATTGTCAAAAACACTTATAGACGTCCCTTCAAACAAAGTTGAGCCTTTTGTCAAGCAATTGGAAAAAGCCTGCAGCAAGAAGGAAGTGGACTTGATGGCACCTCCTCTTGAGACAAGACAAAACAAAATCATCAGTAGATTTACAGGTAACAAACAACAAAACTACTCTCGCCAAGATAATAACCCCAAAATAACCATTGGGCCAGGCAGTATTGTTCCTCAAGGAAACATTATCTGATACGATTATACTCTGTAAAACCAAGGTGAAATAATACTTTAAAAGTTAGCGTAAATGTGTCATAGGTTGTGTAATATGTGAAACGCAGCTTCCTAGAAGAACACCAGAGTATATTTTATGACAGAATACTGGCCAGAGTTCCTCCTTCTCTACACAGCTAATTTTATAAACCTTGTTAGCCCCGGTGCTGGGTTTACCATAACAGCCCGAAATTCGTTTTTGTATGGTAAGCGCTTCGGTGTATACACAGGTCTTGGAATCGTTTCAAGTTCTTGTATCCATAAAACGTATTCTGTTTTGGGAGCAAAGTGGATGCTCAATAACTATCCGTTTCTATTTAACGGCATAAAATATGGCGGCTGTTTATTCCTTGTATACCTTGGCATGAAATGTTTTATTAATGGTCGTAGCATCAAATACAGAACGCCAGACGTCAAGGAAAAGAATAGTATAAATGAGCAAAGACACACCATATCTTCTAACCAAGCTTTCCGCATGGGATTTATAACAGACCTACTTAACCCAATGGCTTCAATTGCCTTCTTAAGCCTTTATACAAACACCGTTAGTAGCTCTACACCTATATCTATTGGTATGTTTTTTATTTTTCTACTCTTGCTAACATCCGTCTGGTTTTACACAACTGTGGCTTTCATGTTTTCCCATGCCAAGCTTAATTTTTGGCTATCACGCTACAAGAACGCAGTTGAGTATACCAATGGCAGTATCTTGGTTTATTTGGGTCTCCGTATTGTCCTTTAAGAGCAGAAATTCAGCATCAAACTGCATGTAATTGAGGTACATAACCAAGATATTTGTATACGATATCGTGCCAAGATGGGTCTTGGTTAACAAACATATGAAGTGCCTTCTTAAAAGGAATTAGGAAAGGGCTCTTTTGCGGAAAAACAAAAACATACGGCTCATGAGTAAGTTTCAAAGGAATAACGGATAAATCCTTCACAGACCTATTTTTCAGAGCGAACCTCAAAGCAATTTCATCACTCACAACAGCTGTAACTTCTTTTACATGTGCAGCCTCTATGGCCTCATCAAGATCATTGTACCCAAGATAGTTAATATGATGTTTTTTTAGATAGTTAGAACCCTGAGTATCTTTGGCTGCTCCCACGGTTACATGGCGCAGGTCTTGAGGAGACTGAATAATTGGCTCCATCTGCTGCAATGTTAGTGATGAGCTAACAGAACCAATGATACCAGCGCTAGCAAATATGGTAACAAAAATCCAAACTACCCCAAAAATTTTAGCTCCCCTACTCCTGGGCATGTCAGCCCCGATAGCAGAAAAAATAAGCAGAGACCATATAAATCCACCCCAGAGCTTTGAAAAGAAGTTTTTATTATAACGGTTTCTATCAGATGATTCAAAACGAGAAATGGCAGCACCTGACAATGTTAAAATGACTAACAAAATAAGTACAGACAACCAAAGCTTCTTGGAAATAAGCAACGCAAAAAATGCACGCGAAAACTCTTGATTAGTTTGATCTGACGCAATGGCCAAGCTAGAATCTAAATAAGAGACGGGGACACCGCCTAAAAACATCGGATCACGATACTTAAAACCACCAAATAAAATATCAAATTTTCCATTTTCAAGATCTTGCTCTAACCTATCAAGAGATATTTTTGAAATTTCAAAGGCTATGTTAAGCTCACTTGCGACAGCCTGAAAGACTTCTACATCTAGGCCATCCCACTGGGAAGTCGCCTCATTATAAAAAGAAAAGGGTGGATTCTCCAATACACCCACTCGCATCACCCGAGATTCAATGTTTTCTACATCTTTTTTATCCAACTTTATAACGTCATTATAAACACGATTGGAAAAGGCTATCGCTTCTTTTTGAGAAAAATGTCCCTGAACATAACTTTCTTGATTTGTGCCATGAAAGAAATGGATTATGGCTCCCACGATAAATACGCTTGAAAGAGCCACCATCCAGGCTCGCACCTTCGTGGCCAAAATAAATTCTAGAAGTTTTTCTAATACCCCAAAAAAAAACTTGTATACCGATCGCAAGCTTCCCAGAATTAGGCTTTTAACTTTTTTTAGCAACGATTTCACTGTAAATAATTCCCTGGTTTTTCTCGGCATTATACGTTAGATTTTGGTTTGAAAAAAGAGGCTTCTTCATGAGCAATGATTACAAAAAGACCGTTTTTTTACCGAAGACAACGTTTCCTATGAAGGCAAACCTGCCTTCCAGAGAGCCTTTTATTCTTGACCACTGGCAAAGTATGTCTTTGTATGAAAAGCTTCGCCAAGAGTCTCGTGGAAAGCCTAAATTTATTCTGCACGATGGCCCTCCCTATGCCAATGGACATTTGCACCTGGGACATGCTCTTAACAAAATTTTGAAAGATATTATTCTGAAAGCCTACCAGCTTCGTGGTTATGACACCCCTTTTATCCCTGGTTGGGATTGTCATGGTCTCCCCATCGAATGGCAGATGGAAGAAAAACTCAGAAAAAAGGGAAAAGCAAAAGAGACTATGCCTATTCCTTCTTTCAGAAGAGCATGCCGAGAAGAGGCTACCTATTGGATCGATGTCCAAAAAAAAGAGGCACTGCGGTTGGGCATATTAGGAGATTGGGAAAATCCCTATACAACGTTATCACATGAGGCCGAAGCTAGTATCGTAGAAGAGCTTATGAAGTTTGTTATGAACGGCGACATCTACGTGGGAGAAAAACCCATCATGTGGTCTGTAGTTGAAAAAACGGCACTGGCTGAAGCAGAAATAGACTACAAAGAAAAAACGTCAAACAGCATTTATGTAAAATTTCCTATATCCAGTACATCACAAGATTTTCTCAAGGGAGTCTCTGCCGCTGTTTGGACAACAACACCGTGGACACTACCTGGAAATCGGGCCGTTGCCTACGCAATGGAAGCATCCTATGTGGTTATTGAAGTCATCCAGTCTGAAAAACAAAACTTAGACCAGGACGGCGTCAAAGGTATAGCCGGCGCACTGGTTGGCGATAGACTCTTAGTAGCTGAGGATCTTCTGGATCATTTTGTAAAAACTAACAACATCACAAAACATCGAGTTTTACACAAACTTATTGGTTCTGACTTGAGCAGTACAATGGCTGCGCACCCTTTAAAAAATCAAGAATTTGGCTTTGATGTACCGTTCTTACCTGGAAAGCATGTCACCCTAGATCAGGGTACGGGTTTGGTACATACTGCCCCTGGTCATGGTGAAGAGGACTTCAAACTCGGAAAAGATTATGCTCTAGAAATACCAAAAATTTTGGGGGATGATGGTGTGTTTTTTGATCACATCCCACTTGTCAATGGTATACATGTCTTCAAAGCTGACCCAATTATACTTCAATACCTATCCCAAGCAGATAACCTTCTAAGCGTACATAAAATTGTTCATAGTTACCCCCACTCTTGGCGATCAAAAGCACCACTGATTTATAGGACTACGCCCCAATGGTTCATGTCTATGGAAAAAAATGGCCTGAGAGAAAAAGTTCTAAAGGCCATAGATACCGTAAAATGGATACCTGAACAAAGTAAAAATCGTATTAAATCTATGGTTGAGAGTAGACCAGATTGGTGTCTATCACGACAACGTTTTTGGGGCGTTCCTTTACCATTCTTTACCCATAACCATACAGGCGACATTCTCTGCAACCAGGAAGTTAATCAACGCATTTTAAATGCTGTACGTCAGCATGGAACTGATATTTTATACGAAAAAGAACCTATGGACTTCCTTGAAGGCCTAGTTACAGACCCATCCCTTTATACCATGAGCAGAGATATTGTGGATGTTTGGTTTGATAGTGGTTGTACTCACGCATTCGTGCTCGAAAAACACAAAGATCTAACGTGGCCTGCAGACTTGTATGTGGAAGGCTCTGATCAACACAGAGGCTGGTTTCAGTCCTCCTTATTTGAGGCTGTTGGAACACGCGGATGTGCCCCTTTCAAATCTGTCTTAACGCATGGTTTTGTTCTGGATGATAAAGGACTCAAAATGTCCAAATCTGTGGGTAATGTCGTATCACTAGATACCATCCTAAAAGAACATGGTGCTGATATATTGAGACTATGGGTTGTTAATTCCGATTACCGAGAGGATTTACGAATAGGCAAAGATATTCTACGCTCCCAACAGGATCTGTACCGACGGTTCCGTAATACTTTTCGTTATCTTCTAGGCAGCTTAGATGGTTTTAATAATGAAGAGCGTCTTCCTTATGAAGACCTACCTGAATTAGAACACTATATTCTTAGCAGGCTCTACAATTTGAGTCAGAAATTTGACCAAGCGTGCTCTACTTTTAACTTTCAGGAATTTCTTGTCTCTATTCATACTTTCTGTTCTGTAGACTTATCTGCTTTTTATTTTGATATTCGCAAGGACTCTTTGTACTGCGACGCAAAAGACAGCATTCGCCGCAGAGCCGCTCGCACTATTATGAATGAAATTCTTTACTATCTAACAAGATGGATGGCACCTATTTTGAGTTTTACAGCTGAAGAAGTCTATCTTTCTTGGATGGAACAACAAAACAAAAACAGCGCAAAAAAGAGCATTTTCCAAGAAACTGTCAAGCCTGCGCCTGTTTTCTGGGAGTCCGCAGAACTTGACCAAAAATGGCAACGTCTTCGTCGTGCTAGACGTATTATGACAGGCGCCCTAGAAAAAGCTCGTCACGACGGCCTTATAGGATCTAGTTTGCAAGCTGAAATTACTCTATATGGAGCTTATGAACACCTACAGTATTTAGAGGGTATAGATCTAACTGAACTAGCAATAGTCTCACAAGCTTCACTAATGGAGGGACCTGTCCCTGAAGAAGCCTTCGTTCTACCAGACGACAAAACATTTGGTGTTATAGTCAACCAAGCAAAGGGAAAAAGGTGCGAACGTTGCTGGAATATATCACATGCTGTTGGGTTAGACAAAAAGTATCAAGATGTTTGCCCTAGGTGCGCTGACGTTGTAAAACAACAAAAGAAAGTTTAACTTCTGAACCTATTGAATATAAAGGTTTCACATGAAAAATCGCTGGACTCTCATGTTTGTCTCTATCTTAGCCGTAGTAGGTTTAGATCAAATTGTAAAGTCTTGCGTTCTTACTTTGCATGCTCAGCACGAACTACCCATACATATCACCTCTTTCTTTACATTAAAACTTGTTTGGAACCGAGGCATTTCTTTTGGCCTTTTCAATCAAACCAGTACAACCTGGTGGCTTTATACAGTTATCGGTATTCTTTTGGGTATCGTTATAAACTGGTTATGGCGCCATAGAGCATCTAGCCAAGCCTGGCCCTTGATCCTTATTGTAGGAGGTGCCATTGGCAATATAATAGATAGATTTAGGTACGGTGCTGTTGTAGATTTCTTTGATTTTTATATAAAAAACACCTGCTGGGGATCTCTGCACTGGCCTGCCTTTAACATTGCTGATGCCTCTATTACTATCGGAGGCCTTTGGCTTGCCTATAAGCTTTTTAAAAACTAGCAGAAACTTTTTAAGGAGATACTTTATGAAAAAAAACGTACGAAGAAATATAGCCTTGACGTTGATAGGATGTCTTATGACCTTGTCTGGCTGCTCAAATGTGAAAAAAACCCTGGGATTTGAGAAAAACGCACCAGATGAATACCAAGTTGTAAGCCGTGCACCTCTAAGCCTTCCTCCCGATTTTAATTTAAAACCTCCCCTTGAAAAAAATGCGACAAAGGAACAACGCCAATCTCGTCATGCTGCAGCCACTGTCATGACCGGTGACTTAGATATACTAGAAAATAGTAAAGAACAAAGGAAAGACGATCCAACAAATGAAACAACGGAAAAAAAATCTAAACTAGTTCAAAGAGCTACGCGAGATTTGACACCGGAGGACGCGAAAGCAACGTCTAACATTCGCAATATTGTCGATGAAGAAGCCGGTGTTTTTCACCCACATAAAAAAACATTAGTTGAAAAAATGCTTTTTTGGCAAAAAAAGAAAAAACCTACCGAAGATATTATAGATCCCCACAAGGAACAGCATTATTTTAACGGTGACGAGAAAAACAAAAGCGAAATGCAGGAACTTGATAATCAGCAACCAGTAGATCAAGATGATACATCACCTGCTGATCAGACAACACCATGGAGTACTAACAAGCCAGCTCCAGCCGCATAGAGCGCGTATAGCCATGAAAACACTAGAACAACCTATCTCACCCCCTTTAAACCCTATTGAAGTCTTTGGTCTTCCCGTGTCCACCTATGCGGAAAATTTTTACGACTTAGGAGAGCAGTACCTTTGGTTTCCTAAATCTTCTGACCTGTGCACGGTACAAAATACCTACAATCAAAAAATAGCTAAAATTCTCGCTGAAAAAAAGAAAGAGAATTTCTCAAGCTGGAGGTTTATGAACTTCGCAACTACACCAGAACCACTAAAGCCATTGAAAAACTCCCTTGACGTTTGGGCAGAAGACTTCAGTACTATTTTAGTTTTGGGAACAGGCGGTTCGAGCCTAGGGGCAAAAGCTCTCTATGAAACACTGCACTACGATTCGGCAGCTAAACGAGAAATTGTTTTTTTGGATAACGTAGATCCCAAACCTTTTGAACTCTTAAAAAAACGTAAAAATTTCAAGAATCTTGGCATTTTGCTTATCAGCAAGTCTGGATCTACGCCAGAAACCATGGCTCAAACTCTTTTCACAATAGAACTGCTCTCCAACAAGATTGGAAAAACATCATTGAAAAATCATATTTTGTGCATAACGGAACCCAAAGACAGCCCTCTTACACGGCTAGCAAAAGAGAATAATCTACACTGCTTGGATCATGATAAATTGCTTGGGGGAAGATTTTCTGTCCTTTCTAAAGTTGGCCTCTCTCCCTATATCCTTGGCGGCGGAGATGCCTCTTTGTTTCAATGTGGTGTAGAAAAAACCCTTAACCATATTATGAAGAGTGATAACCCTCCATTCGCTTCGTTTTTGACAATGCATACGGCCTTAGCCAAGTTTCATAATATAAAAAGCGTAGTAACCATGATTTATGGAGATGCCTGGCGCTACGTACCAGACTGGTTCACACAACTTTGGGCTGAATCTTTGGGGAAAAATGGTTTAGGTACTATGCCTATTGGCTCGTTGGGAACCCAAGACCAACATAGTCTTTTACAAATGTTTTTAGATGGTCCTCAAGATAAACTTTTCACTATTTTAATTTCTAAGTCTTATGGGAAGAGTACGCCTTTATCAACTCAAGACCCAGACCTGCAGTACCTCAACCAACACACTCTTGGTCAACTGATAGAAACAGAAGCCTGGGCTACCGTACGAACGCTTATAGAGAAAGGCTACCCCTTACGTGTTATTCACACAGACAATTTTTCTGTAGAACCCTTGGGCGCCGTTATGCTTAACTGGATGATAGAAACTGCGCTGCAGGCAGAGCTTTGGGGGCTTAATGCCTTTGATCAACCAGCCGTAGAGTATGGGAAAAAGCTAACAAAAACCTTTTTAAACTGAGATTATTCCATGGTCATTCAACGCTTGTCACAAAATTTAATTAACCAAATTGCAGCTGGTGAAGTAGTGGAACGACCAGCATCTGTTTTGAAAGAATTAGTGGAAAACGCCCTAGATGCAGAAGCAACGTCTTTAGTCATCAGTTTACGCAACGGAGGGAAAAGCCTTATTAGCGTAGTAGATAATGGTAAAGGCATGTGTCGTGACGATTTATCTTTATGCCTTGAACGTCATGCTACCTCTAAGCTTCCAGAATGCGATCTCCAAAACATTAATTTTTTGGGGTTTAGAGGAGAAGCTTTGCCTGCCCTTGGTTCCATAAGCCGCCTAAAGATAACGTCTAAGCAAAAAAATACAACGGACGGATGGTCTATTGAAGTTCAAGGAGGAAAGAAGGAATCCATAAAGCCAACCCCCTGTGCAGAGGGTACCACCGTCGAAGTTAAAGATTTGTTTTATGCAACACCAGCGCGCTTGAAATTTCTAAGAACAGATGCCACAGAATACAATCACTGTCATGACATGTTAATGCGCTTAGCTATGGCTCACCCTCGTGTTAGCATAATTTTGCGACACAATGATAGAGAACTAGCACGTTGGCACGGTCTCAATGATCAGGATATAGAAGCTGCTTTGCGCAGCCGTACATCTTCACTATTAGGAAAAGACTTTGTTGAAAATTCATTATTCCATGAATCTCCACCCAACAGCATGCAAGCTCAAGTCTTAGCAGGTCTACCTACCATGAACAGATCACAAGCATCCCATCAGTACGTTTTTGTAAACCAACGTCCTGTTCGCGATAAGCTTTTTGCTGGTGCTATTCGCCAAGCCTACCAAGATTATCTCGCTAAAGACCGCCATCCTATGCTAGTTCTACACCTTAAGCTGCCATCTGAAGAGGTTGACGTAAATGTTCATCCAGCCAAAGCAGAGGTGCGCTTCCGTCAACCACAGGCAGTACGCCAGCTCATCGGTCGTACTTTGTTTGAGGCTCTACAAAAAGGAGCTCACAAAACT
This sequence comes from uncultured Alphaproteobacteria bacterium, assembly GCA_964594205.1. Lineage (GTDB taxonomy): Bacteria > Pseudomonadota > Alphaproteobacteria > 16-39-46 > JAJRRM01 > CAZQLR01. Next base: position 8,857 of record CAZQLR010000003.1, read on the forward strand.
TCTTCAACTATTGCAGACCAAATGCAATCCAAATTTATAAATGACTCAAATAACGATCCACATCTATCAAACAGTGCCACAGCACAAGCACCCAAAAACGTGCCATCCCACCCTTTACACCCATCGTCATCTTTTAAAAATAACATAAGTCCCAACGCTGTTTATGCTCGTGAGAAACCCTTATACCCTCAATCTTTTTCTCCTGTCACATCATCCTCACATAACCAATTATTCCCTGCATCTGACATACAAGCCGTAGCTACTTCTGATGCTGTAGACCTTTGTACTTCGTCTCTTGAAGAAAATCAGCAGCACTTCAACTCTTCTTCAACAGAACAGCCAGTTCTAGGCTTTGCTATGGCTCAAGTTCACCAAACCTACATTGTGGCCCAGGCAGCTGATGGTCTAGTCTTAGTAGACCAGCATGCAGCTCATGAGCGTATTGTTTATGAAAAACTAAAAAAACAACTTTCCAAAGAGGGTGTTCTACGTCAAGCTCTTTTATCACCAGAAGTTGTGGATCTCGAGAAAAAAGCAGTTGAAACACTTATAGAAAACAAAAATATATTGGAAAAACTGGGGCTCAAAATCGAACCTTTTGGTAAAGAAGGTATTTTAGTAAGAGAAGTTCCTGCTATTCTGGACAGTAAGATACCTGTTAAAAGTTTGATGCAAGACATTGGGGATGACCTTGTAAAAAACCAAGCCCCAGATACGTTGACAGATAAAATATTTAAACATCTTGCTACTAAGGCCTGTCATGCAAGCGTTAGATCTGGTCGACGTTTAACTATTCAAGAAATGAACGCTCTCTTACGTCAAATAGAACAAACACCTTTTGCCGGGCAATGTAATCACGGTCGCCCTACGTATGTAAAGCTTAAACTCAATGATTTAGAGTCCCTTTTTGGCAGAACATAGAAAAAATCCATACTCATACAAGGCAAAAGACAGATCTACTCCTCAACCACAGAAAGAGTTCAGCTCATCTGTGTTTCATCGCCAAGGTCTTCTGCTGGATGACGGAGATGATAATCTAGCGTTATTTTCAAAGCTTCATCTAGAGATGTTTTAGGCACCCACCCTAAACATTCTCTGGCAATTGTTATATCAGGAACACGTGCTTGTGTATCTTCATAATGCTTACCGTAATAAGAATCAGGTGTAACAATTTCCAACGGTGTTGTTTTTCTAGCCTGCTCATACCCTGCATAAGTGGAAGCAATATCCAAAGTTCTTTCAGCAAGTTCTTTAATTGAATAATTATTATCAGGGTTGCCAAGATTAAATATCTTCTGAGACGCGCAATTATCTTTATTTTCAATGATTGTCATCATGGCATCAATACCATCTTCAATAAATGTAAAAGAACGACATTGCTCACCACCATTGACAAGCTTAATAGAGCGTTTACGAATAATATTGCCAATAAACTGAGTCAAAACCCTTGTTGAACCTTCTTTCTCTTCGTTAATGTTATCCAACCGAGGACCAATCCAGTTAAAGGGACGAATTAATGTATAGTCCAAGTTTTCCTCAACACCATAAGCATATATAACCCTATCAAGGAGCTGTTTTGAACAAGAGTAAATCCAACGTTGTTTATTTATAGGCCCCAACACTAAACGGCTAGTGTTTTCGTTAAAGGGCAAATCCTCCGACATACCATAAACCTCAGAGGTGGAAGGAAAAATTAAACGTTTTTTATGGGCAACCACATGACGAATAATCTCAAGATTAGCTTCAAAATCTAAGGAAAAAACACGAAGGGGCTCCTTCACATACAATGCCGGCGTTGCTATGGCAACGAGCGGCAAAATGACATCACACCTCTTGATATGATACTGAATCCATTCTTTGTTAACCGTAATATCGCCTTCAATAAAATGAAAGTTCGGATTATTCAGATGGTCAAAAAGCTTATCTGACGCTACGTCCATGCCATAAACCTGCCAATTCGTAGACCTAAGAATACGATCAACAAGGAAATGGCCAATGAAACCATTAACCCCCAAGATTAAAACTTTTTTTTCCGTCATATTCTTATCCTTTTCTTCTTAGGAGGTTTCTGTTTTATAAAACTTTCTCACAATATAGGGAGCTTTTTTCGTTGTAGCCTTATACATCCGGGCTAAATACATACCTTGGAGGCCCAAGCCAATCAAGATAAAACTACCAAGCATAAAGCCTAAACTTACAAGACCAGACGAAATAGAACGTTCTGATGCCGTCATAACATAATCATATAAACTCCATATCCCAAAACAACCACTTATGGTTGCGACGAACAACCCCACCCAAAGTGACAGATAGAGAGGAACTTCACTAAAATGGGTCAGCCAGTCAAAAAATATACTAAAAAGATCTCTCAAACTATACTTCGAGTCTCCTTCTTGTCGATCAGCATGCCTCACACCTATTTCCTTAGGATTACGAGCAAACCTATACGCCTCCAATGTAACAAAAGGACTTGTGGCTGCGCTTTCAACAACACCACGCACAACATCATGATGAAACGCTCTTAGCATACACCCATGATCCGTCATGTTTATACCCGTGATTTTGCGACGCACAATATTATTGGTTTTAGACACAATATCGCGCCAGAAAGAATCTTCACGCGTTTCACGGAAACTTCCTACATAATCAGCACCATCTTCAATAGCTGGCAGAAGCCTAACCATATCTTCAGGGTAGTTTTGTAAATCTGCATCCATAATAATAGTATATTCTCCAGAAACGTGCGCAAAACCCGCAACAATAGCCTGATATTGACCAACGTTAGCCGATAAATCCACAATACGTACATGTTTAGGATCTTTTTTATGTAATATTTGAAGATACGCTAAGCTCTTATCAGAGCTTCCATCATTTACAAATATAATTTCATAACTTTTACCAAGGCTTTGTGCAGAAGAAACAAGTCGCTCATAAAGATTCGGCAAAACATCTTCTTCATTATACACAGGGATAACAATAGAAAAATACGGATTTTTCATTAACTATTTTCCTTCCCTTTATTAAGAATCTTTTTCACAACTTCAACCACATACAAAACGTCAGACTCCGTCATATCAGGGAATAACGGTAAGCTACAAACACTTGCTCCGACAGCCTCAGTGTGGGGGAAATCCCCCCAACCATAACCATAAGCTTTTTGGTAATAGCTAAAAAGATGTACAGGCGTATAGTGAAGTCCTGTACCAATATTGTATTCTTTCAAACGGTACATAAACTCATCTCTATCCATACCAGAGCCTGATTGTATACACGCAAGCAGCAAATGCCAACCATGTCTGTGATCATAAATTGGCTGGTCAGGTAACTTAATATCCTCTCTATCAGCCAAAGCATCATAATATACTCTAGCTAAGGCTGAACGTTTTTGTAAAAACGTATCCAGTTTCCCTAGTTGTTGCATACCTATAGCAGCTTGAAGATCATTCATATTATGCTTCAAAGAAGGCTCAAGAACATCATAAACCTGCGAACCTTCTTTGGAGAAACGATTATATACGCTTCGGTCAATACCATGAAAAGATAAGGCCTGCAGTCGATCATGGTATTTCCGGTCATGACAGAGAAGAGCACCACCTTCGCCTGTCGTCATCACTTTGTTAGGATGAAAGCTGAAAATTTGCATATGGCCGAAAGAACCTAGCTTTCGTCCCTTATAATCAGCACCTATAGCGTGGGCACAATCTTCTATTACAACCAAATTGTGCTTCTCTGCCAGACGATATAAGTCATCCAAATCCAATGGCAAACCAGCATAATGCACCGGTAAAATAGCTTTGGTTTTGGGCGTTATTTTCTTCTCCACCTCTTTGATATCGAGGTTAAAAGTAGACGGGTCTATATCCGCAAAAACTGGCACACCTCCAGCAAGAACAATGGCATTGGCCGTCGCTACGAAAGTAAGAGGTGTTGTTATAACCTCATCACCTGGCTGAAGGTCCATAACTTTAAGAGCCATATACAAAGCACTGGTACCACTAGACACCAGAAAAACATTTTCCTTATCAATACCAATGTAACTTGCAAGACCTTGCCTAAACACCTTTACTTTTGGTCCTGTCGCCAGCCAACCAGACTGTAAAACCTGAGCAACCTCTTCAAGTTCTCTTTCATCCAGAGATGGTTTAGCAAAAGACAAAAAATCTTTTCTCAAACGAAGTGTTTTTTCTGACTCATTAAAATTTTTATCATCAGCACGTTCCATGACACATCCCTAGTTCGAGCTTTGGGCTACCAAGACAACCCCTATCATAATGGTAAAGATGCCCATCAGCCTCAGTAGACCTAAAGATTCATGATAAAAATAGGCCCCACCTAATGCCGTCATGATAAATGTAAGGGAAATAAACGGGTTAAAAAAGCTAACTTCCATACGCGTAAGGGCCAAGACAGACACAATTAAACTGGCTACATAAAAAAATATTGCTCCACCGATAAACAACCAGCCCTGCCAGTTACAAAAAGTTTGCAAAGCCAGCAACGGTCCGCCTGAAAAATACATAGACCCACGCTTCAAAAGCAACATAGCTGCAGAGTTAAAAACAACGACAGCAATTACAAACAAACTATTTATGAACATCTGACCCATCTCGTTGATGCTGAAGGTTATAACAAATAACCCCATATGGTGGAACTACTTTTTTGAAATCAGAAGGCTTTGATGCAAGGTAGTCCAAGGCATAAGCTTTCATAACTAGGCATGTAGATAGCTTCCCTTGCTCAATCTCTTGAAAAACACTTTTCACTGTTCTGTATGGAGTAGTAGGCCGCGTGTGGTAATCAAGTCCATATGCCATTTCACCTTTCCATTCTATAAGTGGTGTCGTTTTACCTAAGTACAAAGGAAAGTCATAGATATAAGTTGCATATTGATATACCCGATCCGGATCAATATTTTTTACAATTTCTACGAGCTTTCTCGAATCTGGACGCTGAAAAAGAGGACCAATCCAATAAACCGCCAAACACAATAACAACCCTATAAATGACGTCAGTCTAAAGACTTCGTTATAAGGCAGCGTTCTTTTCAAACGCAAAAAATAGGAAGCCGCACAAAGACAAAAAATAACACCTAAAACAAGAAAAACATAAGCTTTATACCAATGGGTCTGGGCCCCCAAAACATGCACGGCTAAACAACTTGCACCAAGAATTACAAATAAAATGCCCTGTCCTAAAAAGTCCGTAAAATGATGCGAACACTGCTGACCATCATTCTTCATCTGTAAAGCCGTAAACATGGCAGCACCTGGCAAAGCTGGCAAAAAATAGGGTACAAGCTTAGAATCAGAAATACTAAAAAAACCAACTATACAGACTGTCCATATTAAGAAAAATAATGACAACGATCCCTTTTTATCGATTTTGTACTTTGTCAAATTTTCACTTGAAGAACATAAAATACCTTTCACAAAAAGAACGCCCCGATGCAAAAAAATCCATCCCCAAGGTGTAAGACCTAACAACAAAGAGGAAATTCCCATCCACCATGGTCCTGATCGCCTATGAACGGACGTGGTATAGCGCAAAAAATGTTCCTGAACGAAATAAAACCAGGCAAATTCTGGATTTTTATAGGCAACAGCCAAGTGCCATGGCAATACCAACAAGAAAAATATACCTAAACTCGAGGGTAGATACAGAGGAAAAAGTTTAGACCACCTCCCTACCATCGTTAACCAAACGGCTATAACAATACATGGTAACGCCAAGCCTGCTAACCCCTTAGCTAAAACAGCTAAAGCTGTCCCAGAAGCTGACAGCCATATCCACCTCCGTCTCTGTCTTTGATTGTTTTCAGTATCAGGATCCGTATAATGCCCCACTATAAAAGCCATTAGTGACAAAGTAACACAGCAAGTAAACCCCATATCTAAGGTCACCAAATGTCCCATGGCAAAAAAGAACAACGAAGTCCCTAGAATAACCATGCTTTGCCAAGAAACACGAACCTCTTTAGTAAGCCGCCACATCCCTTTGTACACAACGAACAAAGTAGCCAAAGAAAACAACCCCAACCCTAAGCGTCCAGAAAATCCATTAATTGGTAAAACCTGAAAAATAATAGCCTGTATCCAGTAAAATAAGGGTGGTTTTTCAAAATACTTAATGTCGTTAAGATAGGGGGTTATGAAATCTCCGCTCCTGGCCATTTCCAAAGCTATCTCTACGTAACGAGCCTCATCTGGAACGGCAAAAGGCCTATCCACTGCATTCATCAAATAACAAACACCAAAAATAAGAAAAGATACGGTGAAACCAATATCTTTAATTCCCCCTCTTTCATAATGATGCTTAGCAACATTTTCCATAGTTAACTATTTCTGTCTCAAAGTTGGAAAAGCTATAACATCCCTGATACTCTGTGCATCCGTAAGCATCATAACCAGACGATCTATCCCTATCCCTAAACCACCAGTAGGAGGCATGCCGTAATCCAAAGCCGTCAAAAAGTCTTCATCCATACACTGTGCTTCCTCATCACCAGCCTCACGTGCTACCATTTGTGCATCAAAACGTCTTTTTTGATCTTCTGGATCATTCAACTCAGAAAATGCATTGGCAATCTCTGACCGTGCAACATAAGTTTCAAAACGTTCGGTCAAACGATTGTCATCACGATGAATTTTCGCCAAAGGAGATATATCTAAGGGCATGTCTGTAACATGGGTAGGCTGGACAAGATTAGGCTCTACTTTTTCCCCGAAAACTTCTTCCACAACTTTCCCCCATAAGGCATTCTTGTCTACATCAACATACATTTCTTTTGCTTTAGCCCTAGCTTGACCTGCATCTAGTGAAAGAAAATCAACACCTGTAGCCTCTTTTACCAATTCACACATGGAGGCTCTTTTCCATGGACCAGAAAAATTAATATCTTCCTCACCATACTTTAAAGTTGTTGTGCCATGTATATCCTGCACCAGTTTAATAACAAGTTTTTCTGTTATAGCCATCATATCATTGTAATCTTGGTACGCTGCATAAAGCTCTACAGATGTAAACTCTGGGTTATGGCGTGTGGAAATACCTTCATTCCTAAAACAACGGTTTATTTCGAAGACTTTATCAGCAAGCCCTCCAACTATGAGTTTCTTTAGATAAAGCTCTGGTGCTATACGCAAATACAATGGCATGTCTAGCGTATTATGATGTGTTATAAAAGGTTTGGCCGTTGCTCCTCCAGGGATAGGGTGCAACATAGGAGTTTCAACTTCTAAATAACCCTCACTCATCAAGAAGTCTCGTATACCGTGAATAATCCTAGAACGGTTACGCAATCGCTCACGAGTTTCCTCGTTCATTATAAGGTCAACATATCTTTGACGGTACTTAAGCTCTCGATCCGTTATCCCATGATATTTTTCTGGAAGAGGCAGCATCGCTTTACTTAAAATTTCGATATTACTTACATCTACAGTTATCTCGCCTCTTGGTGTTCGACGAACTTTGCCTTCAATCCCTACAATGTCGCCAATATCAAGCAATTTTACAAGGGCCAACTGTTCTTCATTTAAATGACTTTTATGGTGAAAAATTTGCACCTTACCTGATGTGTCTTGCAAATCAATAAACATACCACTATTACGATTCGACATAACACGCCCTGCAATACGCACAGCATCACCACTTTCTTCTGCCTTTTCAAGATAAGAATACTTATCCTGCACCGCCCGAGCACAATGCGTTGTCTCAAAACGATAAGGGTATGGGTTCAAGCCCATTTCACGTATTTTTTGACATTTATCTAAACGAACCTGACGATACGGATTATGCGAAGATGTATTTCTTTCTTGTTCATCTACGGTTACATTCGCCTTTTCAAGTGGTGGTATAGTCGTCATCATTTTTATCCTAGTTCCAAATATATGTATTTGCGCTTGTGGTAACGTTCTCTTTTGCTTTCATAGCAAATTTATATTATCAGAGGTAGTCTTTAGATTTGGGTTCCCCCAACGGTCATACCTTCGACCAATACCGTCGGCTGCCCCACGCTTACAGGAACCGCCTGACCATTCTTGCCACACATCCCCCATCCCGGATCAAGAGCAAGATCGTTACCAACCATCCTAACCTTAGTCATGACATCTGGCCCATTCCCTACTAGAGTAGCACCCTTAACAGGTGCTGTTATTTTCCCATTTTCAATGAGGTAAGCCTCAGTCGTAGAAAAGACAAAGTTACCATTAACGATATCGACTTGTCCTCCAGAAAAATCTACAGCATAAAGACCTTTGTCTACGCTAGCGATGATTTCTTCAGGATCATAACTACCATTCGCCATAAAAGTGTTAGTCATACGAGGCATAGGTAAACTCGCATAACTCTCTCGTCGACAATTACCCGTAACATTCAACCCCATAAGCCTTGCATTAAGCCTGTCTTGCATATACCCCTTCAAGACTCCATTTTCAATCAGAATGTTACGGTCTGTCGGAGACCCCTCATCATCAAAATTGAGCGTACCTCTCCTATTTTTTATGGTCCCATCGTCTATTACCGTAACACAGGATGATGCCACTCTTTTTCCTATCTTATTAGAAAAAACAGACAGCGCTTTCCTATTAAAATCGCCTTCTAATCCATGGCCAACAGCTTCATGTAATAAAGTACCTGGTTCACCTGGAGCCAAAACCACTGACATAACACCTGCAGGCGCAGGTACAGCCTCTTGGTTGAGTAACGACTGTCGGAGAGCTTCATGTACATAGTGTTTCCAGTTATCTTCTTTTAAGAATTTGCCATAAGTCATACGCCCCCCGCCTCCATGACGACCAAATTCCAAACGATTTCCTTTCTTTGTAACCACGGTCACATATAAACCTACTATAGGTCGTATATCCTCCATCCACTGACCATCTGGACGCAACAACCCTATTACCTGCCATTTACCTGCAAAGCTAATAGAAACCTGAGAAACACTGTTCTCTAAGTCTCTTGCATAGGCGTTAATATTTTCCAACAATCTTACTTTTTCGTCAAAACTCACTAACTCCAGAGGGTTTTTTGCCGTATACAGATTATGATTTGCCTTTTCAAGTTTAAGAGCCATTGTGCCCTCGTAGCCCTGACGCACAGCTTGTGTTGTCTGGCACGCCTTTTGGAGTGCAAACTCCGATATTTCAGCACTGTGTGCATACCCTTGACGATCACCTACCACCCCCCTAAGTCCAAAGCCTTGGTTGATATCAAACTTCGCAGTTTTCATACTACCATCTTCAAACAATAAGTTTTCCGTTTGCGTATATTCTAAGAACAACTCACCATCTTGCATGCCTATCAATCCCGACTTGACAAGGTTCTCCGCTTTCAGTCTATCAAGACGCTGTTTTTCAAAGAATATTGTATGAGCCGTAGTGGTCATAAGACTGCTCCCTTTGTTATTAAGGTATATTGCATTGTTTTGACGTACATAATAAAAATGGCAGCGAGAACACAAAGCCAACAAGGGATTTTTATCACTAGGGTTAACGCCTTATATATGCTATGTATTTATGTAACATAACAACGTCAAAAACAAGTGCTATATACGAATATGCTCTACAGAAAAAACCTAAGAAATTATAGGTTGCTAGGCTCACTCTCCGCTTTCCTAGTTTTTGTAGCAGGTTCTGTTTGTGCGAGTGGTTTTCCTGAAAGATGGCAAATGGGGTTTCAAAAAGCCCAATCCCCTGCCATGTTGCAGGTGACAAGCTTTCATAACTTTTTGGTGGGCATTCAGTTTTTTATAGCCATTGTTGTTGGCATTTTGATGCTTTACATCATCACCAGATTCAGAAAAAAATACAATGAAACACCATCTAAAACATCACACAATTTGCCACTAGAGATCACTTGGACTCTTATACCTCTGGGAATAATCTTGTATATGATGTACCCCTCTTTAAAGCTCCTCTATTTTATGGATATTGTCCCGCAAGCTGATATGACTCTCAAAGCTGTAGGACATCAGTGGTATTGGTCATACGAATACCCAGACAATGAAGGCATAGCTTTTGATAGTTACATGGTTAACGACTCAGATCTTAAACCTGGCCAATACAGATTATTATCAACGGACAACCCCGTTACATTACCAATAGATACGACTGTTCGTATAATCACGACATCTGATGATGTCATTCATAGTTGGACGGTACCATCTTTGGGCATAAAAAAAGATTCCGTTCCAGGAAGGTTAAATGAAACATGGCTACGCATTAATGAACCAGGAACTTATTTTGGACAGTGTTCCGAACTATGCGGCCCTGGCCATGGCTTTATGCCTATAGAAATCAAAGCTGTTACAAAGGAAGAATTCACCAGCTGGGTTCAGCAACAGCGCTCACAGACCCAATTATGATCTAGATACTTGAGGAAATCCATGACCGAAACACAACAACTTGAAGTCAGCAAACAGGATTTAGTAGAATCCCATAACTACACGCCCAAAGGGTGGCAACGATGGTTGTTTTCCACTAATCATAAGGACATAGGAACTCTTTATATTATCTTTTCCATAGGCTGCGCCATACTCGGCGGTGCTCTCTCTTTCATTATCAGGATGCAGCTTATGCAACCAGGAAGCCCCGTTCTTGGAGATAACTATCAATTGTACAACGTCATCATGACCATGCATGGTTTGTTAATGGTTTTTTTTGTTGTTATGCCAGGACTTATTGGAGGGTTTGGCAATTGGTTTGTCCCCATACTTATAGGTGCACCAGATATGGCTTTCCCCAGGCTAAACAATATAAGTTTTTGGCTACTTGTTCCCTCACTGATATTGATGGTCATGGCCTTTTTTATTGATGTGGGTGCCGGCACTGGATGGACACTCTATCCACCTCTTAGTGGTAAGGATTTTGGTCAAAATGGCATGTCGGTAGATTTCATGCTGTTTGGTCTTCATCTTGCTGGCGCCTCTTCATTGCTGGGTGCCATTAACTTTATTACAACTATTTTTAACATGCGTTGTCCAGGCATGACCTTCCATAAGATGCCTCTATTCGTTTGGTCTATGCTTATAACATCTTTTCTGCTTCTTTTGTCCGTTCCAGTGTTGGCCGCCGCTATAACTATGCTCATCACTGACCGAAACTTCTCCACAGCTTTTTTTGTACCTTCACATGGAGGAGATCCTGTTTTATTTCAACATTTGTTCTGGTTTTTTGGTCACCCGGAAGTCTATATTATGATATTGCCCGCATTTGGTATTATATCCCAAATAATATCAACTTTTTCTAATCGACCTGTATTTGGATATTTAGGTATGGCTTATGCTATGGTCTCCATAGGCGTTGTTGGCTTCGTTGTGTGGGCTCACCATATGTTTACTGTGGGTTTGAGCGTTGATACAAATGCCTATTTTACATTAGCTACACTTATTATAGCTGTTCCTACGGGCATCAAAGTTTTTAGCTGGCTTGCTACCATGTGGGGTGGATCCATAGATTTTAAAACACCTATGCTTTTTGCCACTGGCTTTATTTACTTATTTACAATTGGCGGACTCAC
>CAZQLR010000003.1:20470-24069 GCA_964594205.1 uncultured Alphaproteobacteria bacterium
CTTTCAGGCATGCCCAGACGTGTCCCTGATTATCCGGATGCCTTTACCCCATGGAACTTTGTCTCATCCATGGGCATCTTTATCGTAAGTTTAAGCGTCTTCCTCTTTTTTTACATTATTTGGAAAACATTTTACGATCGTATAAAGTCTCCTGCTAACCCCTGGGGAGAGGGTGCAACAACTCTCGAATGGAAAATAGCTTCTCCACCGCCCTATCATACATTTAGTTATTTACCAAAAGTGAAGTGACCGTAATCTTATGGCTAAATCTATTTTTTCTAAAAAACAAAATAGCTACGCGCGCCCCTCTTTTCTTTTCCACACAAGTGCAGCAACACCCAAAGACTATATCTCGCTTTTGAAACCGCGAGTAATGGTTCTTGTCATTTTTACGGCCCTAATTTCTATGCTTTTAGCACCTGGAACTCTGCACCCTTATTTGAAATTTCTTGCTATATTTTCCATCGCATTAGGAGCCGGAGCAGCTGGCTGCTTAAACATGTGGTATGAAAAGTCTACTGATGCTCTTATGGCCAGAACAAAGAATCGACCTCTACCAAGCGGCCTTATTTCACCCTCTGATGCTCTTGCAATGGGTATATCCTTAAGTTTCATTGCCATTATCTTGTTGGGACTTTCGACAACGCCTCAAGCAGCCTTCTGGTTAGCTGTGACCATTGTATTTTACGCCGTCATATACACGATGTTATTGAAACCTCTAACTTCACAGAACATTGTTTTTGGAGGAACTGCAGGAGCCTTACCACCTGTGGTTGCCTGGCAGGCAGTTGATCCTGGCTGGCATTTGTTTCCTTGGCTTCTTTTTACTATAATATTTCTATGGACCCCTGCTCATTTCTGGGCGTTAAGCCTGCACTTGCCTAAAGACTATCAAAGGGCCAACATACCTATTCTACCCAACACACACGGTAAGAAATTTACATACCGCTGCATTTTCGCCTATACATTACTAACTGCTACTTCGTCTTTTTTACCCGTATACTTCCTTTATTTGGACCAATTTTATGCTTTTTCAGCCCTTTTCTTAGGCTGTTTTTTCATAATAAGCTCTTGGCTTCTGCTTAAAGAAAAAATAGAGCCCTTACGTTTTTTTATCTTTACTATTTTCTACTTGTTTGCCCTATTTCTAAGTATGGCTATAGACAATATATTTTAGTACTGATCAACACTGTGAGAACTATATGAACCAACTAAACACCCTTCGTCAAAAAAATCGTTTTATGCTAGTGCTACTGTTGATTTTTGTCGCCCTAGTTTTCGGCATGGCCATGGTCCGCATGAGCCAATATTAACTTGAGGTCTTTGTGTGCCTAAGCATTATCCCCATAATAATCAACACAGACAACGAAGGAATACGGGGATTTTTCTAAGTGCTGTTATTCTTGGTATGCTTGGTCTTGCTTACGCAAGTGTTCCTCTCTATAGGATGTTTTGTCAAAAAACTGGCTTTGGAGGCACCACCCAAGTTGCTCTAAACCCTGCTCCTGGTGCTATTGGCCAGAAGTTTATCACTATACGTTTTAATGCCGATGTTGCAAAAAATCTACCTTGGGAATTCACTCCACTCCAAAAAGAGGTAAAAATACGCCCAGGAGAGCAAGGCTTTGCCATGTATCGATGCAAAAATAAGACGGACAGACCCATTTCTGGCATGTCTACCTATAATGTCACCCCTGATAAAACAGGCATATTTTTCAATAAAATAGAATGCTTTTGCTTTATCAAGCAAACATTGCAACCGCACCAAGAAGTTGATATGCCCGTGTTGTTTTACATAGATCCGTCTATTCTGGATGATGTATCAATGCAAGATGTTGACACTATCACACTTTCCTATACATTCTTTCAGTACGATGATGAAACGTAACAGATTTTTTTCAAAACCTCACAAAGTAAAATTATATGATGTACAAGGCCTTTTTTTCCATCTCCTTCTTCTTGTTTTCTACATTTTGCTATGCTCATTCGTCTGGGCCCGTTCATGGAGTTTCCATGCACGACAAACCCAGCAACCCCTCTTCGTTTGAACATTATACTTTTTCCAATCCTAATGCTCCCAAAGGTGGAAAATTACGTCTAATTTCTATAGGATCCTTTGATTGTATGAATAGGACTTTCAAGTGCACACCGCCAGATGGTTTTGGTTTGCTAGGAGACACTTTGCTCGATAGATCCCCTAACGAACCTTTTAGCACCTATGGGAATTTGGCTGAAAAAGTTGATATGGCTGATGACCGGTCGTGGATAGAGTTCTCTATAAACCCCAAAGCTAAATGGAAAGATGGCAACCCCGTTACACCTGAAGATGTTATAGCTACCTACGAAACAACAGTAACAAAGGGGCTACCTGTTCAACGGTTATACTACAAACAAGTTGAGAAAGCTGAAAAAACAGGAAAAAGAAAAGTAAAGTTCACTTTCAAAAAAACAGAAGATGGTTACAACAGAGAAATGCCCCTTATCATGGGTCTAGCCATTATCTACCCAAAAAGTTTTCTAGAACAAAACAAAGACACATTTGATGAGCCGTCACAAACACCTCCTCCACTAAGCGGCCCCTATAAAGTAAAAAGTTATGAACCTGGTCGTTTCATTGTCTACGAGCGCGATCCCAACTATTGGGGAAAGGATATTCCCGTAAATAAGGGTAGATATAATTTTGACGAAATCCGCTATGACTACTATCGTGATTCAAACTCCGCTTTACAAGCTTTTAAAGGTGGCAACCACGACGTTTATAGAGAAGCCTCCCTTCAGAAATGGAATAACTCCCACCAAGGGCCTTTGTACAAAGATGGGCGAATAAAAAAGACAACTCTAACTAATGACAAACCTGTTGGTTTGCGAGGATTTTCCTTTAATACACGTCTACCTCTTTTTAGCAGTAAACTTGTGCGCCAAGCACTCATACTAGTCTTTGACAATCATTTTGTCGCCCAAAAAGTGATGCCAGGGTTTAAGGTCAATTTTAGTTACTTTGATAATACAGATCTCATGGCTTCTGAAGTTCCCTCAACAGAAGAAGTTGATCTTATAAAATCAATAGACCCCTCCATAAATCTTGAAGAGTTGGCTAAATCACCTCTTAAAACCAAATCGAAAGATAGGCGAGCTAACCTAAGAAAAGCTCTAGAGCTTCTTAAAGAGGCTGGATGGGTTTTGAAAAATAGCATTATGACAAATATACAAACAGGAAAACCATTTAGCTTTGACATAGTAGTTTCCACCAATGAAGAACAAAAACTGGCTCTGGCCTTTGTAAGAAACCTCAAGGATATAGGTATTAAAGCTACCGTCACGCTTGTAGATGCAGCTCAGTATGAATACCGAAAACAAAACCGCAACTACGATATGATTGCGAGCTGGTACGCCACATCCATTTCTCCAGGTAACGAACTTCGACATTATTGGTCATGTGCAGCAAAAGACAATCCCAGTAGCCGAAATTACCCAGGTATATGTAGTAAGATAACTGATACGTTGATTAATCGCATACCATCAACTAAAACCCGTCATGATCTTCAGCTTCATACTGGAGCTTTAGATAGGCTCCTGCAAGAAGAGGCCTATATAGTACC
>CAZQLR010000003.1:24169-28127 GCA_964594205.1 uncultured Alphaproteobacteria bacterium
GACATGGTAAATGAAGCAGAACACGAAAAAGTACATACCAAGGCTGTTCAAAATGGTATAAGAACAGGAATGGTCCTTTTTATCATATCAGAGATCATGTTTTTTGCAGGGTTTTTCTGGGCCTTTTTTGATGTCAGTCTTTTTCCAAAGGCTATTATAGGAGGACAATGGCCACCTAAAAATATTGAAACTATTAACCCTTTTAGACTACCCTATCTAAACACACTGTTTTTACTTCTTTCAGGAACAACTATCACTTGGGCACATCAAAGCCTTTTAGAAAACGACCGACCTAGCTTTAAAAAAGGTCTGCTTTTAACTGTGACCCTAGGTTTGATTTTTCTAAGTTTACAGGCAATAGAGTACGCACATGCCTCCTTTTCCTTGAAGGACAGTATCTTTGGATCTATTTTCTACATAACGACAGGATTTCATGGATTCCATGTCCTTATTGGCGTTATTATGCTGTCTGTTTGTTTACTGCGCGGACTATACGGACATTTTACACCAAAACATCACGTTGGTTTTGAAATAAGCGCGTGGTATTGGCATTTCGTTGATGTTGTTTGGTTGTTTTTGTTTGTGTGGGTCTATTGGTGGGGTAGGTCTCACTAACCACAGTACTTTCACTCCCCTTAAATACACAGGCCTAGCATGGCAAAAAAAAATTCTTTTTTAAGCTTGATTCTTGTCTTAGGTAGTATTTTCTTATGGTTAGGCTTTTGGCAAATAGACCGACTAGACTGGAAAAGAAATCTTATTGATCAACAACAAAATCAACAATCCTCCCCTGCTGTACCTCTATTCCAAGCAGTGTCAAAAAAAAACTCTCCTTCTTTGTATCAAAGAAAGTTTATTGGCAACAATACTATTAACCAGCAAGATTGTTTATTTGTACAAAAACCTCGCCCCCCAGGGCTTCAAGATCCCTCACCTAAAGGTTTTGATGTTTATTGCTTATTAAAAACAACTGCCGAACAATTTTCTATTGTACGTTTTGGCTGGATAAGCAGCCTTTCCCTTCATACTTTTACACTTCCAAACAACATAAAATATCAATTTATTGTAACACCTAAATCTCCACACCCAAAAAACTGGTGGGATGCGAAATCGCAAATAGAAAAAAATGTTTTGAGCTCTTTTGATCTAGATCTTATGAGCCAACAGTGGGACATAAAAAAGCCTCAGCACTATTTTTCCGTGAATGAAATTTCACCAACTTTGCCTAAAGAGGTTCACCTATATAAACCAGTCGTAAAACTGCCTAATAATCACCTGGAATACGCCATTACCTGGTTTACCCTTTGTGGTCTAGTTTTTTTTCTAGGGTTTCTTTATTATCGCCGTAGTTAGCTGCACACAAAAATGGATACTTTCCTTGGACGATAAAAACACCCTGACAAAACGATTAAGCCGCTATACTAAAGTGGGCTTATCTGCCACAACTATCGCCAGTAAACTGGCTCTTAACAAGGTTGGTTTGACCCTTTCTTCTGACGACTTAGCCCAAGCACTTTATGAGGCTCTCGGATCATTACGAGGCCCTTTGATGAAGCTTCCTCAGCTTTTAGCAACTATCCCAGACTTCTTACCACCAGCCTATCAAGAGAAGTTTATGCATTTACAAGCCAACGTTCCTAGCATGGGAAACCTGTTTGTAAAACGACGGCTCAAGGCTGAGCTCGGTCCTCTATGGCAGCAAAACTTTTCTTCTTTTGATTTAAAGGCCTCTTTTGCCGCCTCTTTAGGACAAGTCCACAAAGCGACCTTACAAGATGGCACAGTTGTGGCCTGTAAACTTCAATACCCTGATATGCCATCAACTGTAGAAGCAGATCTGACACAGCTACGCATGATTGTCTCCCTGTACCATGCCACTCACGGTGCTATTCAAGCTGACGAAGCCCTTAAGGAAATAGTTGAACATATTACATCGGAACTAAATTACCAACATGAAGCCTCAAATATGAAAATTTTCCACAAAATTTTCAAAGACGATACGACCATTTATGTACCCATTCCGCATCTCAGGCTCACAACAGAACGTTTACTAACAATGACGTGGATGGATGGAAGACCTATCATAGATTTCCAAACCTCAAATCAAGAAACGCGCAATGTATTGGCAAAAAACCTGTTCAGAGCATGGTATAAACCCTTGTACCATTTTGGTGTTCTTCACGGTGACCCACATATGGGTAACTATACCGTTCGACAAGATGGCTCCATAAATCTTCTAGATTTTGGATGTGTCCGTTTTTTTTCAAAACAAATACTAAAAGGCATTGTGGAGCTTTATTATGCTCTTAAAAATAATGACAACGATCGTGCCTATAATGCCTATGAGCTGTGGGGCTTCAAAAATTTACCAAAACAATTGCTTCCAACGCTTAATCTTTGGGCAAAGTTTCTTTACGGACCAGTTCTAGTGGACCGTCCTGTCAATCTTCAGCAAGAATTTCCAAGCCAAAAAGGACAGGAAATTGCATCCCAAGTTATGATGGAATTAAAGAAACTTGGTGGTATTAAACCACCTCGGTCATTTGTCTTTATGGATAGGTCCGCCGTTGGTATGGGATCGGTCTTTCTAAGGCTTGGTGCTGAAATTAACTGGCATACTCTTTACGAAGAACTTTTAGAAGATATAAATCCTGAACATTTTTCGATACCAGAAAAAGATAGCTAGAAAGAGAGGCCTACCAAATTCCTTCTTTGGTCCTTTTGTCTTGAATTGCCTTCAGTAGCTACGTATAGTCGCCTAGTAAAAAATGACAGTGATATGTTTGAACCTCTTGATCTTACCCCTAAAAACCTCGGCTTTAATAAAACCGCTGACAAAACACGCATCGTGGTGGCCATGTCAGGTGGCGTCGATAGCTCTGTAACTGCATCTCTGCTGAAAGAAGCAGGTTATGATGTTGTTGGGGTTACCTTACAGCTGTATGATCAAGGTGAACTGGCTAAGCGCAAAGGTGCCTGTTGTGCAGGACAGGATATTTATGATGCCAAATGTGTGGCTGAAAAACTTGGGTTCCCTCATTATGTTCTTGATTATGAAAGTATCTTCAAACAGTCTGTGATAGAAGATTTTGCCGATAGCTATTTGCGCGGCGAAACCCCTGTTCCCTGCATACGCTGCAATCAAAAAGTAAAATTTTTAGACTTACTCAAGACCGCTAAAGACCTTCAAGCCGATGCTTTGGCCACAGGTCACTACGTACAGCAACAGATTTTGCCTAATGGTCATGCGGCTCTTTTGCAAGGTGCTGACCCTAAAAAAGACCAAAGTTACTTTATGTTTGCAACAACCCAAGAACAGCTGGACTTTTTGCGTTTCCCACTGGGTTCTTTGCACAAAGACGCCACACGTACCATGGCCAAACGCCTCGGGTTGCCTGTGGCTGATAAACCAGACAGCCAAGACATATGCTTTGTTCCTGATGGTAACTACGCCAATATTGTTCAAAAACTTCGCCCCGAAAGCTTACAACCTGGTACTATTGTTACACGATCAGGCCAAGTTGTAGGGCATCATCCAGGCGTCATTGGTTTTACTATTGGGCAACGAAAGGGGTTGAAAGTAGATGCACAAAACCCTAACAGTCGTCCGTGGTATGTTATTGGCCTAGATCCTGAAAAGCGCCAAGTCATCGTTGGTAATAGGGAAGACCTGGCACAATCTGTCTTTTCTATAAAAGATCTCAACTGGCTGGGAACCGACATTGCTAATCCTCAAACAGATGCGACAACAACCATATCATGTACCGTTAAAATACGGTCTACCACACCACCTTTACCCGCCCACGCCACTTTAAATTTTGCCGATAAGACGGCCACCATCACCCTGCAGAAGGCCGAGTACGGCGTGGCGCCTGGTCAAGCCTGCGTGTTGTATCAAGAAACACGCGTTCTTGGTGGTGGATGGATCAGCCGCGATAGCGCTTTGAGCGCTTAAAAA
>CAZQLR010000004.1:0-26644 GCA_964594205.1 uncultured Alphaproteobacteria bacterium
AAGAAGATGTCTAAGTTGCCTAACCCAGATCTAAGAAAGCTCTATCAAATCTTAAGTCTAGGTTCCTTAGAAGACTATGCGGCCTTTTTTCAGGGGACAGAGGCGGCTGCCTTTACAAGTATTGATAATGACAAGACCACAGGGTCTATTAGAACGACCTTGTCGACACATATTGATTTTCTACGTCATTTGCATCCACGAGACGCTCAAACGTTTATCTTTAGGAACTGGGTTCAAGACGATCAAGACAAACGTTGGGTCTTCATAACATGCAAGGCAGAGCAACGACCCACACTTTGCCCATTGTTCACGGCGTGGTTGAATCTTGTCATTGTACGCATTCTGTCCTTAGAGCCCAATGAACAGCGTCGCATATGGTTAGCTATTGATGAGCTGCCGGCTCTTCAGAAAGTGCCCTCCCTTGAGCCGGGTCTGGCTGAGGGGCGTAAATATGGTCTTTGTTTCTTGGGTGGCTTTCAGAACATGGCACAGCTGCAAAGTATCTATGGTGTCCACGGCACAGAAAGCATTCTGGATCTCTTAAATACAAAGATATTCTTCAGAAACAATGATACGAAAACCCAACAATGGGTATCCAGAGCTCTTGGCAGGGCTGAAGAAACGAAAGTCTCAGAAAATATCTCTTACGGCGCCCATGCAGTGCGTGATGGGGTATCTTTGAATGAATCCACCAGCACAAAACCACTTGTGCTTCCAGAAGAGGTACAAGGGTTGCACGAACTGGAAGCCTATATTCAGCTACCAGGAAACTGGCCTGTGACAAAGTACAAACTGTCCTACAAAGAAGCCCCAGAAAACCCGGCTCCTCGCTTTGTGAAAGATCTACACAAACCTGACAATGATGACTTCCTAATTATGCCTATCAAGAAATGTATCAAAAAGGGCAAGAAAGCTGCTCCTAAAAAAGGAGACCTCACCTCAAAAACAAAAGTCATTGAGAAAAAGACTAAAAACGCAGAATCTGTTAAAAGAGTCGTGTCAAAGAAAAGGAAATCTCTTGAAAAAGGCCCAGGTCTTGGTTAATAAACCTTACAATCATTGTACATTATTTTAATATTAAGGTGACTATATAGGACACTTTAGCAACATGAAAAAGTATCACGAATATATTTTCGAACTAAGAGCAAAAGGATATAAAAATGAAAAAAGTACTTAGATCGTCTGTTTTAACGCTTATAGCGCTTTGTTTATTTAGTAATTCACATGGGACCTTATCTAAGTTCGGAAGAAGCATTCCATATGACATTGAAGTAATATCTGGAGAGAGCGTCGCTCATAGCGTTAAAGTAAGCATTGAAAATCAATCGTTTGAGGCTGAATCTAAAGATACAGACTATTGTGTTATAAGCGACATAAGTTCTATTGAAGGAGAAAATGTTCTTGAATACTCAGCTTCCTCTCGGCGATTTAATATGCCTGGATTTTCTTTTTTATTAGATGAATCTGGACATGTTAAAATCCTTAGGGCAACGGATACTATTTTGACCCTTAAAACCACCGGAAGAGTTAATCTTGAAGCTGAATCAGACAGGCTCCATTTTAGGAGCTTAACAATTCTATCTGACGTAGTAGAAGAAGTTGGAGATGTTCTGGTACAAGAGTCCTCAATTCGTGCTGGAAAATTCAGTACAATGGGAAAATTCTCCCATTATAGTATTCGTAGAATTCCTCTTGGAGATTGTGACATTCAAGTCAAAAGGTTCGAAATTAAAGGAGAACTAGAGACATATGGAAATTGTACTTTTCAAGCAACAGAAGCATTGGTAAATGATGGGTCTATAGCTATATTACAAAACATGGCTAAGACAAACAAAGGTTCAGTTAGGTTTGATTCACCATCATTTCAAAACAATGGTGAACTAAATGGAGATGGCACTGTTGATTTTACCGGATCTACAATCAATAGAGGAAGAATGGACTTTTCAGATCATGTCTCTGTTAGAGGATCTTTTGAAAACGAAGGCAGATTTGTTCAAACAAAATCAAACCTTGATGTTGATGCAGATTTCAAAACAAGAGATGGGAGCACAACGGAATTCCAAGAAGCAGAATTTGTACTATGTCTTCGTGCATTGTCATTCGCCGTTCCGCCAACTGTAGGAAAATCTGTAACATTTAAAGATGGAACTGGAACAGTTGAAGAACTAGAAAGGGCTCATAAGCAATTATTTAGTCAAATGGTTTTAAATGTATTTACGAGGGTTCCGAAAATACATTGTTTACTAAATGGTGATGTTTGCATTGCCTATAATACCAATCTCCCCAGGAGTTCCCTCTTTGTAAAACTCAGCCCATACCTCACCATGGATGGTGACCTCCTCTTATACAGAGGAAAACATATAGCTAATAAACTCCATTTTGAGACATCAGGTATACTTACAATTGTAGGTTCAGAGTTTCATGCAAATGATGCTAGTTTTACTTCTCATAGCGAAGATAAGCCTATTTATGTAAAACCTTATGCATATGAAGAAAAGGAAGTGGGGAACAACTATGAAACGATAAGACTGAAACATCTTCGTTCCAATTTTGATATTGTTAATACTCTCAGATTTGAAGGATATTCCGTAATTGATTATGCTTCGCGCACAAAAAGTAAAGAACACATAGTAAAGGTTAATGTTGCCCCTCAATACCTAGTAGTTTATGACAAAGAAAAAACCAGACATTTTGAGTGGGTTTCTGACGACGCCTCAGATTCAGAAGAGGAGGAAGAGTTAGCCTTTTCAGATGATGACTAGATTTTTAGAGAAGTTTCCACTCTGTAGTTCTTTTGATGCAGCCTTCTGTTTAGAGGGCTGCATTTTTATTAGAGCCCATAAACCTTTTTGAGAGCTCTTCACATCTTGCTATATAGCTTAGATCCTGTATTGAACCGGATCTAAGCTCATGCATTGCCACTAGGGTCTCTGTAAGATCATTTTGACAATAGTTTGAAAAAGAATACCCTTAAGTCTTTCAAAACTAGATCTACGTCAGGTAATTCTTTTACAAGAGGCTGTAGCCACTGCTGCCAGTCCTTTCTCACAAGAGTAAGTATTTTCTCGTCAAAGAAATCCTCACTGCTTTTGTAGCTAACTGCCTTTAATTCACATTTTTCAGCTAGGGATTCTATTACCTTCTCTTTTTTTAGTTCATAGTCTGTCAACTGGAATATATTCCAAAGGTCATAGAAGTCTCTTGCCCTGGACCGCGTCCACCCTCTCTCATGAAGCTTGATGATATTTTGAAGGATGGCTCTCATCTTTTCTGCCGCCACTTCTTCAAGCGAATAAGACAAAAGCAAAGCCGAAGGTATGTTGTCGTAGTCGCTCAGTATTTCTGACTTTTTGGGATGGTCAACAAGCGCTTCATTCCGAGTAATTTCTATCATGACTCTTACAAATGGAGATCTGTGCCATGGAAGCTGTGCTTTGACTACAAAGGCCTCCTGATTTTCTGGATGTTCTTTTGATTCAGTATATCTCTTGAGTTCTAGGACGGGATTTGGAATGGTTTTGCTCATCTCAGCCCTTGCTGAATCCAAAGCAAGCTGTAATAGAGTTCCTAGCTCTGATCCAGATGGCGCGTTGCTTAGGCATGAAAAGTCCAGATCTTCAGAGAACCTATAGTCTCGAAAGTATACTTTTTTTAAACATGTCCCTCCCTTAAAAACTAACGAATTTGCAAGTTCAGGAATTTGTGCAAGCCCCCAAAGAACCCAAGAGAGAACATAATCCTGTTCAATAGTATTCCAAGGCGCCTTGAGTTCTTCTCTTTTTCTTTCAAGAAGAGTCCTAAGTGGGGTTAAATGTTTTCTATGATTTGCCACTTTTTATTATGCCTTCCTCTTTGTTCACCAGATGGGTCAAGCTTGATGTATCCCTTATAAGAGACTTCCTCTAATTTTATAAGGTTCTTCTCTGGGACACCTATCTCACTTAAAACCCATCCAAGCTTCTTAGAATTTGAAGCATCCATTCTAAGACTATACGCAATAAGCTTGTTTATATCTATGTTTCCTATGGCGCTCTTATAA
Source organism: uncultured Alphaproteobacteria bacterium (assembly GCA_964594205.1). Classification (GTDB taxonomy): domain Bacteria; phylum Pseudomonadota; class Alphaproteobacteria; order 16-39-46; family JAJRRM01; genus CAZQLR01. The sequence continues at coordinate 4,040 of CAZQLR010000004.1, forward strand.
GCACTAAAAACTTCCATAAAACCACCACAGTCTTTTGGTCTAGACAACCCATCAAGCAAGGTCTTTTCCTTGTCTGTAATTGTAATTTGGGCATCACCTATCCAAACAGTCTCTTGCCCAAAAAATGAAGTATCCTTAAACCAAATAAGTCTATATTCAATATTGTTGATATACCTGTTTTCTTTAGAAAGAAAGCCAGCTTCTGTTTTGGTACCAACATAGACAACATTTGGTATTTGATCTGTTAATTCATGAAAGTGAAAAGCTGAATAACAGCATATGGTTGCATGAGAAAATAGAGCCATAGCAATTTCATATTCGTGGAGAGGATGCCCATTTAAAAACAAAGGCGCTAATGAGTACAAGCCCTTCCTAATGGGAGTAATGAGCCCCTTCTTTATCATATGACTTAAAAAGTTATTAACATTTCGTATTTCTATTGTGTTTTCTTCTAAAAGTTGACGCACGTCATTTGTAGAGAAAATTCGGTATCCATTTTCTGCAATCAATCTAGTTAATGTTGTATGGTCAATATTTCTACTCATAATATTATTATTGGATATAATACACAATATGTCAACTAACTCCTAGAAATATATTATAACACCTTTGTTGGCAGATGAAGCTATGGATTTTCTGCTCTTTATATAACTTTGTAAAAATAAACCGAAAGTTTACAAAAAGAGAAATATTTAAAGATTCCTCTTTAACAACAGAGTTACGTATATACTTTTAGTTTCTAAGGCTCAGTCCTTTCATATCAGGATATTCTGATCTCAAGTCTCTTTTCTAGAGAAAGTGTGAGATTAACATCTAAATCTCCCTGGACCTTTCAACTACAAGCTCTTTCGTAACTACTGGAGCATGTTTCCTATATATCTCTTGCTGTGTTTGTTTCACTTCACGAAGTTCTCTCTTAAACGTGTCATCAACAAGTATGTTGGATTCATCCGATTGTATTCTCATCATTTCTCTTGATACGAGTGCCCGGCGATAATGTTTCTGCGGCTTTGTCAGATTCCTGTTTTCTGAGTAACCCTCACTTTCTACTACTTTCTGAGCCATATTACATAAATGTGCTTCTCTCTCATCACTTAGGTAAGCGCCCTGACGTTCAGAGGTCACAAGGTACATATAGGCAGCTAACTTACTAGTTGTAGCGTTCAATCCATACATGTCTTGCAAACGCTCTCGCATAGGCTCGTACTGCTTATTATTACTCTCCATACTTTTGAGGGCTTGGGTATGGTAGTCAGTTTGAGGCGGGTTATCATTATAGAGATCTGCTTCGAAATGCCGGCCTTCTACTTCTGCTTGTCTTTTGGAAGCTAAGAGGACCTCTGACACATAATCTTTTGCCTTGCACTCCCCAGCTTTGACATCCTTAATGAACTGCTTTTCTTTGGCTTGCTTGATTTCTTCGTGTCTGGTGTGCTCGAAGGCAGCGCGTTTGAGAGCGATCTTCATATCACCATAGGTTGGATCTTGGCCCGTTGCATCGTGACGCTCTAAGAGACACTCTGTAGCCCTATCTGCAATGGCCTTGAGGGTTTTGGGATCTATATCTGTGTCCGGGTTTCGATCCACAATGAAGCCTTCCAGCGTCCTAGACAGTGTTTTAAAGGGCTGCTCCTTAATGGAGAGGCTTTCTGTCTTGTATTTCTCACTGTCTTTAAGCTTCTGTATGTCTATAGGCTGATAGATATGCTGCTCTTTTAAGTCTTCTGGCAGTTGGTTGAGAATCACCTGCCCTGCTCTCGCCTGCCCTTTCTCTTGCAGCAGGTCATTGAAGTCCTTCTTCTCTTTGCCGTGTTTGGTAGGCCATATGATGTGAACATCATGGCCTTTTTCTCTTAAGAGATTAGCATCTTCCTTAATCAGGTCATGGGTCTTCGCCCCTTTGCCATCATAGTCCGCACACAGCACAATTGTTGTCTCTTTTGGTACATCGATGTTGCGGAAGTTGTATCTACCAAGGCCCGCTTGGATGGCAACCGCCCCATTGCCCTGTGGTAAGGACTTCTCTACAGAAAGTCCTGTCTCAACACCCTCCGTTAAGAACAGAACCTTCGGTTCTTTAGTATGAGTCGACCCTCTTAAGGTGACAAAACTCCCTTTACACGTGCCTCTGGACTTTTTAGCAACCTCCACCTCTTTGGCCTTGGCACCCGTCTTCTGATCTAAATAGATCTCCTGGAACCCCGTGATCTTTCCTTCTTGATCTCGCGCAAAACTCACCATAGCTGGGCAGGTTTTCCCCGTCTTGTAGTCTGTCCGTGCAGGCACATACCGAATGTCTTGTGGTATATCCCCTTCTAAACCGCGATGATTAACAAGATATGTCTCAACAAGAGTCCCCTTAGCTGGCTTTGAAGCCTTGTAAAGCTTGGTGGCCATCTCCGTATCTTTGGCCTTCTTTGCGGCAGTGGCAGCGGCCTCAGCCGCCTCTCTTTCTTGCCGTTCTTTCTCAATCTCTTGCGCGCGATACCCCACTTCAGCTTTTACACCGCGATTTTCTGCAATCTCCGTAATTACATCACCATAAGATCTATTGGTCGACTTAGAGGCGAGCATAAAGATGTCACCCCCCTCACCTGACTCAAAGTCCTTCCATAACCCGAACTTATTGCCTGATATGGTTAAAACGACACTCCCATGTCGACCATATCGTACTTCTGTCTTTGTACGTCTCTTGTACTTCGTGTCAAAGTACTTATCAGCCGTATCCTCTAGATCGGAAGCCGTCATCGTCTTTAATACCTGATCTCTGTCATAGTAAGGCCGCCTTTCCTGCTTAACAAGCTCTTGTAGCCCCTTCTCTTTCTGATTCGTTCTCACCTTATCCATCTTCTGTTCTCCTTTCTTAGATGGTTGGCGACCCTCCTTTATAACAAATGGACTTTCTCCCAATCGTCCATAGATTTCTCGTATCTCTGACCTTGTCGCAATACGTGGCGCAAAGGTAGTAGATTTCTCTGGAATTATCTCTGTCACCTCGTCTCCCCGAATCCCTTGATGCCAGAGTATCTTCCCTATATCACGCACAGCATCAAACTCATCCTTCAAACGCTGCTTAGCCCTGTCTTTAAAGCTGATAGGCTCCCTGTCTTTGCAGATTTGATTTTCTATATCTGTACGCTTGTCTATCGTGCTGTATTTATGACTAGACGTAGAAAGGTATTTTAAGTAAGACGCCTCATCCACAAACTCTGTTGATGGTGCATAGACCTTCACATCATCCCTATGACGAGTCATAGCGACATACACCTCGTCTTTGCTCATGGTTGACGAGGCTAATACAAAGCTTCGGTCAACCGTCTTACTTTGGGCCCCAAACACCGTGGAGACCCATCCATAGTCTAGTGCCTTGTACAGATTGGTTGAAAACGACACTGTCTTTTTGTCTTTCCCCTGCCCTATAAGCACTTCCATCTTGTCCTTCTCAAGGGCTGTGATCGTCCCAACATCGCCTTTATTAATCTCTCGTCCCTTGTCCTGCTGGCAGAATCTTACCTGGTCCCCTATTTGGACAGCAATCTTCTTTGTATCATGGCGGAGACGCCCTTGGTCATCTTGGTAGGGGAGATTCACCATTAGTTCAGTATCTGTACCATTCAAGATGCCCTGCGACTTTAAGGCAGCGCGCATCTTTTCCGTGAGCTCTCGGACATCCTTATTAGTCTTGGCCATAACCAAGAAACGCTGACCTAGATCCTTGCTTATATTTTCTTTGTAAAACTGCACCCAGTCTTTTACTAAAACCTGTTGTGTCTGACGGTTCAAGTCATGCTGCGGCGGCAGTGCTGGCGCCTTAGCCGATATGCCATTGTTTTCTAAATACACTAAACCAGCTCTTATATTTCGCCGTTCCTCCCCTTTAACTGGGGAGTCTACGCCTCCACAACCTTGTAGTTTTCCATTAACAAGCTTCAAGGGATCGAGACCAAGCGGCCTAAAAAGATGATGACACTTTTCTATATGGTTAAAAAGAATGTCCCCACACAGCTCCTTGCGCGCTTTGTAATCTTTGTACAAAGCATAATTCTTATGAAAGGGCACCCCCCTTTCTGGGTACCAAGTGTTTGGATAAAAGGCTTTGGCATCACTCAACATCGTCGTATACAGCACACCCGCCGCCCGATTGTTCAAGTTATACTGCTTGATGATCTCCACGTATTGGCTTTGGCTATACGTCTTATCATAGAAGTTTTTATCCATATCAGGCAGCTTCTCTTTGACAATCTGCACACACCCTCGATCTAGATAAGCCTTCAACGCCCGCACCGTGTTGCCACTGGCAAAGTCAGACGTCGCTTTGCGCTGCCAGCCTTCCTTCTGCCGCATGATCGTCTCAAGCTGGGCAGCCTCTTTACCAACAGCATGCAACACACTCTCAAAAGCCCTGCCGGCCCCAACAGACTGCATCTGCGCTGTATCACCAATGAAAACACCCTTAACAGCCTGAGCATCCATATACCGCAGCACCTTCTGGAAAGCCCGCACATCCAACATACCGGCTTCATCCACCATAAGAACCGTCTTGTAGTCATACAAACACCGCCCTTTGCTCACTTCCCCCAAGAACCGATGGACCGTCATGGTCTCTATACCATCTTTACGCAGGTTCTCTTTAGCCATATTAGTGGGTGCCAACCCAATCACCCGATATCCACTTTCCTCCCATATTGCCTTTGTGGCTTGCAAAATAGTGCTCTTACCAGAGCCTGCCGGCCCCACAAGACAAGACAGCTGCCTTCTCTCCACCAGCTGCTCAATAGCGGCTTTCTGATCTGAAACCAGCCCGCCTGTCTCTTTGTATTGGTCATTAAACTGCTGGAGAACCCGCTCGACCGTATCAGCTTGTACCCTATGAGAGACCGTAGACCCCATTATCTGGGCCCGCTCTTGTACGTCTTTCTCAAGAGCCAACATACTCCTTGTGGTATACAGCCCCTTCTCTAACTCAGCCGCATTTTTGTTAATAATACGGTCTTGTCCTTCCAAATGGGTCCCAACAGTACCAAGAGACACGAGCTCCTTGGCGCCTAAAAGCCGCGTTAGCGTCTTTTTATACAAAGTCTCATCATAGATATACGTTTTTAACGCAGCCTTCATGTCCTCCTCACCAAAGACCGCCTTCTTTTCAGTAATGAGATCCAATATCGTCTCAGGTCGTCGGGCAACCTTATATTGATTAATGACCTTCGTTTCTAAAAACTCTTTGATGGCCGCTGTGTGATACGTCAATTTACTCCGCATCCCAAACTGACTAAGATCTCGACTCTCTAACAACTCTAAGGCACGCTCAGGGGTCTTCCCCTCCTTCAGCAACTCTTGATACACCCGATTGCTATGCCCAAGCTTGATACCAGGTTCTAGCTTAATGCCTCTATCCGCAAAAGACTTCTCACTCACCGGCTCAAACCCTGCCGGTACCAATGCCTCATTAATATGGACGGCGGCTCTTTCTCGAACTTCCTTCAAGAAAGCCCGCTCATTCATCTCAACAACCTTTTGAGCCGATAACCCTTTAGCCTCTAAGCGCCGCATGGATATCATCATATGAACATGGGGATTCTCTACTTCATCATGGTGGTTCGCCAATACCATCACACCATAAGATTCCGCTATTTCCTCTGAAAACGCTTTTACAATACCAACACGATCGTCAAAACTCACCTCTTTAGGCAATGCCAATTCTATCTCACGATAGACCTGGGCATCTCTTCTTTTCTCAGACGCCTCATGCAAATCACTTAGGAACTGAACGCCTTCTTCCCGATTGTGCAAAATGGCTTTTTGAAGTTTTACACCCCAGTCAGGGGATTTTTTTGGCAAATACAAGGCCACATGTTCAACAGTCTTCTCGCGATAGTCGAACCGCTCGCCCGTCTTTTGATCCTTCAACGAAACACCCGCACGATACGCCGCCGCCGCAACTGTATTACGACTTGTTCGTCCTAGTATTTTCATTGAACAGTGATAGATCGCCATATAGTTTCTAAAAGCCGCCTATTTGTATTTTTAAATAAATACTTTTTGTTTTACGCAACCCATTATATCAGCATCTTGCCGCTTGCGGCGAAGCACATTGATACAGATTTATTTGTAACATATAAGTGCGCCTTGCACAAGTTGCTCGGACAAGTGGATTTCATTTATTTAACAATATAAACTCATAAAAAGGAAATATTTCTCCCCATATAAGCCAATTGTCTTGGCGTTTGAATGACTTTTTGATATACTCTCCTTGTAAGATCAGCGAGGAGATAAATGGAAGAAAAACCTAACTCTGATGGACATCCAATACCTTCAGAACTAGTAGAAAGCATAGATGTAATTGCCACAAAAAAAGATGGAAGTGTGTTGCTGACAATAGTCTCTTCTGGTTACCTAGACGACTCAGATTACACCACCCAAAGAATTGTTGAAAAATTAAATAACTACTTGGGTTTTATTAATGATGATGAATACAAAAACGAGTTTGGATCTCCCTCTCCTGAGAAGACTTTAATTGTTCTTACATGCTCCCAAAAGCCTGCAGCTTCCGTCATAGAATTTATCGCATCAATACAAGAAAATGTTAATCACTACAATGCCTCCCTATTTATTGATTATGAGCAAGAGAAACAAGAATGAACAAAATAACTGAACTTGATGAAAAAATTGCAAAACTCCAAAAGCAAAAAGAAACGCTTCAAAAGAAAGTCTCTATGAACTTGTTGAAGGATCTTTCCTCCATCTTAGGAGAGGAGTTCTCACCGGAGCTTGTCTTGTCTATCGTGAAAGATTCCTGGAGCTCTGCCAACGATAAAACAAAGGAGGCTTGGCAAGATAAAGCCAGCACCTTTCGCAAAAAAAAGCAAACTGCCAGGAACAAAAAAACTAAAGCAGCTTGATCTGAAACTCGCTTTACTTGAGACAAAAAGGTATAGACTCATGAAACGTGAATCAGCTGGAAGTTCAGACTTTAGAAAAGCCAGAACACGAACCCTCATTCAACTTGGGGGGCTCGTAGAAAAATCAGGCCTCCTCCCTTACCTCAACATATCAATGGGAGATGATCTCCAAGTAGATGAACACATCAAGGATGAGGTAGAGACCTTACTTGGACTGCTGGTCGATGCTAAACAATCCATGATTAACGATCCTGAATTTAAACAGCTAGCTCAATTGAAGGGGAAACAGAGTTGGAATTAAAGTGAAAACGAAACAAGTTGGCAGAACAGTCTTAGCTTTTGACGTTGAAACAAGTGGCGGCTCACTTACACAAAGTGGATTATTAAGCATTGGTGCCAGCCTTTTTGATGGGGTGGCTATAGAGTCAAAAGCTTTTCAAGTTAATATACAACTACCTGAAGAAAGGTCATTTGAGCTAGATAAGTATGGCATTTCCCATATAAAAAACCATTATATTCCATTTTTCTCCTAAAACTTTTATCATTCTATACTTGACTCTAGACTATAGTCCAGGAAGTATATTAATTGTGAGGGAGTAAACATTCGTGGCTTTATTAACAATAGGTGGGATTGCAGCAGCGTGCTCAGTCAAGATTGACACAGTTAGGTATTATGAAAAGCGAGGATTATTAGAGCCTATATCACGTACTAGTGTTGGATACCGTCTCTATAATGATAAGAGTGTATCTACATTAAAGTTTATAAAACATGCTCAATATGTAGGCTTCTCACTCGAAGAAATAAAGAGCCTTATCATTATCAGTTTTTCAAGAAAAAATATATGTAACGAAGTTAAACAGAAAGTTCAAGAAAAGATAACCATCCTAGAAAGGAAAGAACGAGAGTTGATGAAAATGAAAAAGGCCTTAGAAGGAATTAAACGTGATTGTAGCAAAGTAAAAAATGAAGGGCAGCATTGTCCATTTCTGGAGCAGTACAGGTTGCAGGAGCGAGTTTAATGCAAAAAAACGGAAAAGAACCTTTAAACGCTAGGTGGGCGCTCGGCGCCGGCATAATAGCTGCTATTGCCTCAGCAGCTTGTTGTATTCTCCCTCTAATTTTATTTCTATTTGGTATCAGTGGCGCTTGGATTGGAAATTTGACGGCCATGGAGCCCTATCGTCCTTACTTTCTTACAGTTGCTGCAATAACAGTTCTGTTTGGGTATTGGAAAATATATCTCAAGAAAAAAGTCAACTCTTGTGAACGCGATAGTTATTGTTCTATGCCTAAATCTGATCTTATTAACAAGATTATGTTGTGGATTTCCTCAGTAATCATTATCCTAGTACTGTTATATCCTTATATAGCCCCCGTCGTTTTGAACTACCTATAAGATAAGGAACATACACATAAAGTTGCATACATTTATACTTGTAATACTTTCAACCTGCTGCCTAGGGGTGAATGTTAACGCTCATGCACAACCCCCCTCTATCACAACAAAAACCAATAAAAAAATAGTCACACTGGAAATACCGGGTATGCATTGCCCAACTTGCCCATTTACTGTTCGGAAAAGCTTAAAAGAGGTGGATGGTGTTTTAGACATAAAAGTCTCGAGTCAAGATAGAACAGCTAGCGTAACTTATGATCCAACAAAAACTAGTGTAAAAAAGTTAATAGAAACCACAACTAAAGTAGGGTATCCCTCTACTGTAAGACATGAGAACTAACCAACATCTGGTTACGGTCATATATTGTTGCTGTCTGTCATTAATAGCGTTAGATGAATGCTCTTTAAAAGTTAAAGAACTTGTTTGATTGGGGTCTTTTCCATCAGTAATAAAGAGCGAATGAATTAGTTCATTCGCTCTCACTCAACTAAATGTTATATTAATCGTTCAATTTACAATTTAGAAAAAGGATCTTCATCAGAAGATTCATCTCTAAATCTACTCCCACGACTTCTTGGTCTTTCTTCTTGCTTAGCACAACAATCATGTTGTGCTGCCGCAGCTATAGGCAGATGTTTCATTTCCTCTTGTTCATCCCCTTCTGTATAGGTTGCGCTGTCAGAACAACAAGATAAGTTTTTGACATCTGTAAAGAATGTTTGTGCACAGAGCTTAATTCCCTCAACCATAGTTAGATAAGGATAAAGAGGTGCTGCAAGTTCAGAAATTGTCATCCTACCTCGAAGAGCAAAAACGGCGGTCTCAATAACATCCCCTGCATTTGATGCAACAATTTGAGCACCTAGTAAACGCCGCGTGCCTTTCTCGGCAACAAGCTTGATGAAGCCGTCCGTTTCAAAGTTAGCCAAGGCCCTTGGAACATTATCTAAAGTGAGAAGCCTAACTTCAGCGTCTAAATTCATAGAATCAGCCATAGCCTTTGTTAACCCTACTGTTGCCACCTGTGGATCGGTAAAAACAACCTCAGGAACAATAGATAGGTCTAGATTTATCTGTTTTCCCGTCATATTCATAGCAGCACGTGTGCCAGCTGCAGCAGCAACATAAACATATTGAGGTTGATCTGTACAATCCCCAACAGCAAAGACATTTTCCACGCGCGTTCTCATGAATTTATCAACAGGAATACTTCCATTTGATGTTGTTTCCAAACCCACAGCTCCTAAATTCAGAGCGGTAGTATTTGCATGACGACCTAAAGCAACTAACAACCGATCACCCGTGATCGTTTCATGGTCCGTAATGATGTTAAATATACCATCTCCATAAGAAACGTTCGTTGGTACAGTATGTGTCTTCACATTTATACTTGCCTGACGGAAAATTTTCTCCAATTGTGTTCCAATATCAGGATCCATTTTAGATAATAGAGTACTGCGAGCGAGAAGCGTAACATTTGACCCCAATCGAGAAAAGGCTTGGGCTATCTCTAAGGCTATAACAGACCCCCCAAGAACAATAAGATGTTTCGGAATTTCATCACTGTACAAGGCTTCTTTAGATGTCCAATAAGGCGTTGAGGAAAGACCTTCTATATTAGGTATGTAAGGAGAGCTTCCTGTTGCTATTAATACGTTATCTGATTTAAATTCCTCATGAGACCCTTCGCCTTTATCAACTAAAACTGTATTTTTATCTAAAAATTGAGCTGTTCCTTTTATAAGTCTAATAAGGGGGTGTTGAGATAGGACATGTTCATATTTCGCTCCTCTTAACTCCATAACACGGCCCGCACGTTGTTCTAATAAAGCTCTTGGATCAACCCTTGGTTCAAGACCCTCTATCCCACGAAAAGGACTGTGGGCCTGAGAGTGAGCTATTTTCCCTGATTGAATAAGAATCTTAGAGGGAACACACCCATAATTAACGCATGTCCCTCCAATGACGCCATCCCTTTCAATCATTGTTACTTCCTCTCCATGAGATGCCAAGTAAGTTGCCGCCGCAAAAGCTCCAGACCCACTTCCTATAATCGTGTGTTTTCCAGCCATACTCATTTGTACTCCTACAGTTGCACTGAAAACTATAGCAGAAAATATTACTACTTTTGTCTTTTTCATCGAAAATCTCTCAAGTTAATTTATCAAAAAATTAGTCTCTTCTGAAGCGTACAACCTAGACTTAGGTCTATGGTCAAGAAATTTTTTCTTTTTATAGGGATTCACACAACATGTCGTAGTTTAAATCAACACAAGCTGTGTATTTAAGAAATAAAACACAACCCCACCTTTGGTTTATTTCTACTACAATATAGGATACACTTGAGGTGATAAAACAGAGACTTTAAATATGATAGAGATTATCCCTAATTTTCACCCTTTGCTGGTACATTTTCCCATTGCACTTATCGCCGTTTCCGCAGGAACCCTGTTCCTTGGGTTACTTATCGGTACGAAAAACAAATTTGGGAAAGAGTTTTTAATTGTATCTAGATGGTCATTGTGGTTCGCCGCTTTTATGTCAATATTTACCATCATAGCTGGATTTGATGCTTATTATTCCGTTGCTCATGATAAACCCTCCCACGATATGATGACTATTCATAGAAACTGGGGACTTTCTACCTTTGTACTTCTCATACTGTTAACTTTCTGGAGTGTTTTTACATTCCTTACGAGAAGAACACCTTCAAAGACCTTTTGTTTTAGTATGATTCTTTTGTTTCTTCTTGTTATGACCACAGGTTGGTATGGCGGGGAAGTTGTTTATCGTTATGGACTTGGTGTTATGAGCCTCCCCAAGGTTGAGGGTCCAGGACATGATCATAGCCATGAAGATAGCTCGGCCCATGATCATTAATTCATGAGCCTTTAGTAGGGAGTAATAAATGCATTCTTGTTGTCATAACAAAAACGAACTTAAAAGCAACACGACCGACACGGATCCAGTATGCGGTATGAGTGTCGATCCGGATAAAACACCCTACAAGACCTCTTATAAAGACCATACCTATTATTTTTGTAGCCAGAAGTGCCAGCAAAAGTTTGAAAAGTCCCCTGCACACTTTCTTGCTAAAGAAAAGCCTGAAGATCCGCAAACCCTACCCCAAGACATAATTTATACATGCCCAATGCATCCCGAAGTGGAGCAAATTGGGCCTGGTAGCTGTCCCATATGCGGCATGGCATTGGAACCAAAAGATGGCGTTGTTAATGAGGATCAAAGTGAACTCATAGATATGACTCGACGATTTTGGGTGTGTGCGCTTTTATCCTTCCCAGTTCTATTGCTCGTCATGCTGGACCATATTCCTGGCCTATTTCTTGAGTTTTATATCCCTGCAAAAGCCATACTCTGGATTGAGTTTGTTTTGGCAACGCCTGTTATGGTATGGGGTGCAGCCCCTTTTTTTCAAAGAGCTTGGCAGTCTATCGTAACCTGGAACTTAAATATGTTTACACTTGTGGCCCTGGGAACGGGTGTGGCATATGTCTACAGCATTATTGCCACCCTCTGGCCAGAAATATTTCCCAAGGAAATGCATATGCCAAATGGCCTAGTGGACGTATATTTTGAGGCAGCTGCAGTTATTGTCACTTTAGTGTTATTAGGTCAGGTAATGGAGCTTCGGGCACGCGCCAAAACGAATAAAGCCATTCGCGACTTGCTTGACCTCGCCCCTAAAACAGCCCGCATCATATATAACAATGGAGAGGAAGCCGACATTCCCCTTGATGAAGTCCAGGTCGGAGATAAACTGCGTGTGCGACCTGGAGAATCAATTCCTGTTGATGGTATTATTATAGAGGGGACAAGTACAATTGATGAGTCCATGATTACAGGGGAGTCTATGCCTGTATCTAAAAAAGAAGGGGACTCTATTACAGGTGGTACATTCAATCAAACAGGCAGCTTTATTATGGAGGCAAAAAAAGTAGGTGCCGAAACTGTCTTGTCACAAATTGTTCACATGGTAGCCGAAGCCCAACGCAGCCGGGCCCCCGTGCAAAAGCTTGCAGATAATGTGGCGGGGTATTTCGTGCCAATCGTTGTTCTAGCATCAGGCATCACAGCTGTTGTGTGGGCAATATGGGGGCCAACACCGGCGCTTTCCTACGCTATTATCAATGCTGTTGGGGTGTTAATTATTGCGTGCCCTTGCGCCATTGGTTTAGCAACTCCTATGTCTATTATGGTTGGTACAGGTAGAGGGGCCCAAAGTGGTATTTTAATCAAGAATGCCGAAAGCCTAGAGTTAATGAAAAAAGTAGACATTCTAATCGTTGATAAAACGGGTACCCTTACGGCAGGGAAACCAGAGCTAACATCGGTTCTACCAGTGGGAGAATATGACAAAACAGAGCTTTTGGGATTGGCGGCGGCCCTTGAAATGGGAAGCGAACACCCTCTTGCCAAAGCAATTGTGGAAGGCGCCAAGAAGAATGGTATCAAGCTCAAAAAAGTTAAAAACTTTGATGCTGTCACGGGGAAAGGCGTTATGGGTGAGGTTGGAAAGCATAAAGTGGCCTTAGGCAACGATCAACTACTCGCCACCCTCAACATCAAAGGAGAAGATCTGAATAAAAAAGCTGACACTCTACGCGACCAAGGGGAAACCGTTATGTTTCTGGTAGTTGATGATACACTAGCAGGCCTTATCAGTGTGTCTGATCCAATTAAGTCCACAACACCGGCGGCTCTTCAGGCGCTAAAGAAAGCAGGGATGCGTGTTATCATGCTCACTGGGGATAACGAAAAGACAGCCAGAGCTGTAGCAAATCAACTAGAGATTACTGAAATTGAAGCTGGGGTTCTGCCTGATCGGAAAAGTAACGTTGTAAAACGTTTCCAAAAGGAAGGCTATACAGTGGCCATGGCGGGAGATGGTGTGAACGATGCCCCCGCTTTAGCACAAGCCGATGTAGGCATTGCCATGGGAACAGGCGCAGATATTGCGATGGAAAGCGCTGAAGTAACCCTTATCAAGGGCGATTTGACTGGAATAGTACGGGCACGCAAACTAAGCCAAGCAACGATGACGAATATACAACAAAATCTTTTCTTTGCCTTTGCGTATAATGTAACAGGTATTCCTATTGCTGCCGGGGTGCTTTATCCTTTTCTAGGACTGCTGCTGAATCCCATTATTGCCAGTATGGCCATGGTGTTTAGTTCTATCTCGGTAATTCTTAATGCGGCAAGGTTAAACAAAGTGAGGCTATAAAAACAAGAAAATGACTAAATATTTCTCTCAAACAACAGTTGCTTTATCCCTACTCTTCCTGGCCATTCTCTCAACAAGTTGGGCCAAAACAGTGTCCTACAATTTAGTCGTCACACCCAAAACACTTATCGTTAAAGATGAGAAAGTAAAAGCACTTTCTTATAACAATAAAATACCAGGCCCCACACTCTATGCCACCGTTGGTGATATGTTGGAAGTTTCTGTAACCAACAATCTAGAAGAAGAAACATCCGTTCATTGGCATGGCGTTCTCTTACCAAATGATCAAGATGGTGTTCCCTATTTAACGACGCCGCCAATAAAACCTGGGGGGACATTCACCTATAAATATGAAGTCACCCACCCCGGCACCTATTGGTATCATTCACATTCAGGTCTTCAGGAGCAGTTAGGGCTTTATGGCTCGCTCGTATTTCTCCCCAAAGAAACATCTCATCGCGCCGACCATGACTACGTCGTTGTTCTATCTGACTGGATTAATGAACCGCCTGGAACGGTGACATCAAATATTAAACGCCAAGATAACTACTATGCCTTGAAAAAAAATGCCGTTCAATCTTGGCTGGGCGTTATAGAAAATGGATGGCCGGCCATAAAATCACGACTAGAAGGTGCCTGGGACCGCATGGGGCCCATGGATATCTCTGATGTTGGGTATGATGCCTTCTGGGCAAATGGCAAACCCATAACCCACCTAGATGCCAAACCTGGTGATACTGTCCGCATAAGACTCATTAATGCAGGCGCCTCAACTTATTTTTATCTACAGTATGCGGGCGGCCCCATGACAATTGTTGCCGCAGACGGTGTGGATGTAGAACCAGTGGACGTTAATAGCTTGAAGATTTCCGTAGCAGAAACCTATGATGTTCTTGTTAAAGTCCCTCTTCAACATACCTACGAGCTAAGAGCTACAGCGGAAGATGGAACAGGATACAGTTCTATACAGATTGGTGAGGGGTCCCTTATTACTGCTCCAGATATGCCCAAACCTAATATCTATTTAAGTCATAGCGATCATGGAATGAACCATGCCGGCAATGAACGAGATAATCAACAGATGTCTTCTCATGGATCAGAGCAGCATGGACATATCATGTCACATAACACAGACAAACACGCTGAATCCATGGACATGAACGAGTATGATATCTTACGTGCCACCTCAGAAACAGCTTTGCCGGCCCATCAACCTTGGCAAACTATTACACTCAAGCTCACTGGGAATATGGAACGCTACGTATGGACGTTTAATAATGAGACGCTGTCTGAAGCAGATAAAATTCTTATTAAAAAAGGGGAAAACGTCCGCTTTATTTTAAAGAATGAAACAATGATGCATCACCCTATTCATTTACATGGTCACTTCTTCCGTGTGGTAAATAAACATGGCGACTATAGCCCTTTAAAACATACCGTTAACGTGCCACCGATGAGCACTGTCGAAATTGAATTTGATGCCAATGAAGAAAAAGACTGGTTTTTCCACTGCCATAATCTATATCACGTGAAAACGGGCATGGCTCGCATCGTTTCGTATGAAGGGTCAACAACAGCAACAGACAAAACTATTGCCAAGCTTGCTCATGACACTGACTGGTTTCAAGCCTACGACTTAAGTGCTCTATCGAATATGACTTATGGTCATGGTAAAATCGGTAACACGCGCAATGCTTTCATGGTTGACTACGAAGCAAACTACGAAAAAGAGTATGATGTTGACTTAACTTATGACCGTAATATTTCTAGGTATTTAGATATATATGGAGGGGTTAATTTTGAACGGGCAGATGCCAAGAAAAAAGGCGAAGCAAAGGGTATTGTGGGTCTGAAATATGTCCTACCTTTACTCATTGAAAGTGATCTTCGTTTAGATGACGATGGCCATGTGCGCTTGCGACTTGGTTCGGAGCTTCAATTAACAGACCGCAGCAGCCTAAGCTGGCAATGGGATACAGATCATGCATATCGCATATCAACCTCTTATGAGCTCCAAAAAGACTTTTACCTCTCCGGCGTCTATGATTCAGAAAACAAACTAGGTATTGGGATAAGAGTAAAATTCTAAGAAGGTAAATTGCTTATTGAGAACAATTCCATGTGGCAACGCAAACCAATCCAAATTCTTCTAATCTTGAGCGTTATGATGTTATGGGCAAGTTGCTATCCTTTGATTTCTCTAGGCCTCCCACACGCGCCTCATTTAACTTTTGCGGCCTTAAGGGCTTCTTTAGCTGGAGGATCATTACTTATACTTTCTTTCATCCTACAAAAACCTCAGCCTACAGGTTGGCGGCACTGGACCAAAATAACCATCATAGGTTTTTGTGCTACAACGCTTGGCTTTTTTGGTATGTTTCACGCGTCTGAATTTATTTCTCCGGGTATTGCTACTGTGCTCACCAACACACAGCCCCTTATTGCTGCTGTCCTCGCGAGCTACTTTCTCAAAGAGAATTTAGGGTACGGTGAAAAAGCCGGTTTAGTTGTTGGCTTTCTCGGAGTTATCTTAATTGCTGTGCCTACAGCAAGTACAATAGCACATGAAACTTATAATCTTGGCTTGTCCTATATTACCATAGCTGCCATTGGGGTGGCTATTAGCAACGTTATACTTAGAAACCTCAGTAAACAAACGAATGCGCTTACAACAATGGGATGGCAACTCATCATTGGCAGCTTATTTCTTTGGATATTGGCTCTTTTATTTGAAGATACATTTCAGATTAATTGGCACCCAGATTTTATTATTAGTTTGCTTGGTCTTGCTATTCCAGGTACCGCAATGGTTTACTGGTTATGGTGCAAAATATTACAACACGTAGAACTGACTTATGCCAATAGTTACAGCTTTCTGGTGCCTATTCTCGGTCTTCTTTTTGGTTACTTCTTCTTCCAGGAGAACTTAAGCGTACAACCCATCATTGGTGTTATATTAACTTTATTGGGCATAGTTCTCGTTAATATAAACGAGAAAAAATCCCAAAAAGTAGAACCAACTAAAATTAAAGGGAATCTTTAAATGGAACCATCTCACATGCATCAGCATAACACTTCTTATAGAAAAAATAGTCTGTCGCTAGTTGGCGCTGTCTCCCTTGGAACGGGGGTTATGATTGGTGCTGGTATTTTAGCTTTAACTGGGCAAATTGCCGAACTAGCCGGCAGTTTATTTCCTTTCGTTTTTCTTGCCGCCGCCCTTGTGACAGCTTTTAGCGCCTATTCATACGTAAAGTTGTCCAATGCTTTTCCCTCCGCCGGGGGCATTGGCATGTTCTTAGAAAAAGCGTATGGAAAAAGCACAATGACCGCAGCCTGTGCCCTACTTATGTATTTTTCTATGGTCATTAATGAAAGTCTTGTTGCCCGTACTTTTGGAACTTACACCCTTCAACTTTTCGACTTTCCTCAGACGAGTTGGCTTATTCCATCCCTTGGAGTTGGGTTATTGATTTTTGCCTTCTTCATCAATATGTTAAGCAACAAACTTATCAGTACTTTTTCCCTACTTATGGCTTTCCTTAAAATAGGCGGCATAACCCTTTTCGCCCTTGGTGGCCTGTGGATTTCAGATTTCTCTTGGGAACATCATACACTTAAGGCAACACCTACTTCTATAGAAGGTTTTTTTGCGGCCATGGCATTAGCTATATTGGCATACAAGGGATTTACAACTATTACAAACAGCGGTTCAGAAATAACCAACCCGCATCGTAATGTTGGAAGAGCCATCATTATATCAATCATTATTTGTGTGTCCCTCTATTTACTTGTGGCCCTTGCAGTGGCTGGCAATTTATCAATATCAGAAATCATAGCCGCCAAAGATTATGCCCTTGCTCAAGCTGCTAAACCAGCTTTCGGCAGCTATGGACTTTGGTTTACAGTGGCCATAGCAATCATTGCCACCGTTTCAGGTGTCATTGCCAGTGTTTTTGCTGTCTCACGTATGCTGGCCATGCTCACAGAAATGAAGCTTGTGCCGCATAGTCATTTTGGTATGAAAGGGTCCTTACAAAGGCATACACTAGTTTATACTATCGTCCTTGCAATTCTTTTGACAATCTTCTTTGATTTAAGCAGAATTGCTGCCCTTGGGGCTATTTTTTACATAACAATGGACATTGCTGTACATTGGGGGGTGTTAAAACATCTCAAAAAATCGATAAAGGCTCATGCTGGCATTCTTATCATGGCTATTGTTTTTGATCTTATGGTATTGCTCGCGTTAATTCTGGTCAAAATAAATACAGATGTGACTGTTGTCTACTTAGCCGCAAGTCTCATGATTATTATCTTTGTAGGAGAACGCTTTTTTCTAAGAAAACAACATGACCATATCGATTAAGGTGTTTTTTTACTCTTGCGGAGTAACTTTTTCTGGATTACGTTACCAATAGAATAAAAGTTTTTAATATTTTAAATCTATGAAACGCATAAATTAATTTATTCAATGGATGATTACGGGGGTTATTATGCCTATAGCAAAGCAAAAGTTATATAGTACGTTTTTTATATTAGCCTATCTTTTTGTTGCGCCTTTTTGTTTAGCTGGCCTCCACGATGATCAAGACATACAGCCGTACGAAGCAGCTCCCTCCCGTGTTCCAGTGCACCCTGTTGCTAGCGCCTCTTACACAAGTAATGATCAATATAACGAAACCGGATGTTGCGGAAAGTGTTCCAGAAAGTCCCAAGATTGCTGTTACCAATGTCTTGTACCTTGTTGGGGGCCCATTGTTGCTGGGTTTGAGCCTGGCCGGAGAGAAGCTTTTCGACTTCTTGATATTCAGGATACAGACATGGTATTGCTCGACGGCGAAGGAGATGGGCTTGACTTTGCCCAGTTCCCTTCCAGTTTCAACTTAAACAACCTTCATGCCCTAGATTTTTCTTCTAAAATGGTTAAAAAAGCCAAAGAAAGAGGTCGAATCTTGGGTATCCCTGACCAGAATATAGTTCAAGGTGATGCCCAAGAAATTCCCTATACAACAGAAAGATTTGACAAAATATTTTTCCCCCTTTCGTTAGCATCTATCCCAAACCCCTCTCTAGCCTTACAAGAAGCAGAAAGAGTTCTAGCGCCTCAAGGTAAAATAATCATTATGGAAAAGCTAGTAGATGAGGGACAAAAAGTAACGTGCGGCAGACGATTTTTAAACTTCTTCACCAAGCGCATCTTTGCTGATATAATACGGGACCTACCAACTATGATGTATGGGCAACCGTTGAAACTGACCCATTATACCTCATTAAATGGCCTGCTTAAGGGGTGTTGGAGTTGTATAGGGAAACATTACAAACTTGCTGTACTTGTCAGGGATGCAGATTACCCCTCTGTTCCTGCCGTCCCAGCAAACTAAAAGATGTAAGCTAATTAGATTTTTAACCTAAGTTGATGGGAGGCGTAAGAGCATGTACATCAGCCTTCAAAGAATACTATTAGTGATATCAGTGTTATTCTTAGCAGATAGCGCAGTAGGTATAAAAAATGACGAATGCAGCGATGATCTTAGCGTATCCCACGTCTCTTCAACAAGAAGTCAACCAGAAGGTCAGCTTGTCAATGCCCTGAAAATTGAAGAATTAGTGGCATCTTGTGGGGTCTCTACGTGTTTGAGGGTTTCCATTCCCATTGAAGCACCTGCTGAACTTGTCTTCTCTTTAGTTTCTGATATCCGAGGTAACTCTCTGTTTTTTCCAACTACAGAATTTCGATTTGATGGTACGTGCCCTATTAAAACGGGTGATCAGTATTTTGCACGCGAAGCTGGCAAACAAGAATGGATAAAGTACCAATTTATTGATGTAGAAGAAAATCGTTTGATGAGCGGTGAGCTCAGTGAAAAAAATGGGATGATCAAACGAATGCGATATAACCACGAAATTCTGCCCATTTCTGATGGCAGATGTCTTTCTCAGGAAACAGTGGAGTATCAGTTGGCCTGTGGATGTCTTGGGAATCTCATTAATCTCGTTGCCTAACCAAAAGTTAAACAGATGCTCACCAGAGCCCATATCAAATTAAAAACTGTTGCGGAAACTAACCATAGAAGTTAATTGGTGTTTCATTATTTATCCCTCTCTTCTCTATCATCATCACGTTTAGCGTGTTTATGATGCATAAAAATGTGCATTAGGGGACACAATAACAAAATTATCAACAGCAAAGCTTGAAGTACGTGCGCTTTATGTTCTGTTGATATATAAAACGCAGTCAGTAGCAATAAAATAATAATAAATGTTAGACCCTTGCTCATCCACTTATTTCTGGGTTCTCCTGGCTTATGATAACGTTCATCATCCATTGTATTTAACTTGGTTATTAAGTTTATACTTGCTATAAAGCATATTTTATTATTTTAACAAATATCTTCATCTATTTATAATAGCAAAATAAAGAGTATTGTTTAGGGCTTTACTTTCAGATCTAGTAACCTTTGCCCAGGTTGATCATCAAACCGTCCAGAAATATGCGATATTCCAAAACACCGGCATTTATCAAGGCATCCTTCTGTGAGTCTAAAACCTGACTGCCGTCTGCTTTTGAGACACGTGCATATCCAATGAGCATTTTCTTATCCTTTATATCCTTCAAACACATAGGGATTCATAAATTGTCGTTTCCAGAATAGATTACGGTCAACACCTGAAATTTCTGCTTCATCGCAAACTGTGGCCCAGTTGGTCTCTATTATTTTGACCTGGTTGTCAATTATATCTCTTGCTTGTGAAATATTAAGGAGAAAGTTATGTGCCGCAGTCTGGCATAGCTGAAGCTGGCTTTCTCTTCTATTTCCTAAAATTGACATTGCCTGGTTGGAGATATTTCCCGTTCTATTTTGAGGACAGATATCATAGGCAGGTGTGAGTGACAAGCTTTCACCATCCCAATATGCCGCATGATTCCGCGCATGGTCATCCGTATTACCTACAAGAATATTAAAGACAAGGCGTCCAAACAACTCTTTGAGCATTTTAGGCGCTTCTTTAAAACGATGTCTGATAATTTCCGACAAATCTTCATAACTCGCATAGCGTGCCACCATTTCATCTAACCCAAGCAAGGTAAGCGCTGAAACTATGCCTCGCCTTGACCATCCTTTCTCTGTTCGTTCGCGATCAAACCGCTCAATAAGTAATACGTCCTTCTTGAGTGATTTTGTTAATGAAACATTCGCTACATCAAGGCCACAGAGTACCGCTAGACGCATCGCCACATATTCAAGCTTCACGACATTATATATATCTGCCGAGGATGAAAACTTCGCTATATACTTCCTGTTTTTTTCTTCTATTAACGCTTTAGGTCGAGCCCCACCTATAGACGTCCCATGGTTCAGAACCTGACTCAGTTCGCCAGAAACTGGCTTCCCCTCTTCAACAAGTTTAGCGGCTGTTAAGAGTTCTTCCAAGCTAGCTGTGCTCTTTTTCCGTGGTGTGTAGTTTGTTGGTGATACTTGAAAGTCCAACGCGCCTATACGATCTGAACCCGACTCAAGTAGGTATGTGAGCTCACCTAACTGGGTTGTATCACCATCGCACTTGCCCTGGATCTTATTAATGATAACCCGCCTTCCCCAAGCATCAGGCGACGCATCCCGAATACAATTTGGCATTTTGAGACCTGGGATCAACGGCAATTTCCCCTGCTTCAGCGGCAACTCCTTATCATAGATCGCGATGGCGTCGTCTCTATTTAGATAGCTTTGACCATAGTTGAAACTAAGAAGTCCGTTGTCTTCTTCTAACTTTCCAGCCACAACGGGGTCTATGGCTCCAGGGAGCCATATCCATACATATACTTCCTTGTATTGCTCTGCTTTAGAAATCATCTTCCAGTGGCTTTTCTTTCTTTCTTACATATTTAGGCAAAATAGCTATTTTATCTTGAAGTCTCTCAGTTAAAGTTTCATATTCTTGTGTTTCCTCTCCCAACAGCTTAATCCCAACAATTGCGGCTACTTCAAAAACAAGCCCTATCTCACAGTACATATCCCCCTTCTCAATCTTATTGAGTGTTGTCCGGCTCATTTTAGCGCGCGCCGCCAAGTCAGACATTGTCATCTTTAGCTCTTTCCTTTTAAGCTTAATAAGGGCCCCTAAGGCTTCCACAGCCATCTGACCATTCTTTGAATAAGGGCGCTTTCTCTTCATTTGCATATCCTAATGAACCAACAAACTCATGTGTCCATTATATAGAACATTTTTTGTATCTTCAAGCTTAAATATCTAACGTTTATACTATCATATTGACAGACGGGGCATGGTCCTAAGACCGGAAAAAACAATCACGGGCCGGTATCAGAACTTAAAAGAGGGAGGTGACTTCTTAGAGTATACCCTAACCCAACATCCCCCCCCTCCCCTGCCTAAACATGTCAGTTTTAAATTTAATGTTTAATAACTTGACACTTTCAAGCTTAGCTCACAGAGTATTTACTGACATATAAATACCTGCCCCAAGCAAACGCTAGGGAAATGGTTAGAAAGAAAGATAGAGAACTTTCTCATGAATTTACCCCATTTTAAATACCACCCAGACCCTATAAAAACGGGGGTTGTAGAAAAGAAAGAATTTAAATGCGTATGCTGTGAAAAATTAAAAAGCTTCTTATATACTGGACCAGTGGGTTCTTTACAGGAAGGTATAGAAGGGAAAATTTGCATTTGGTGTTTGGCAGACGGGTCAGCCGCTATAAAATTTGACGCAGAATTTGCATGGGAACTTGATAATGTTAATAACATTAACCCTCTTGCCATAAAGGAATTAACAAGGAAAACTCCAGGATATATAAGTTGGCAAGATCCAGTTTGGTTGACTCACTGTGATGAGATTTGTGAGTTTCATGGGGATTTCTCAAAAATAGAACTCTTAGAGCATTTTGAAGAACTAAAAAAATATGCCATGGAAACCCTTAGGTGCAACGAGGACGAAGCAAGGGAAATAGTTTCATACTATGATCCCGAAGAAAATATGAACCCTGCTTTTTATAAATTTGTATGCCGTAAGTGTAACAAAATATTACTTCACTCTGATTT
>CAZQLR010000005.1:0-3616 GCA_964594205.1 uncultured Alphaproteobacteria bacterium
CTATCAATGCCTGCTGCGCTTAGGGCGCCTGCATCTTCTGTAACTAGGTGTCCCAAACCGCTACCAGCAGCAGCCCCGAAAGTGCTACCGAAGGCTGAAGGGTGGGCTGCTTGCTCTGCAGCGGTATTACGGTCAAGGGCTTTTGTGAGAGCGTTGGTATTATTACTGCCAAAACCATCTCCAAAACCACCACTAGTTGCGCTGCTCTTTACTGATCCTCCTCCATTCTGACCATGGGATTGAGGACTGTCTGGGTGTGGGGATGTGGAGTAGCTCGTGGTCCCTCCACCATGATGAATATGATTATGAACCTGACAACCGCAGCAACCACTACCTAGTTTAGCATCAGGCATTGTGCTTTTGGTTACCGTGTATTGAGATAGAAGTGCCTCAATTTCTGAGTTTGTTAGCTTGCGCATAGCCATTTGGTCTTTACCCAAAATAAGCTGAATGCCTGTTTGATCGCCTACGCGCAACCTATGCTCACCAGGTGTGCCATAATTAGCATAAATAAAAGCAGCCTCAGGTACAGGGTGAGCATAATGCACTCTGTAAGGGTTAATTGTTTGACTAGGAGCAATTTCCCAGTTTTTTACTTGGATTTGAACAGGGTAGTCCAGAGTAAGTTGGCGTTTCTTTTTGAAGTATTCAGCGGCTGACATGGAAAGAAACTTATCAATAAGCCCCTTGTCGTAGACGATAACTAAATCAAGAGCAACGGCACTATTGTTATTAGATTGAGATCGTACATCAAAACTGGTGATTTCTAGAAAGACTTGTCCTTGAGGTACGGACTTGCCGTCTTTTACATCCACTTCTAAATGTCCGCAGGCTCCTAGCAATAAAAATAATAAGCCTAGTAAGGGGTTGCGAGTGGTTTTTGGGGAAAGGATAGCCATAGTGTGTCTCATCGTGGATAGATTATCTCTTCGTTTCTGTTTTGTAGTATACCATCGTGCATAGATATGGATCTTGAATCTAGTTGAGACGACATGAAGTTAAAAACGTCTTTTGCAAATTTAGTTGATTTATAAGCACCGAGCTGGACGCGATAATGTGTTTTGGTATTGTTAGCACTGGAAGGAGGGTAGGATGTACTTTGGTCTGTTGTAGGTGGATGCTTTACCACGTAGACATTATAACCCCGTTGCTCTAAATCTTTTGCAGACTTTATAGCATGGCTAGGCAGGGTTGAGGCGAAAAGGACGACAGTTTTGTATTTTTTTTGCTGATCGAAATTACTCAATAAGTTTTTCACTCTCCATATAGGTGTGTTGAGCTCATCTTCCAGGGTTGCTTGCAATTTTTTAATGCCTGGGTCTGTTGAAGATATGAGTCCTTCCTTTTCTAGTTTTGTTATTTGTCCCAGAGCATATTTTACTTCATTAGAAGAGGATTCATCGGAGAAAGCATTACCGCCATGAAGAACATCCGTATAAGCTAAAAGCCAGAAAGCTGTTAAAAAGCCGCTCGAGAAGAAAAGTGTTCCCAAAAGGAATAAGGCACCTGATAAACCAAAAATGGTGAACTTATTTAGGAAAAAAAAATATTGGTTTGATTTTGCCATATACTCCTGCACCCAGGCGAAATTTGCATCTGGGAAAGGACCTGTGTTATTGCCACCAGACTGGTCTTCAATCGTAGAAGGGTCCGGCATGCCGCTAAGGGCCGCGGTAGTCGTTGACGTGGATCGATCATCATAATCGTGACGCAGGAAATCCGGTAGAGGCTGACTGTTTCCAGAAGCTTGTTGCCCAGAGCCGTCCCTATACCCTTGATAGGATGTCTTATCTGAGTTAGGCGTTTGGTTGTTATCGGTAGTATCTACCACTTATGCCACCGCTGTTTACACATTATTATTGTTATTATGCCAATGGTATCACAGCGTTACAACGGGCTCAAGGTGAAATCTAGCCCTCTTGCTTGATTGAGCGGACCTTATATTGCTTTGTCTGGTTTGCTAATAATGGTTTATTAAGGGCTAAGGTTGGGAATATTGACTGCTTTTTCTTGGATAATATGCTGTTTCTAAACAGTTTTTCCAAGGTGTGAGGCTGTGTCAAGCATACGATTAGAGAAACCCCATTCATTATCATACCAGGCTAAAATGCGTGCAAAGTTTTTATGCGTGACCTGCGTTTGTGTTGTATCAAATACGGCACTGGCAGGGTTATGATTAAAGTCTATGGATACCAAAGGCTCATGATTGACTGTAAGGATGCCCTTTAATGGAGGGTTGAGAGTAGCCTCTTGTATGGCATTATTGATCGTAGTAACGGAGCAGTTTTTTTTCGTTGTGAACGTAAAGTCAATCATGGAAACATTAGGCGTTGGAACACGAACAGCCGTTCCGTCCAATTTTCCATCTAATTCGGGTAAGACCAGGCCAACAGCCTGTGCAGCACCTGTTGACGTGGGAATCATTGATAGCGTTGCTGCCCTTGCGCGGCGAGGATCAGGATGCAGGCTATCTACCAAGCGCTGATCACCTGTGTAAGCATGGACCGTTGTCATAAAGCCACTTTCAATACCAAAAGTTTGATTGAGCACCTGGGCGATTGGAGCTAAACAATTGGTGGTGCAAGAGGCATTGGATATTACCGTGTGTTCAAGGCGTACAGATCGGTGGTTTACACCGTAAACAACGGTAAGATCGGCATCTTTTGTGGGTGCTGATACGAGCACTTTCTTGGCCCCAGCCACCAGATGTTTAACTGCTTCGGTTCGTGTGGTAAATCGACCAGAACACTCAAGGGCAATATCAATACCTAACTTCCCCCATGGGAGTCTTTCGGGTGTTGGTTCGGCATAAACAATCATTTCTTTACCGTCCACAACAATGTTGCCATTTTTGACTTCTAGAGAGTTCTTCAGAGGGCCATGAACGGAGTCATATTTAAGCAAGTGTGCATTTTCTTCAGCAGATCCGAGATCATTGATGGCCACGATTTCTACGTCACTGCGTTTTGATTCAAGGAGTGCCCTTAAGATGAGACGGCCAATTCTGCCAAAGCCGTTGATTGCCAAGCGTACCGCCATTGTGAGGATCCTTATTGTCTAGAAAAAGTGTTGAGATACGACAAAATTTTATCGCTAATTGTTTCAGCAGACAAGCCAAAATAGTTAAAAACAGATGTCGCAGGTGCTGATTCCCCAAATGTGTTTATACCAAACCTTAATCCAGAATATCCCACATACTTTTCCCAACCTTGCGTCGTTCCGGCTTCTATACTTACTCGTAGACAAGGATCTGCGCCCAAGACTTCTTTTTTATAACTGTCTTCTTGTTGATCGAAAAGCTCTTGGCATGGTATGGATACCACGCGGCAAGAAACCCCTTTTTTTTCAAGAAGGTTAGAAATATCTAAAGATATGTGCACTTCTGATCCTGTGGCTATAAGGATTACGGTTGGTTTTTTGCTGGCCTCTTTTATTATGTAGCCACCCAAAAGGGTCATGTTTTTAGATGAGACAACTGTTCGGCATGTCGGTACAGCTTGACGAGTCAAACATAAAACAGAAGGGGCTTTTAGCATACTAAGGGCAGCTTGCCAGGCTTCCATAGTTTCGACACCATCACAAGGACGGAAGACGTATAGGTTTGGTATGAGCCTTA
>CAZQLR010000005.1:3716-8914 GCA_964594205.1 uncultured Alphaproteobacteria bacterium
AAAGAGGCTTTTTCCCAGTTTTTGTAAATGTCGGGAGGGATAAAGAAGGGATCATGGGGCCAATTGAGGAGGCTGGCCATGTTTTTTCTTTCCTCTGCACCTAGCGGAGAACCATGGGCTTTGTTTGATCCCTGCACATTGGGGGCGCCAAACCCTATGGTCGTGCGACAGGCAATCATGCTTGGTTTTTCTGAAGCTTTGGCGTTCTCTAAAGCTTTGGAAATCTCATCATAGTTGTGTCCATCAATGGTTTGACAGTGCCAACCAGCTGCTTCAAAGCGCTTGGCCGTGTCTTCGCTTGTTACAAGGTTCGTTTGTCCATCAATAGTGATACCGTTATCATCAAAGAGTACGATAAGCTTGCCGAGTTTTAAGTGGCCTGCCAACGTGATAGCTTCTTGTGAAATTCCCTCCATTAGGCAGCCATCACCTACCAAAGCATAGGTAAAATGGTCAATTATTTCGCTTCCTAATTTGGATGCCGTCATCCTCTCTCCGAGGGCTATGCCAACAGCGTTGGCCAAGCCTTGACCGAGTGGTCCTGTGGTTGCTTCAACACCAGGTGTTAACCCTGCCTCTGGGTGACCAGGTGTCAGGCTATGGAGCTGCCTAAAATTCTTTAGTTGTTCTGTGGTCATAGCATCATAGCCTGTAAGGTGCAGCATTCCATACAGAAGGGCTGAACCATGTCCAGCACTGAGAATAAAGCGATCACGGTTGATCCAATTAGGGTCCTTTGGATTAAAGTTCAAAAAATCCGAAAACAATACAGTAGCAACATCTGCCATGCCTAGAGGTAGGCCTGGGTGACCTGATTTTGCTTTTTCAATACTATCGACACAGAGCATGCGCAGTGCCGTGGCCATAAGTTCCTTGCTGTCAATGTTGGTATTTTCCAAAGTATTTAGCCTTATATTCAGTAAATAATAGTTGCTTAACGTTGTAACGTTTTTTTTTAGCCTCGCCAAGGGGAGAAACGGTTATATGAGTGTGTTCTATGGGGCTGCCTTATTCAAAGAGGAATAGATGGAAAAAATGTTACTAACTAAACATTAAACCCCTGGAAATTAAAAAGGAATATGTGGTATAATGACGGGGTGTGCTTTTATGCATACTATGGCGATAAATGGCTTATGGAATAAGCGTTGCGGACCCGGGGGCGGTACCCGGCACCTCCACCATCACGATGCGTTTTGTTGGCATGATATTAAATGCGGGGGTGAAATTAGGATCGACGTGCGTAGTAAAGATAATGTTTTCGCTCGGCATGGTACCACCGTATCGGACCAGGCAATATAAATGCCAATAGAAGAAAAAAGGTAGTTGCAAATGACAATAAATTTGTAACTCCGCTCGCAGCGAATGACAACAGCCGTGAGGCTGTTGCTGCAGCTGCATAAGCCATTGGAATAAATTCTAATGCGGGGTTTGGGGGGCACCTGGCAACAGAAGCCCCCTGCTATGAATCGGTTGCTAAAGCTTCCTCGTTTTTTTGGGGCAGCGTATGTAGACAAATAAATTGAGAGCGTGGAACGTGGCCATTAATTATGAAGACATAGTGCAAGATGCTCTTAGGAGCGTTGTGAAGACGGTTTTAAAGGGAGTGAGACAAAATGGTCTTACGGGGAATCATCATTTGTATATTACGTTCCAAACTGCTTATCCAGGGGTGGAAATAGCTGATTATCTTAAAGATCTTCATCCTGAAGAAGTGACTATCGTTTTGCAGTATCAGTTTTGGGACCTTGAGGTTGAGGATGATCATTTTTCTGTGGATTTAAGCTTCAATGATATAAGAGAACATCTGGTGGTGCCTTACCAGGCCATTACAGGTTTTGTGGATCCTTCTGTGAAGTTTGGTTTACAGTTTAACCCTAAGGAATTAGATGACCCTGGGTTTGCATCGCGTGATTCTGGCGCCGGTAAAAAAACTAAATCATCTTCGGGCGGTAAAGTTGAAGATGGCAAAAAAAGTGAAAAATCTGGACGTGTTGTATCTCTGGATGCTTTTCGTAAGAAAAAATAACTAAGTAGAGGTTTAAACACTTCTTTTGGATTGAGGGGGGTTTTGTGCGTAGTGAGTGTGATACTTTAGGCAAGATAGATGTCCCGGACGATAAATATTGGGGTGCGCAGACCCAGCGGTCCTTAGAGAATTTCAAAATTGGTACTGAAACTATGCCTCTTGAGATGGTAGAGGCTATTGCTATCGTGAAGAAGGCCGCTGCCTTAACCAATTACGATTTAAAAAATCAAAATGAAGAAATAACAAAGGCGATTGTTCTTGTTTGTGACGAGATATTAGGTGGCAAACATTGGAATAACTTTCCTCTTGTTGTATGGCAAACTGGCTCCGGTACTCATAGCAATATGAATATGAATGAGGTTATTGCTAACAGGGCTAACGAGTTACTGGGGTATAATCGTGGCACAAAAGAACCTATACATCCAAATGACCATGTAAACAAAAGTCAGTCGTCAAATGACACTTTTCCGACAGCTATGCATATAGCTGTTGCTTTGTATAATGACCGTATTTTTTTACCGGCTTTAGAGTCTTTTAAAAAAGCATTAGATAGTAAGGCTCATGAATACAAGGGACTTGTAAAAATTGGTCGAACGCATCTACAAGATGCAACGCCTTTGACATTAGGGCAGGAGTTTTCTGGCTATGCTCAACAGATTAGGGCCTGCCAGTCAAGGATTATGAAGGCTTTGGAAGATGTGCATTATTTGGCTCAAGGAGGCACAGCCGTAGGTACGGGGGTTAATGCACCCAAAGGTTTTTCAGAACGATTTGTGGAACATGTGTCCAAGTTGACAGGACTGCCGTTTAAAGAGGCATCTAACAAATTTGAAGCATTGGCATGCCATGATACCTTAGTGGCGTATTCAGGCTCTTTGTCCACCTTAGCTGTTTCTTTGAATAAAATTGCCAATGATATTAGGTGGTTAGGCTCAGGGCCTCGTTGTGGCCTTGGTGAGCTTAATTTGCCAGTTAATGAGCCTGGGTCTTCGATCATGCCAGGTAAGGTTAACCCGACGCAGGCAGAAGCTTTGACTATGGTGTGTTTGCAAGTAATGGGTAATCACACAACAGTGACTATGGCTGGAGCCAGTGGCAACTTCGAGCTTAATGTTTATAAGCCAGTTATTATTTATAATGTATTGCAAAGCTTAAATTTATTGGCTGATAGTATGGCAAGCTTTCAAAAACACTGCCTTGATGGCTTGCAGGCTAATGAAAAGCGAATAGGGGACCACTTAAGGAACTCTTTAATGCTTGTAACGGCCTTGGTGCCTCATGTTGGTTATGATAGAGCAGCTGCTGTGGCTAAATATGCTCATGAACAAGATATAACACTCAAAGAGGCTGCCAAAAAAATCCTTGATTTATCGGCTGAAGATTTTGATAGCTATGTGGAGCCGGAAAAGATGACACACTCTTTTTAGGAGGGGTATGGAGAGTCTTAAAGGTAAAAATTTTGTGTTAAGGCCGTAAAAGCCTTTTGAAGCTTGTTTGTTACAGCGTCTTTTGAGTAGATGCCGAAGTCTTTAATTTCTCGGACAGGCATGATTTCATAGGCGGTGCCTGTTAAAAATATTTCTTCTGCAATTTTGAGCTCGTCAGGCTGTATGGCACGCTCTACGACATCAATATTGTTTTTTCTTGCTAGTTTGATGACAGTTTGGCGTGTGAGGCCATTTAGAAAACTATCTGGTATTGGTGTGTGTAGTTTACCATCAATTACTAAAAAAATGTTAGCACCTGTCCCTTCGGCTAAGTAACCACGATAATCCAGAAGTAAGCAGTCGTTATAGCCATTTCTTTCTGCCTCATGCCGTGCCATGATGGATAAAGGGTAGGTGGCAGCGGTTTTTACCAAAGAAGGGCTCGTATAGGGTGCTGGGCGTGAAAAACTGCTTATCATAACCCTGAGCCCTCTGGCATGATGTCGAAGACCAAAGGTCTCATCGACGGGTAGGGCAATAATGGCCGTGTGAGAGGAGAGTGTTTTGGCATTAAGTTCCAGTGTTTCGTCACCTAGCCAGGCTAGGGGGCGTAGATAGCCGTTCTTGAGGCGTGCTTTTTTTATTAAATTATTTGTCGCTTGAATGAGCTCAGCTATAGTATAGGGTATCTTGATAGACAAAGTATGAGCGCTCTCAATGAGGCGTTTCATGTGCTCTTCCAGTAAGAAGGCATGACCATTGTAAACGCGTATGCCTTCAATGGCACAAGTGGCATAACTAAGGGCATGCGTACTTATATGTACGGTAGCCTGGTGCCATGGGACAATTTTTCCATCCACCCAGGCGGTTTGCATAGGTGATAGCTGTTTTTTCTCGTCGTGTTCAGAGATGGAAGAGCTCGATATGTTCAACCGCTTAGTCCCAAAAATAGGTGGCGGACAGAGACGTGTTATTCATCTTTTATACTGTGCTGCAAGTTTTTAAGTTTTTACAAAGCCCTAGAGCTAACTCACTGTACAGCAACACGATGTATTGGCCAAGGGTTTTTAGTATTTTTTAATGTTCATTCCATCTACTTTTTGCATGGATGAGTTGGGCCACAAAATTAGGCCTTCCAATTCTCTTGGTGTCCTGCTAGGTTCAAGAATCCATCACAAAGGTTGAGATTATTAGATGCTTTTTTTAAGCTCATTATTTAAGGGCATGATTATGGGATGGGCTGTTGCAGTGCCTGTAGGTCCCATATGTTTGATGTGTATCCGGGAAACGCTTAACGAAGGGCGAAGGCTGGGACTCACTATGGGTTTAGGGACATCTTTTGGCGATGCTCTGTTTGGTGCTATATCTGTTTTTGGCTTGGCTTTTGTAACCGAAGTTATTGAGGTTCATATCACGCCTTTTCGTATAGTTGGTGGCATGATTTTGTTGTACTTGGGCGTTGATGTTTTATTAAAAACAAAACATAGGCTTCAATCTAAAGGTAGTGGTTTTAAGAAAAACTACCCGAAAGCTTTTGTTTCAACCTTTTTACTCACATTAGCCAATCCTATGACAATTTTTGCTTTTTTGGCTTTTTTTACGCTGTTAAACTTCAATGAATGTGATAGTTTTGCGTGCTCCAGCCTGCTGGTGTTGGGTGTTTTCTTAGGAGCTTTATCTTGGTGGCTTTTTGTGGTGCTCATGGTGGGGTACCTTGGCAAAAAGCTTTCGGAAAAAGCGCTGAC
>CAZQLR010000005.1:9014-17569 GCA_964594205.1 uncultured Alphaproteobacteria bacterium
AACGGGCGCATAGCTCAGCGGTAGAGCACTACGTTGACATCGTAGGGGTCAGAGGTTCAAACCCTCTTGCGCCCACCATTCCTTGAGAAATCTAGAAAAAGCTATCAATTCTTCGATGCAGCTGTTATTGGCAAGTGCTTTTCTACAAGATCTTGCGCGTGTTTTAGGGCCTGCTGAAGAAGTTTTTCGGTGGGTGCTTGCACCATAATGCGTATTAGATTTTCTGTTCCAGACGGGCGGATGAGCATATAAGTCTGGTCAGAAAAAGCCTTTTCCAGATCAAGACAATCATTTTGAAACGCTTGAGTGTTGACAAAGCTTTTATCTGAGCATTCGATGTTAACTAAAGCTTCTGGATAAAGGTCAAAGATATCTTGCAGGCTTGATGCTTTTTGATTAGTTGCTATCAGATGGGATAAAAGCTGTAGGGCACATAGAACGCCATCCCCCGTGGTTGTATAGTCTGACATGATGACGTGGCCAGAGGGTTCTCCCCCTAGGTTAATGTTGTCATTCAACATATGTTTTGATACATAACGATCACCAACAGGTGTACGGATAAGATCGAGAGATAGGCTTTTCAGGTAAGACTCAAGGCCCCTGTTACACATGACTGTGCCTGCTATTTTGGGAGACTGGAGCCGATTAGTCTTTTGCCAACTGGTGGCTATAGCGCCCAAAAGATGGTCACCGTGCACAGCTTTTCCTTTTTCATCTACGAAAATGACACGGTCAGCATCACCATCAAGGGCTATGCCAATATCAGCACCGAGGGCAACGACCTCATGCTCTAGGAGCTTCGTATTGGTAGCCCCTGATTTTTCATTAATATTAATGCCGCTAGGATGAGCGTTGATGGTAGTAACATGGGCACCAAGTTCCCAAAGGACAGTAGGGGCTATTTTGTAAGCAGCGCCATTAGCACAATCAAGGACTATGTGGAGCCCTTCCAGTGTTTGGTTTTTAGGGAAAGAATTTTTTAGATACTCTATATAGCGTCCTTGAGCATCATCTAAACGTTGTGCTCGACCCAACTTATCATGCGTAACGTGAGGAATGAGATCGGAAAAGAACATTTCTTCAATTTTATGCTCCACCGCATCAGGCAATTTTAAACCGCATGCGTCAAAAAACTTTAAACCATTATCTTCATAAGGGTTATGGGAGGCTGAAATCATAACACCTAGATCGGCTCGTAACGATCGGGTTAACATGGCAATGGCTGGTGTGGGCATAGGGCCCACCAAGATAACGTCCATGCCCATAGAAATAAAGCCTGCGGTTAAGGCAGGTTCAATCATATACCCAGAAAGGCGCGTATCCTTACCAATAACGACACGGTGTTTATGATCGCCATTTATAAAATGTGCGCCTGCAGCTTGTGCTAATTTCATTATATTATTGGGTGCTAACCAACCTTCATTAGCACAGCCTCGAACGCCGTCTGTACCAAAAATTTTTCGGGGTAGAGAATGTTTAGTCACGGAATTATTCCACTCTGTCTATTCCAATTTATGATCGGGTAGAAAGCAACATATCAAAAACCTGGTTACTACGGTAAAATGCGCATAAAAACAATGTATAACAAGGCCCTTTGGTGTCTAGTCGGCTTCAGGTAGCTTACTTTTTGCTTTTGGTGCTCTTTTACGTGGTTTGGCTGTTTCATTTTTTTTAGGTGTAGGGTTTGTTTTCATATTTGACATGACAGCGGATTTCTTTTTCACAGGTGTGAAATCACGTTGAGGTTTTTTACCTGCTAGAAGTTCTTTGATTTCTTCACCGGTAAGGGTTTCAAACTCTAAAAGCCCTTGTGCTAAAGTTTCCAGTTCATTTTTATATTTCTTTAAAATATCACTGGCAACCTTATAGGCATCGTCAACTATTTTTCGGACTTCTTGATCAATAAGCTGAGCTGTTTCTTCAGATACATTTTTGTGCTGTGTGACACTATGGCCTAAGAAAACTTCTTGTTCGGGCTCACCGTAGGTAAGAGGGCCCAGAGCAGATGTCATACCCCACTCGGTCACCATGCGTCGAGCAATATTTGTAGCGTGTTGGATATCTGAGGAAGCGCCTGTTGTGACCTTATCGTCACCAAATATCATTTCTTCAGCAATACGACCACCCATAGCCACGGCTAAATCAGCTCGTAACCTTGCTTTTGACATGGAAATACGGTCACCTTCCGGTAAACGCATAACCATACCAAGGGCACGTCCTCTGGGAATAATGGTAGCCTTATGGATGGGATCTGAGTCTTTCAGATGCAGCCCAACAAGAGCATGACCAGCTTCATGGTAAGCTGTTATCTTTTTCTCATCTTCTGTCATAGCCATGGATCTTCTTTCAGCACCCATCATGACCTTATCTTTAGCCTGCTCAAAGTCTTCCATTGAGACTAATTTTTTATTTTTACGGGCAGCTGTAAGAGCGGCTTCATTCGCAAGGTTTTGCAAGTCAGCGCCGGAAAAACCAGGTGTTCCCCGAGCAATAATTGTAATATCTACATCTGGTGCTAAAGGAATATTGTTTGTATGGACATCAAGAATCTTTGCACGACCTATTACATCAGGTTGGGGTACTACAACCTGGCGATCAAAACGACCTGGCCTTAGGAGAGCTGGATCTAAGACATCGGGCCTGTTCGTAGCTGCAATAAGAATGATACCTTCATTTGCCTCAAAACCATCCATTTCTACTAGAAGTTGGTTGAGAGTTTGTTCTCGTTCATCATTGCCTCCGCCCATGCCAGCGCCACGGTGGCGGCCAACGGCATCAATTTCGTCTATAAATAACAGGCAAGGTGCGTTCTTTTTTGCCTGCTCAAACATATCACGGACGCGACTGGCACCCACACCTACAAACATTTCCACAAAATCAGAGCCTGATATAGAGAAAAATGGTACTTCAGCCTCACCGGCAATGGCCTTTGCTAAAAGAGTTTTACCAGTACCAGGGGATCCTACTAAAAGGACACCTTTGGGAATGCGGCCGCCAAGTTTTTGGAATTTGCTAGGAGCTTTTAGAAATTCGACGATTTCTTCTAGTTCTTGCTTGGCTTCGTCTATTCCTGCAACATCCTGGAAAGTTACCTTTCCCTTAGATTGAGACAAAAGTTTGGCCTTGGACTTAGAAAAGCTCATGATCTTTCCACTACCGCCGCTCATTTGTCTAAACATGAAGTACATTAAGACAATCCAAAAAAGGATAGGCACCCAAGATAACAGGATGCTTAAAAGAGATGATTTTTGGTCATTTTCTTCAACTTTTATATCAACTCGTTGTTTTTTTAGTTCAGGGACTAACTCTATATCATTCGGTGCGTATGTAGAAAAATTTTGTCCCCCAGAAAGTCTTCCTTTTATGTTATGGCCACTTAAGGTGACTTCTTGAACAGAGCCTTTTTCTAGATAATCGAGGAATCGGCTATAAGTAAGTTCTTGAACATGTCCGGGTTGTCCCAGCTCTTTCTCTATGTAGGTGCTGTACAAGAACATGGGAACACCAAGGATTACAACCCATATAAGTATGTTCCGGAAAAAATTATCATCAGATTTTTTATTAGGATCTTTGTTTGGTTTTTTCATAACTTACGGAAATGTCTCTTTTCTATGATCAGCTAGCTACATTAGTACAAGAAAATACAAAAAAAAACCAGAAAAATGACCGGAAAAACCTAAAACATCATACGAGGATCAAAGTTAATGGTCATACTTTTCCACACATCGTACTTTTCTTTGGGAAGAAGGAGAGGCGTACAGGCAGGATGATTAAGGGAGCGCAGCGCTGCTTCCGCTGCGACACGGTAAACAGGATCAGTAGAAGCTTTGGTTGGGTCAGCTAGGTTTGCTTTGATGACGTGCGCTGTTTTATCAAGTTCCACGGTTATGGTTACAACTATGGATTCTGCTTCTTTAACACCTGCGGGAGGCGTCCAACACATGGCAAGTTGTCTGAGGACAGCTTCTTTTTCATTAATCGTCATTTCTTTGGCATCTGGAGTACTTTTTTCTTGGGGTACTTGTTTTTTTGCTTGCTTATCCTTTTCAAAATCTAAGGCTTTTTCTCTTAAATCTTCAACAGCCTTTACAACATCTTCAAAAGCATCTTTCTTTGTGCTGTTTTTGGACATTTTTAAGTTTAAAGTTAGATCAGGTTTTAATTTCAGAGTAGGCGTGGGCGAGTTTATGATTTCAGGACGTTGCTTTAATGTAGCTGCTGGTATACTTTTGGGCTTCTTATTTTCTTCTTTTTGCTTTTTCTTAGAAGCTTTTAGGGCGATTGCATCATCATTTAAATCAGGTTGTGGCTTTTGAGAGGTTGAAGGTTTTATTTCATTCGTACTTATTTTTTTTGTTGGAGCTTTTTTTTCGATAGTTTTGCTATTGAAAACTGTGGATTTCCCTTTTTCTGGCTTAGCAATTTTCTTGACCTCAGGTCGTTGCGTGATTTTATCAATTTTTATCATGTCGATGGAAATAGATTGTGCGTCTAAAGAAGGTATTTTTGTGGCGTTCATAACCCCCAGAGCAATCCAAGCTATCAGTGCTATATGAATAGCTGCTGACAAGCTGTATCCGAAATAATCTTTTGACGCTATGTTTTTAAACATGAGCGGGCGCTTTCCATCCTTATTGTGTGCGGTGTTTTATTTCTTTTTCTATTTGTCTGCCATCTCCGTGATAAAGGCAAATTTGGAAAACCCATGAGAAGAAAGCATGCCCATAACTTCCATAACCTGGCCGTAGGCTATTCCTGTATCAGCCCTGACATATATTTTTACGTCGGGGTTGTGTTTTGTCACGGCTTTAAGTTTTTGAACAATACTTTTTTTTCTGGTACTGCTTTCCTGAATAAAGATGCTACCGTCTTTTTTTATTGTTATGATTAAGGGCTCTTTTTGGTCTGTCATGGCTTGCGCCTTAGTTTTTGGAAGCTCCACGGGAACGCCTACTGTTAAAAGAGGCGCTGCGACCATAAAGATAATTAACAAAACCAACATAACATCCACCATGGGAGTAACGTTAATTTCGGATAAAGGTTTTGATATATCCTTATGTACGCGTTTATTCCTACGAGATGAAAAAGAAGATGAGTGAATCATGTTTTCCTCAAAAAGAGTGTGTGGATTTATTTGGTTGTGTTTTTTCCGTTGTTAAATATTCCATTTGCTTAGCTGCAATAGTCATAAATTCATCAATAAAAGAACTCAGACCAAGAGCATACTTGTTAATATTACGGGAAAGTTTATTGTAGAATATTGATGCAGGAATAGCTGCTAAAAGACCCATTGCTGTGGTAAAGAGGGCTTCAGCGATGCCAGGGGCAACAACGGCGAGGTTTGTATTTTGGTGTACGGCTATAGCTTGAAAACTATTCATAATTCCCCAGACGGTACCAAATAACCCGATGAAGGGGGCTGAGGAAGCTAGAGTTGCAAGATAAGTCATACCTTTATGTAAGCTATCCATTTCCTTATTCATAGAGAGATCCATCATACGTTCCATTCTGCTTAAAACTGCAGAGCCCTGGTGGTTCAGAATATTTTTATTTTTTGAGCTGCTCTCTCGCCATTCTCTCATACCAGTACTGAATACTTCTTCATAAGGATCTTGAGGGTTGCGGGCTACGTGGTCAAAAAGAGCATCTAGAGATCCCCCTTCCCAGAACGTTTCTTCAAAAGTATTTTTATCTTTTGATAGTTTTTTTAGTTGCCGATATTTATTAAAAACAATAGCCCAAGAAGTTATAGAGCCCATAAACAAAACAAGCATTACCAACTGGACGACAGGTCCAGCATTGGCAATTAACCCCCATAAAGATGTATCCAAGGCACCTATGGACTTGCCTATGGCTTGGGTTGCTATAGGTGCTTGGTTTACTGGATCAGCAGCAAGGGCATAAGAGATCATAGTCTGTCTTCCTTCTCTTGTTATACTATCGTTTATATAACTTGATTTTAGTCTTTAAGTCTTCATCTATTTTGAGTGGACGGGAAGTAATTAAATCGACAAAAGCTAGGTCTATATGGGTAGATACTATCAAGTCTTGATTTCTGTAGATATTTTGTTGTAGAGCTAAAGACGCATGCCCTATTTTTCTGACAGATGTATAAATTATAAGTTGATCGTCAAGTACAGCTGATTTTAAATATTCAACAGAACAACGCCGGACAACAAAGCTTTGTTTTTTCTTTGTAACAAAAGTACTATGATATAAGCCGCACGCTCGTAGAAACTCAGTTCTAGCGCGCTCTGTGTACTTTAGGTAATTGGGATAAAAAACAATACCGGCAGCATCCGTATCTTCGAAATAAACACGAATAGGCCACTGATGGTTGGCTATGTTTTTTTCATCAGAGTGGAGCTTCATCATCCAGCAGTGTTTGTGGTTGTTCTAATTTGGGGGGAGCAGAAAGATCTAGGTGGTTGTAGGCTAACCTAGTCAGCTGACGGCCACGTGGGGTTCGTTGGATAAACCCTTCTTGCAGAAGATAAGGTTCGATAACGTCTTCTAAAACATCGCGTGGCTCAGAAAGAGCTGCGGCCATGGTTTCTATACCGACGGGTCCTCCATCGTAGGCCTGAGCTATGTGTGTAATGTATCGTCTATCTGCTAGATCAAGACCTTTGTAGTCTACGTCTAGTCTGAACAATGCTTTGTCTGCCACTTCCTTGCAAACTGGCAGTGTTGCTTCTACTAGGGCAAAGTCACCGACTCTTCTAAGTAAGCGGCCAGCAATACGGGGTGTTCCTCTTGCACGTTTAGCTATTTCATAGGCGCCACAATCAGTAATAGGGATATTGAGCTTTTGGGCTTGAGCTAAAACAATGTTGCAAAGCTCTTGAGGTGTATAAAATTGTAATCGTAGGGGGATGCCAAATCGTTCCCTTAGGGGTCTCGTCATAAGGCCAGATCTAGTAGTGGCACCAATGAGAGTAAAGGGAGCAAGATCAATGCGTAAAGATCTTGCCGATGGACCTTCACCAATTACTAAGTCTAAGTGATAATCTTCAATAGCAGGATAGAAAGTTTCTTCTACAACTGGATTGAGTCTATGAATTTCATCCACAAAAAGTACGTCTTTTGGTTGTAAGTTTGTTAATAGGGCGGCTAAGTCACCGGCTTTAGATAGAATGGGTCCTGACGTAGCATGAAAATTAACACCTAATTCTTTGGCGACTATATGGGCAAGCGTCGTTTTTCCAAGGCCAGGTGGTCCGTGGAACAGAATATGGTCCATAGCTGTGCGGCGTTGTTTAGCCGCCTCTATAAATACTTTCAAATTAGACTTCAGGTTTTCTTGGCCCAAAAATGTGGATAAGGTTTCTGGGCGAACAGTGTGAACGATATCGTTGTCTTCATCCCGATGATCACTGGATACAAGACGTTGAGAAGTGTTTTCTGAAGACATGTATATTCTCGGTTAGGTTTGGGTCATCATAAGATGATCATTCCTTATTTAGCAAGGGCGATAATTTTTTTAAGGCGGCCTTGATAACCTCTTGCGAAGAGGTGAATTTCGCTTCGCTTGATATTAGTTCATTGATAGTACTGTAGACGTGCAGCCTGTCATATCCCAATGTTTCTAGAGCCATCACTGCATCTTGGCGCATAGCGTCATTTGAAGAAAGAGTATTTTCTTTCTGTGATATAGGGGGCGACAAAGGTTCTACTTGTTGTGGAGGATGCGTTTCGGATACGGCTTGTACGTCGAAAGATGAGGATTGGGAAGCCATTGAAGTAGCTGTGAGCTTTTCTAGCTTATCGCGTAACTCATTGGTTAGGCGTCTAGCTAGCTTTGGCCCCACTCCTTCGACTGTTGTAAGGGACTTTTGGTCATCAGCTTGCAAGGCCCATAAAAGTTTTTGTGGAGAAAGGGATCCCAGAATAGCTAACCCAACCTTCGGTCCAACCCCCTGAACAGAAAGAAGAATTTCAAAAGCCTCCTTTTCTTGAAGAGTAAGAAAGCCGAAAAGCTGTGGTTGCTCTTGACGAATAATCAATGAGGTAAATACAAACACTTGGCTGCCTATATGAGGGAGGCGAGCTTGGGTTTCTCTGGCAACGAAAACTTGCCATCCCATACCCTGAGTAAGTATGACTATACTGTCTTTAAATGCCTGGTGGAGTATTCCGTGCAAACAAGCAAGCATGACCGATGTTCTTTTCAATACTTCATATAGTTGTGTACGGCAACCATAGGGCTGCCTTCTATGATGGGATCATAGCAGATTTATGGAAAAATCATAGTGCGTTCCAAGTTTTAGGGTATATTATCATGGTATAACAGCTGTGTGTTTGTGTCTTAATTTATAAGATGGATCAGAGGGTAAAAAATGAATCGTCTTCTTATTGACTTACCAGAGACTCTAGAAACGAAAAACTTATGGCTTAAAATGCCCAGGTCTGGTTTTGGACAAAGTTTACATCAAGCTATTATGGATGGCTACGAAGACTGTGTTATGTGGCTTAACTGGCCTGATAACCCACCATCAGTTGAACAGGTAGAAATAGACTGTAGGCAGCATCATGCAGATTTTATTTTGAGAAGC
>CAZQLR010000005.1:17669-22955 GCA_964594205.1 uncultured Alphaproteobacteria bacterium
GGATGGTTAACACAGTGTGGAACCTTAGCAGAGTTGCGTACTTATTCTATTTTTTCACAGGAAAACCTAAAAAAGATGGGAGTCATTCTTCATCGGTGAAAGCTTCATCATGTGGAGTGCTTGACGAACCTTTTTTCATGCCTAACCAGGCCATGAATTGGGACAAATCTCCACCCCCTTCCATGATTTCAGTAAAAAGTTGTTCTAGAGACATGTCACCCCAAGCTATGGCTTTGCGTATGAGGTAAGGAGAAGGGCTGTGTGGTTCAAGCTTCATGAGATACGCTGATATTGCCTTCAACTGTCTATAGGCTTCCTGACGAGAGTGAAGAGCGTCGGTAAGCGGCGAAGAAGTGCGCTGTTTGGAAGGGCGTGTTGCGAGAGCCTTAGGTGGTTTGTTCATTGCGTCTTCGTCCAAAGGACTTTCTTTAGAATTCTTGAAAAAGCTTTCTGTGGTTGTGTTAATGGTATCATCGTTTTCCTCTGCAGCTATGACATTATTATCATGTTTTTCATTTTTATCTGCTTCTTCTAGATCAAAAAAATAGGGTTGCAAAAAAATCTCAAAGTCACGAAAGAGTTTTTTCAAGCGGCTAAATGCAAACCCTACGTTAGGGAGTTGAGTATTGATGTATATTTCTATTTCTTCTAAAAGGTGATGGGATTTATTTAAACTTTTTTTAAAATCAGCTAATACTTCTGGCGAGACTTTTTCAAGCAAAGACGTATAGTAACCAAGGCTATTTTCCCCTTTTTGAGAGGCCTCATTTTCTATACTTTTAGGATCATCAGACTTATTTATGCGTTTTTCTAGCTCCTGTGCCTGTTTAATAACAGAAAAGGTTATAGGAACATCTTTTGTATATTTGGGGGGAACTAGGGGAACACTCAAAAGTATAGACTGAGGTAGTTTATCTGACATCCAAATCAACGGAGAAAGGCGCAGGGAAGGGTCCAAGGGATCATCAAGTTTTGGATGAAGAACAGACCAAAAAGTTTCTAGCATTTTTTTTAGCATGGTGCATCCCTGAACAAGGCCTTCTGCGCCATATAAGGAAACCCAGGCCTCTACCAGCCAAACAGCTAATTGAATATCTTTTGTTTCTTTGCAAAGAGCTTCATAACATAATTTTTCTACAGCCCTGAAATCTGCTGTTTTTAGCTTGTGTGCCCATATCCCTTGAGGGAGTGATGGGTCATCAGTTTGTCTTGCCTTTTTTATGGCATCGTAAAGAGAATCATATCGCTTATAAGGTCCAGCAGGGTTTGTTTCTTCTATTGGTAAAAAAAGAGGGTCCTGATCTGGTTCTTTTTCGACGTCAGGAGAATGTTTCTGCGCGGTAGATGGT
Source organism: uncultured Alphaproteobacteria bacterium (assembly GCA_964594205.1). Classification (GTDB taxonomy): domain Bacteria; phylum Pseudomonadota; class Alphaproteobacteria; order 16-39-46; family JAJRRM01; genus CAZQLR01. The sequence continues at coordinate 19,019 of CAZQLR010000005.1, forward strand.
TGTTCCATAGGAGACTCGTCTATTTAAGGTTTGGCGCTATACTTGGGAAATAAGGTATTTCTATAGGTGTAGAAGTACCGTGCTGATCAACTAGTTCGACTAAAACATCAATAAACAGGCGAGCCATCATAGTTTGAGGGTTGCCTGCTTCAAAGTTAGATTGAGTTGGTACCGTGAACATCATGTATTGAGTAGCTTTGTCCCTATAAGGGCTTAAGAACTGGGCAGAAGCTCTGTGCATATCAACAAACTTCAAGAGAGACCAAGGACTATCTGTTGTGTACATTGCTGTATTGCCAGTTATGAGTAAATGAGGCTGATTTGGGTCTGCCGCCGGAGAGAAAGGGCCATTATTAATCCATTGGAAGCTTACAGACATAGGTTGGCCATACTGCCATGTAATATCATGATCCGAGGTGTGGTTAGTTAGGTCAGTACCTCCAATATTGATAAGCCAAGTAAGTACTTGGCTTGCTCCTTGTTCAAATTTTTTGTTTGTTCGAAACTTTACATTCAATTTATAGGTTGGAACAGCCGTTGGGTTGGGACTTTTAAGGAAAGAATTGAAGAAACTTTGTACCTTATCCATATGACCCATAAACTGCAGCAGTTGCTGACCATGAGGTGTTGCCGGTTTTTCTTTCAGAAAAATGTTAATCGATGTTTTATAGTCATCATACATGGCAAAAAAGGAGCGTATAGCCTCAGGAGATGCTTCTCCTTTAATGGATGTTAAGTTGCCCCCTACAAAGGGGTATTTATTTGCCAAATGAGAGTTAAAAAACATTTGAAGTTTTTCGTAGCCATCAGTTGCATCCTTATGAAGAAGATGCTGGCACTGCGCATATATATTCTTTTTCAACACTAGCTCTTTTTGCACAAACCAGTTGCCTGTGTAGTCTTGTTTAGATGCTTCATCATGAAGCTTTTTCAAGCAGTTACTGGCATCAAGTTGGTTGGCTTCATCTTCCAGAAAATGTTCAAGAGCATGAATACTATTAGCAGGCTTATGAGTTTGAAAGGCGTTAACTTGTTCTATAATTAGGCGCCACTTACTTAAAAGGTTAACCTTAGAAGGTTCCAAGTGCAAGAAGGGTTGCGTAAGGAAAGTAACCAAGGGTTCTGCATACTGCGTGGATAGATAGATAATTCTATCGTGCTGATTATTAAGATAATTACGTAACCCGAAGGCGCTTTGAACATTATAGGCTTGCATGCCGATGTTTTTATTTCCTGTCCACCAGGAAAAATTACCGCTCAGTGGTTCATAAAAAGCTTCTGTGTTGAAAAAACTATCAATAGTTTGTAGTAGGATATAACACTGGCCGACGAGTAAGTTACGAAGTTCCAAATACGCAGTGGTCATTCCGTATTGTTCAAGCGTTTGTAGTATTTTTTCAAATACAGGTAGGGCTTTTTTCAAGTTAGATACTTGGGTTCGGACGGCATCTTCTAGGGCAAAAGCGCTTAGGGATGAAGGCGCATCAATAAAGGTCTGTGACATGGCTACAGACGATTTTATATGTGTGCTGAGGTGCTTCTGCGCTATAAGCTTGATATGTTCCTGGACCGTTGAAGGATATTTTTTTAGATCGTTGTTGACAAAGTTTTCGTAAGTAAGGACCCAGTCTACGATTGATTTAAGCTCACCTGCATCCCACATCATAAATTTACCAGCGGGGACTTGGCTGGAGAAATCTTGAGGATGATTAACGCTATTCATGAAACCTTGGTTTAAAAATAGGCGAAGATTTTCCAGTAAGTTGATGTACCCAGAGGAAGGCTGCGCCTCCAAAGTTTGAGCTGCTATAGCGAGAAGAGGCCCCGTTGTATCAGAACGGTAGTTTGCAAGTTGCTGTTGTAGAGTTGGTAAGCTGACATTGCCTGTTTCATTGATACGGCTGCTTAAATGGGAATCATTACCAAACAGATTAACGTCATCTACTATGTTTAGTACATGGCTATAAGCTGGTCCTGGGTTAAATTTGTCAAGGCTTATCCAGTTAAAGGATGGAAGGTTGATGTTACGTCTGGTGTATTCCATGCTTAGATACACATTATGAATATCTTTGACACTAACTAAGTTGCCCCCAATGATGTTAACGTCTTTTGCTGTCTTACTAAGAAGTTCAAAACTAGGGCCTTTTTTGAAAAGGGCATCAAAGAATTGAGTGCTTAGAGCATAGAGCTTGAATTTGGCTGCGGAAACAAAGTCGTTCACTGGGACTTCAGATTTTGGGTGACCATATTTGATAGCTTGACTATAAAACGATTTATTATCACTAAACTCGGAGGGGAGTTTAAAGTTAAAAAGGAAAAGGCTAAGGATGCTGAGGTCGTTGACGTTGTGCGTTTCTCTTAAACCATGATAAGTTGTAAGTGCTTTATCATAATAGGAAATTGTTTCTGCATAACCCCGTAAAAGCAAGAATTCAGGTGTTGTTAGAGGAGAGAATAAAGCGCTCTCGTTAGTGTATTCGGATAAATTGTCTATGGGTGGAGATGTTAAGACGTGTAGTTTATGGACAAAACCATAATATACAGGTTGAAAAATAAGTCGATTTAGTATTATGCCTACAGTATGAGTGAAGGGCGTATCTATTGAGTTGGTCCAAGAGCTGGGCATGAAAATCATTGAAAAGCTTCGTTTATCTATATCAGCCAGAAGGTTTGAAGCTTGTTTCAAGGTTCTCACACCGTATACCAAAGATCCCTCTGCAACATTTGGTAGACTACCATCCATGAAAACTACCTTTTGAGGAGGTTGTTGGTTTTTGATGAGCGCTGCCGCTTGCCGTAGGTGTATATGAAGACTGGCAATACGTTTGCGCAAATAAGAAAAATCATGCCACATACCTGCCGACCAGATGATAAAAATAGCCAGCAGAGAACCTCTGGCTATATTGACGGACCGACTGATTGAAAAAATACGGTTTTGATCAGGTAGAGCAATGCGGTATTCCTCAAAGATTTTCTCAAAAAGGAGGTCGTGGAAAAAAGCTACTGTGTTAGAGGGAACAGCTGTTTCTCCAGCCCCATCTAAAGTAGACAAAATACGTTCACATTTCCCCGTGCAATAGAGACCACGGAAGATAAAGTTACGCTGGTAGTTATGGCGTTTAAAAATTTGCTGTAGGTAATCTTTTAATGGTTCACGAAGTTGATCAAGGCTATCAGGTAGCAGCATTATCTCTTGGGTTTGTTCAGATGATATAGCTTTCAAAAAACATTCGTATTGGTTATCAAGTGTTTTTTGAATAATCGTGTCCAAAGCATAACTTACCCATTCTTTGGAAAAGGTTTCTCCCAAAGAAAAGGACGAAGACCAGCCAAACATATTTGACAGCTTCTCCTCTGGCAAAACAGATGTGAAGGCCCTAAAGCCTTCAAGCAAATCACATTTCGTAATAACAACATAGACGGGGAGAGAAAAACCCACCTTAGTATGAAGAGCATCTAGTTGTTTTCTCACATATTCGGCTCGGCGAAGAAGACTGTCTTTATCTAATTTGTGGAGTGTAGATAGTTCATCCGCTGGAATGGTCAAAATAATGCCATCCAAAGGCTTTTGAACCCTGTATTGCACCATGTTATGAAGGGTTTCATCCCACGCTTCTTGATTAGAATCAATAGCACTTTCTTGTATGAGATATTCTCCTGGTATTTCAAAAAGGCTTCCCGTATCGAAAAAATTCCATTTAAGGTAGTTAGGTTCTTCAGGAGGTGTTGATGGTAGGGATCCCATAAATCTGCTATCAATGCTTTCGACTAGAGAAGATTTACCAGAATTTTCACAACCCAAAAGGGCATACCTGGGTAATTTGTAGGGGTAGCTGCGCCCACCTATATTATTTTCTAGAAATAAGTTGGCGTTGAAGAAAGATGAAGCAATGGGGCTGCGTTTATCAAGTCCTACTTTACGGAAAAAGCTGATTAT
>CAZQLR010000006.1:0-1469 GCA_964594205.1 uncultured Alphaproteobacteria bacterium
GAGGTGTTTATTAGTGGTGCCAAAAATGCATCATTACCTCTGATGGCTTCGTGTCTTTTGTCAGATAAACCTTTGACATTAGCTAATATTCCCCATGTGACTGATATCTTGTCCATGGCCAATTTGCTGATGAACATGGGGGTTGACCTTACCATGGAAGGTTATGGAAGTTCGGGTAACGCTCAGGGTAAAGTGATGACGTTCGATGCAGGCGGTTTAGCATCTTCTGAGGCTCCATACGATGTTGTGCGAAAGATGCGTGCTTCTATTTTGGTACTTGGTCCTTTATTGGCTCGTACAGGTTATGCGAAGGTTTCTTTGCCGGGAGGATGTGCCATAGGTGCAAGACCAGTTGATATGCATTTAAAGGCCATGGAAAAACTAGGGGCACAGATTGCTTTAGAACAGGGATGCGTGGTGGCAAAAGCTCCAAGAGGCCTAAAAGGTGCAGAAATTGATTTTCCTATAGTTACAGTGGGTGGTACAGAAAATGCTATGATGGCTGCCGTTTTAGCTAAAGGGATCACTAGAATTCTAAATGCTGCCTGTGAGCCTGAAATTATTGATCTTGCTCTGTGTCTTAATGCTATGGGAGCGCAGGTGGAAGGTATGGGGACACCGGAAATAACCATACACGGTGTAGAGAACCTTTGCCCAGGGTGCCACACAATTATGCCTGATAGGATAGAGACGGGCACCTATGTTATCGCGGGAGCCATAACAGGAGGTGATATAAGGCTAAGAAACACAAGTATGAGTATTTTACCAGGGTTTAAGGACAAGCTTGAAGAAGCAGGCGTATTTTTTGAGGAAAGAGAAGGTAGCGTGCGCGTATGTGTAGCTGAACAAGGCTTAAGTAGTGTTGATATTACAACTGCTCCGTACCCAGGATTCCCGACGGATCTTCAAGCTCAGACGATGGCATTATTGTGCTTGGCGCCGGGCGCATCATCGATTAGAGAGATGATTTTTGAAAATCGTTTTATGCATGTACCTGAACTAAAGCGTTTAGGGGCAAATATAACGTTGAATGATAAGACGGCTTTGATAAGAGGTGTCGATTTTCTTAATGGTGCAGAGGTGATGGCAACAGACCTTCGTGCTTCAGTAAGCTTAGTTCTTGCTGCTCTGGCTGCGCGTGGTGAAAGCATAATCAGCCGTATTTATCACCTTGATAGGGGGTATGAATATATAGAGTCTAAGCTTAGGCTTTTAGGAGCAGATGTTGAACGAATAAAGGGTTGAATAACAAGGTAGGTTTTGGGTATGTCTGTAGAAGTTAAAAATAATTCTGTTGGTAAAGTTAGTGGCTTGGTGCGTCTCGTTGCAAAAGATGAGCAAGACCTGCAAATTATTTCTTCTATGTTACAGGATGCTATTGTTCCGTGCATTAGTATGGCCCATGAGCCTGAGGAAAAAAAATTTACGTTTCAAGCCTTTCGTCTTAGACGAGAGAACGTTCCAGTTGA
>CAZQLR010000006.1:1569-7948 GCA_964594205.1 uncultured Alphaproteobacteria bacterium
CACAATCAATAAGATCAGAAAATACTTTAATAAGTGGTGGCTCTGTATTTTTAGTTGTATAATTGCTCGAGAAAAAAACAGAGCGGGCTATGGTAGGCAGTAAGTTATTTGATATTATCTACAAGGATATAGAAACCTTGCCTTTTGAAGGTGTGCTTTTAGATGATATGGCTATAGCCGTTACAGAGTTTGCAAAAAAAGATGTTCAAAACTTTTCTGGGGAAAAAGGCTTGGTTTCTGTTGGCGAAATAAATCTCCTTTTGCAAACAGGGCAAAAAAAGTTAAAAGGCACCATCGTAAGTATCGTTAATCGCAACATGCCATTTCTTTTGGCATCCTTAAGGGGGTTGGTTCGTCAGCTTAATTTGAGTTTGTTGGTGACACTTCATCCTGTGTTTTATAGCTACAGAAAGCCAAGTGGGGAGGCTGTAGACCTTTCATTTACACCGTTGATTGATGGAAAAGAAAAAGAATTTGAAGAATCCTTGATAGTTTTTGTTTTTGATCATGCTTTGTCAGAAAATGAAAAGAAGAAATTAATAAAAGAAGTCCAACATACTGTAACCCTTATAAAAAGAGTTGTTTCTAGTTGGGGTGTTATGCGGGGCAGGATTTCTAAATTAGAAGATTATGTTCAAAATTTAACTCTTCTTGCATCAGCTGAGGACAAAAGAGAGATACTGTCTTTTCTACACTGGGTTGACAATGATCACTTTACGTTCTTGGGCTATAGAAGTTGCCTTTTCAATCAGAAAGAGGGTCCTGTCTATGAAGAAAATTTGGGTGTATTTCATGAAATGGACAAGCAATTTTCTATTGGGCACATAGGTACGCTTGATGGATCTAACAAAAGAAAAAACAACCTTAGACTAGATGATGTTTTAACTGTAACTAAGACGAATGTTCTTTCCCCTATTCATCGCCTTGTTCCTATGGATATGATCAACTTAAAGCAGTATGATGAAAATGGTAGAGTCGTTGGAGAGCATCAGTTTGTTGGTTTGTTTACTTCAACTGCGTATTCGCGTGCAGCCCAAGAAATTCCGCTTATTAGACTAAAAATTGATCGTGTTCTTGCAAAAGCTGGTTTTTTACCTAGTTGGCATGATGGTAAGGCTCTTATGCATATTATAGAGACTTTGCCGAGAGATGAGCTTTTCCAATATTCTGATGAAGAGCTGTACAAGGTTAGTATAGGTGTTCTTCGTTTGCAGACTATGGAAAAACCTGCGGTTTTTGTGCGTAAAAACCCTTTAGGGCGCTCTGTTACAGCTTTGGTTTATATTCCTATGGAGCAGTATACGCCGGATTTGCGACGGAAAATTCAAAAACTTCTGGAGACAACCTTTGGAGGTTCTGTCTGTGATTGGACATGCAAGATGGGGTCTCTTCCTTTTTCTAGATTATATTTTACGCTCAGTACACTACAGGATTCGGTAGGTGAGTATGATCATGCCGAGTTGGAAAGACGTATAGAGTCTATGAGCATGGGATGGCTGGATCGCTTTAAAGCGATTTTGATCAGTCGCTTGGGACAAGAAAAAGCGGAAAAGAAGTTTAAAGATTATGGGCATGTCTTTCCTTTAACGTATCAGGATACTTATTCGCCACAAGAAGCGGTTGATGATATTAATGTTTTGGAGGCTTTTTTTTCTACGGACAAGCAGTTTTCTGTGGATTTGAATGGTGATATCGAGGGGCATGGTTGCAGTGCTCGTATAAGGCTTTTTAGCAGAGGAAATGCCGTAACGTTGGCGGATATTTTTCCCATGATGGCTAACATGGGACTACGTGTGATGGGAGAAAGTTCTTTCAAACTTTGTATGAAAAAATACCCTTTGTGGATTCATGATTTTTCCGTAAATGTTTTGCAGTGTCAAAGCAATAAAGTTTTAGAGTACGACAAATTTTTTGAAGAATGTTTAAGACGTGTTTGGTTGGGACAGGTAGAGGATGACCGTTTTAATGCGCTGATTCTTAGAGCTTCTATGAGTTGGAGAGACATTGTCATTTTGAGAGCTTTAAGCCGTTACTTGCGGCAAATTCAACCGCTTTTTAACCCAGAATATGTGCAAAGAGCTTTGTTTAACCATGCAGGTATAGCTCAAAAGCTTGTTGGATTATTTCACTTGAGGTTTAACCCTGCTGAACAGAAGAACAAAACTAAGGAAGAGCGTTTTCGACTAACTCGTAAACACGCGAAGAGTATTGAGAGCGACCTTGGAGGTGTCTCAAGCCTTGAAGAAGATCGTATTCTTCGGTCATTATTTAATCTAATCATGTCGACAGTTAGGACCAATTATTACCAAAAATCCAGTGATGGTGGCGTAAAGTCCTATGTCTCTTTTAAATTTGACTGTAGCCATATTCAAGACATGCCTTTACCTAAACCCAAGTACGAAATTTTTGTTTATAGTCCTGAGGTAGAAGCCGTGCACTTGCGTGGTGGCAAAGTTGCTCGTGGTGGTATCCGTTGGTCTGACAGGCAGGAAGACTTTCGAACAGAAATTCTAGGACTTGTGAAAGCGCAAATGGTCAAGAATGCTGTGATTGTACCTGAAGGTGCAAAGGGCGGTTTCATAGTGAAAAACTTTGATCCTGGAGCGTCTAAAGAAGAGCAGCAAAAAAAGGCTATCCAGTGTTATAAGATCTTGATCAAAGCGTTGTTGGATGTCACGGATAACTACGTTCAGGGAAAAATTATACACCCATCAGACACTGTATTGTATGACGATGATGATCCGTATCTAGTTGTGGCAGCAGATAAGGGAACGGCCACGTTTTCTGATATTGCCAATGCTATTTCTATGGACAGGAAATTTTGGCTTGGTGACGCTTTTGCTTCAGGAGGATCCGATGGTTATGACCATAAGAAAATGGGCATTACGGCTAAAGGGGCGTGGGTTTCTGTATCGAGGCATTTTCGAGAGCTAGGTCTGGATGTCAGTAAAGAAAACTTCTCTGTCGTGGGCGTTGGCGATATGTCAGGCGATGTTTTTGGGAATGGCATGTTATGTTCACAGCATATAAAATTAGTGGGTGCCTTTAACCATCTTCATATTTTTTTGGATCCTAACCCTGATACACAGCAAAGTTTTAAAGAGCGTAAGCGGCTTTTTGACATGCCTAGATCAACGTGGATGGATTATGATACTTCTTTGATTTCTAAGGGGGGAGGCGTTTTTGATAGAAAGGCTAAATCTATTCGTATAGGACCAGAAATTCAGAAGCTTTATGGTCTGGAATCTGAGGAAATAACACCTGATGAGCTTATAAAAACTATGTTAAAGGCACCTGTGGATCTTATTTGGTTTGGTGGCATAGGTACTTATGTCAAATCCAGCGTTGAAACACATCAAGATGTTGGGGATAAGGTTAATAATGGCGTTCGTGTGAATGGTAAAGAAGTACGTGCACGGGTAATAGGTGAGGGTGCCAATTTGGGTCTGACCCAACTTGGACGCGTTGAATATGCCGCTCAAAAGGGGCACATAAATACGGATGCCATAGATAATTCGGGTGGTGTGGATTGTTCAGACCATGAGGTTAACTTAAAAATTTTACTTCAACAGGTAATAGAGACGAAAAAACTTTCCATAAAAGAGCGGAACAACCTTCTTATGAAGATGGAAAAAGACGTGGCTGCATTAGTCCTAAAAGACAATTACCAGCAAACTCAATGCATTAGCCTTATTCACTTTCAGGGGAGTAAAATTCTTGACCAGCAGGAGCGTTTTATCAAAAACCAAGAAAGGGAAGGGTATTTAAACAGAGACCTTGAGAAGCTTCCCTCTGACGAAGTATTAGCAGAAAGGTTAGGAAGCAAAGTTGGTCTTTATAGGCCTGAGATAGCTGTGCTCATGGCTTATGCCAAACTGGATCTAAAACGTTATTTGCTTATGCTGGATGAATTGGAACATCCTGCGTATAAGCAAAAATTACTAGATTATTTTCCTAAATCTATTCAAGAAAAATATGCAGATAAAATCTTTGAGCATCCCCTTAGAAAAGAGCTTATTTCAACCATACTTACTAATGAAGTTGTCAATAGGTGTGGCTTAGCTTTTATGAATGATATGGGGGAAAGAACAAGTTCTTCCTATGGTGAGATTGTTGAAGCTTTTTATAGTGTATCGGCAGTTTTTGACCTGCCATCTTTGTGGGAAGAGATTGAATCTCTTGATTATAAGGTTTCTTCATCAATACAAACGGAAATGAACTTGAGGATTCTTACTTTTATGCGCCGTGCTGTTTTATGGTTTCTTCGGCATGCTGATCAGCCACTGGATCTGGATAAGAATGTGAAGACTTTTAAACCTGCCATCAACACTCTTGGTAGGCTTTTACCGACCTTAATAACTAAAAACGATTTACAAAAACGTCATGAAAGAGCGCGGGACTTCATTAACGGGGGTGTACCAGAGGGTCTTGCCATGAAGGTGGTGTACCTTAGCTTATTGGCCTTTGGTTGTCGTGTTGTTAAAGTTGCTGAAAGAACAAATGTGCCGTTGGATTTTGCTGCTGCCACCTTTTACCAGCTAGCTGATGCTCTTGGTTTGGGATGGCTTTTAGAAGTAGGATCAGGGTTGTCTACCAATTCTTACTGGGAAAAAGTTTCCATTGGGTCTATTTTAGATGATATTACGGCTGCGCAAGGAGACTTAACAGAGGTTTTTATCACTGATATGAAGAAGCATAAAAAATGGCAGAAGGAAAAACCTGAAACCTTGGTTAATGCTTGGTTGGAAGAAAAAGAAGACATATTTGCACGATTCAAAATGCTTTTGTCTGATTTTAAATCATCGCCAAGTGTAGACCTTTCTATGATTGGGGTGGCGTCTCGTCAGCTTAGCAGGGTTTTAAGCAAATTATAGGTAACTTTAGATGTTAATTTATAAAAAGGAGAAAAAAATGAAAAAGATGAAGCTAAAAAATTTCTTATCTGCAAGTGTTCTGATGGTTGCTTCGGCTATGGTATCTGGGTGTGACTCCATGCCCAAAGAAACAAAGCTAGAAGTTGATGAAGCTGAACTAAAAGTGACCCAAGAAAAATTGGCGGCTTGTAAAGCTGAAGAACGTGGCCCTCAACGGTGTGGGCAAGACCATATTTTTGCTCGCTACGCTAATCTGGTTAAAAAGCTTGTGGAGCAGAATTTTTATGTGAATTACACTTATACATGCTCGTTTGCTTATATGACACCATCACCGTGGAAAAAAGAAGTTGATTTTAGCCGAGCAAACTATCATTACAGGTGTGTGCCTGATCAGGAAGAATATGGAAGGCAAGGGCCTACAGAAAATGAGCGTCAAAACCGTCCAAGCTATTTTAACGCTACAATATCGGTGGAGAGTGCGGATACTCCTATCATGTCTGTACGTATAGAATCGTATCAACCGAGCCAGGTTATAACGCACAATTATGTGGGTAATGATATTCCTCAGCCAGGCTTGCACGATATTGCAACCATAGAGCCATCTTTCTAGATTTTAGACGAGTATTATATACTGGGTGAAGGTGGCAGGTTTTCTCTGAGGGTTCTGGGTTTTAGAAGAAATTAACCCGGAACCTGTTATGGCACCTTGTGGCAGGATTTTCTGCGTGCTTCATTGTGCTCATTACATGATCTTGCAAAGATAACAAACAAAAAAACCACCCTTGGAAGGGCGGTTTTTCTCAGTTTCGTACGTAGAATGTATTAGAAATACTGAGCCACCGACCTAGCATATCCAGCTGGATCCTTACAGAATGGGTTCGTTCCCTTCTGTGTCATTGCCCAGTTACTAATATGTTGTTGGACTGCATGATTGTAGCCTGGGGCCTTATTATAGTGGGATGCCCAGCCTCCCATAAATTCACATATTTTATGTCCGTCAAGTTCTTTGACGTCTTTGAAGATAACCTTGTTACACATGTTTAGTGCAGGTTTTATCTCATAACATACATCACTACCGGCAAGTATGTTCCTTATTCCCTCACCAGTTGGCGTTTTGTTAGCTCGGTACTGATCACCACAGTAACTCAAGATTGTGCCGTACATAACATTACAACTTTGCTTTGTCGTATATTTATTCCAATCACCAAACCATTTAATGATACCCTCATCTAGTTGGGCATGAGAAAGGTTTGCAGACATCAGAGACGCAGCAACTAGTGAAAGGGATAATTTTTTAGTTATTGTTTTCATTTTAAAGTTCTCCATTATTTCTACCAACTTCTCAAACATTCTATAAGATGATTAGTTAGGTTGGCAAGGTAAAAAATATTGAAGTATAAAGAGTTATTTTGTAGGGTGGCGATTTTTGGCCACACTTATGTTTTGAGTTTATTATGTGGCTTTCTTGGGGGTAGAGGGTTTGAAAACTTAGAGAAACTTAGCTT
>CAZQLR010000006.1:8048-10766 GCA_964594205.1 uncultured Alphaproteobacteria bacterium
CCAGGTTAGGTTTTTATGCTTCATAAGGTTTCTTAAGATGTTCAACCAGCTTTTTTAACCCAAAAGAGTTAGACGATTTGATCATAAGGGTGTCATCTTCTTCTAAAATGGGTGGTATGGCAGTAAGAGCTTGATCGAGGGTATCGTAATGGATAAGGTCCAGATTGTTGGAAGTCTTCTTTTTTAGTGTTTGATGAAGGAATTTTGTGAATTTCCCAACGGTGATGAGCAGGTTGAGTTTTTCGGGCTGAATGGAGGCGCTAAGGTCGGTGTGGTATTTGGTCGTTTGTTCGTCATTACCAAGTTCGTACATGTCGCCCAGTATGGCTATCTTGCGCCCAGTTTTTACAGGTCTATCTTGAAGCATCTCAAGAGAAGCCTTCACCGATGTTGGGTTGGCGTTATAAGCCTGGTCAATAAGTGTTAGCATTTTATCAGGCTGGTTCGGTACAGGGATTTTACTTATTTGCCCTCGACCTGCTGGTTCGGTAAAGGGGGTAACGTTATTGAGTAGTGTTTCTGGGTCAAGCTTTAAGGCCATGGCAACGCTTGCGATAATGGCGGCACTATAGGCCCAGTGCTTGCCCTGAACAGCAAGGGTTGCTGTCATAGGTTGTCCGTGAATAAAGAGATCCACCTTTAGACCATGAGGCAAAGGGGAGGCCTGAATAAGGCGAACGTCGGCTTGAGGGTGATAGCCAAAAGTTATAACATTGGAAGCCTGGCTATTGTTTGCTGTTTTCAAAAGGGTTGTGTAGTGTTCGTCATCCCTGGGAAGAATAGCGTAACCACCGGGCTCTATACCTTGAAAAATAGAAGCTTTTTCACGTACCAAAGCATCGAAGTTTTCAAAATGGCCTATGTGGCTTGGGACAACAGTGGTAATGATGGCTATGTGTGGTGCACATAATAAGGAAAGGGGTTCTATTTCGCCAGGATTATTTGTACCGACTTCTAGAACATTGTACACTGAAGACGGTGACGTATTGGCTAGGGTCAAAGGTACACCAAAATGATTATTATAGTTTCCGTGGGTACACCAGGTAGGTGACAAAGGGCGAAGAGCCTGAGAAAGCATGTCTTTGAGGCCTGTTTTGCCCACGCTGCCCGTCAAGGCAATACGTTGGCAGTTTATGGCATGTCTGGCATACAAACCAAGGTTCGTTAGTGCTTTCAAGGTATCAGGCGTTTGCAAAATGGCCACAGAGGGGAGCATTGCAAGGTCAGGCCACGTAACTTCACTGGATATAATGATTAAGCGAGCCCCTTTGTCTATTGCCTGCTGGACAAAAGAATGGCCATCATGGATATCACCTTTTATGGCAACATAAATATCACCAGGTTTTAGCGTACGAGAATCTATAGAAACACCCTGCAAAGCTTCATGGGGTATGTGGGGTTCTTTTAGCCAGGAACCGCCTGTTGCTAGATGTGCTTTTTGAGGTGTCCAGAAAGTGTCGTGCATAGTTTATTTTCTTTCTTATACGGTTTGGCAGCTTTGAGGCTTATTTCTTAATTTTTTGTGTAACGCTGTATAACGTGATGGTCAGAATAAGGAATAATTTTTGTGCCAATGGCTTGTCCAGTCTCATGGCCTTTGCCTGCCACAAGTATGGTGTCTCCTGCAACAGCGTTTTTCAAAGCATATACAATAGCTTCTTGTCGGTCCTGGATGTTTAAGGCTTCGGGGCATCCTTCTTGAATCTGGCGGCGTATAGATTCTGGATTTTCAGTTCTGGGATTATCATCAGTTATGATGACGTTATCAGCATTTTGGTTGGCAACTGCCCCCATGGGTTTGCGTTTTGTTGTGTCTCGATCACCCCCGCATCCAAAAACAACCCATAACTTATTTTTGGTGTGGGGTCTTAAGGATGAAAGGGCTTTTTCAAGGGCATCGGTTGTATGGGCATAATCAACAAAGACAGAGGCTTCTTTATCAGTATTACCAACGTATTCCATACGACCACAAGGCGTTGTAATTTTTGGCAAAAAAGCTATAAGTTTTTCCAAAGGAGTTTTGGTTGATGTCTGCACCATAAGTAACGCTGCTGCCATATTTTCTACTTGAAAAGTGCCAAAAAAAGGTAACAACGCATCGTAAGTTTCGTTTTTATAGCTAAGCTTGGTATGAAGACCTGTTGACGCAGGGGTTATTTTTTCAATACGAAGGGTAAGGTCAGGTTTTTGACCGTAAGTAACGTATGAAACAGCCTTTCTTTGGCAGATTGTTATGATTTTCTGGCCATATAGATCATCTGAATTTATAACGGCTGTGCCCTTATTGGCTAAATGATTTGTAAACAATTTTAGCTTGGTTTCAAAATAATCTTCCATATCTGGATGAAAATCAAGGTGCTCTGGTGCCAGGTTAGTAAAGCCAGTGGTAACAAAGTTTAGACCTTCCAAACGTCCAAGTTTTAGAGCATGACTTGAAGCTTCTAGAACTATGTGGTTGACGCCAGATTTTTTGCAAGCATCTAGAATTCTATACACTGACAGGATGTCGGGGGTTGTTAAGGAAGGAAGGTGCTGGGTGTCTAGATTGCCTAAATTTCGGTTGCTTAGTAATCCATTGGTTCCTAAATACGCTGCAGGATAACCTAATAAGTTCAGAAATTGATACACAAAGTGAGCCGTTGACGTTTTACCATTGGTGCCAGTAACGGCCATAATATTTTTAGGTAAAAGAGGATAGCTGGTAGAAGCGATATGGGA
>CAZQLR010000006.1:10866-13502 GCA_964594205.1 uncultured Alphaproteobacteria bacterium
ACTTTTAGTAAAGGAGCTGCTTTTCGTATAATTGCCCCGCCCGTAGGTGCAGCATTCCACCCTCCCGCACGAAAGCCATGGGTTTCAGAAATGCCTTGTGGGTCATCAAGCATAACAAAGACGACATATTTAGGGTCATACACAGGAAAAACTCCAAGAAAGGAAGTTATATTAGCATCTTTCAAAAATCCTTTGCGCCCTTGTTTATTTTTTTCGGCCGTGCCCGTCTTTGCACCCACGAAAAGGCCTTGTACATAAGCCTTCTTAGCCGTGCCTTTGGCCACGGTAAGATGTAGGAGCTTGCGGCTATCAAGTGATGTTTTTCTAGATATGACTTGCTCTTTGGTAATCCCTTCATCTGATTTTAATAAAGTAGGTTTTACTAAGTAGCCACCGTTTACAAGGGCAGCCATACCTCGAACGACATGTAAAGGGCTTACGCCTAGGCCATAGCCATAGGAAATAGTCATGGTCGAGATATCTTTCCAATTTTGTGGTGTTTGAGGTGTACCCAGTTCTTTTAGTTCAACAGGTGCCTTATCGAGAAACCCCAGTTTTTTGTAAAATTCTTTCTGACGTTTGGGTCCTACATCCATGGCCATTTTGGCAGCACCAATATTGGAGGAATGTAGTATGATTTCTGGTACACTTAGCCACCTTTTTTCACCACCGCGATAATCACCGATGGTAAAATTTGCAACGCGAATGGGGCTAGATGCATCATAGCCATTGTTCATAGATGTGGTACCGCTATCTAAAGCCATAGCAGCCGTGAAAATCTTAAAAATTGAACCTAAATCATAAATTCCCATAGTATTGGGGTTGAAAAGATTCTTTTCATTGATTTTTTGTGGGAGGTTTGGATCAAAAGTGGGCAAAGAAGCCATAGCAATGATTTGTCCAGTATGTGCTTCCATGATAATGGCGTTAGCTGCTTTGGCCTTATAACGTTTTATTGCTAAACTTAGCTCCTCTTCCACCAAAGATTGAACGCGCATGTCAAGTGAAAGCTGTAGAGGCAACTCCCCGTCGATAAGTTTATCGTTTTGTGATCGTTCTAGACCGCTAAGGCCTTGGTTGTCTATGTCTGTAAACCCTAGTACATGAGCAGCAAGCTTTCCATGAGGGTAGACACGTTTTTCCTCCCTGGAAAATTCGATACCAGGTAACCCTAGTGATAGAACTTTAGCTTGCTGGGATGGGCTAATATTACGTGCTATCCAAACAAACGATCGTTGGTTTTGCAACTTCTGACGAAGATCTTTAGGATTTATGTTTGGCAAAACTTCAGGTAGTTTTTTAACAACTTCATCAACGCTAATTATATCCTTGGGATTGGCGTAGACTGAAGAAGTGGTAAGGTTTGTTGCTACAATTTCACCATGGCGGTCAAGCATGCTTGCTCTTTGGGGTGTAAAGCTGAAGTTACGGCTGTCAATACTATAGTCTATTTGAACTAAACTCAGCCCTACTTCGGTTAAACGAAGCATGAGAAGGCTATAACCTATCAACAGTGTAGCGCCTAATATTAAGACTCTTAACCGCGCTTCATCCAATGCAGATCGCTCTGCTCTTTTAGCGCGGGCATATTTGTGTGTTAAATCATGTATGGGTTTTATTTTCACGTATTAATACTCCCGATGGTGTGCCGCCAGTTGTAGGGAGTGGTTTTTAAGACGTACTGTAGGGGGGGTCTGCGCAAGGGTGCTGGCAAGTTTAACTTTATTAACATACTGATGAATTTGTGGTTGGGTTAATACATTATGATTGAAATACTTATTAGCAATAGCTGCCAACCTTTTTGGGTTGGAGAGTAAGCTGTGTTCGGCTTTTAGTGTATGATACGTTTCTTCAAGGGTGTGGTAGTTTCGGCATAATAGGGTGTACTGTCTCTCCAAATCCACGACTTTGTATTTTGTATGATATAATGATCCTGCAAGCAAGATATTTAAGCAAAGAGCAAAAACGATAAACTTAGACATGAGCTTCCACGTGGTTACGATGATTAGAAATATGGCTGAACTGTCCTTGTTTTATCAATTTAGCAGCACGCAGTTTTGCAGAGCGAGAGCGTGTGTTATTAGCGCATTCTTCTTGTGATGGTAGTATGGCTTTGCGCGTTAAGTTTTTGAAAAAGGCTGTGTCTGTTTGTAGGTCTTTAGGAAGAATTGACGCTTTTTGCCCGGATTTTTCTTTTATGAAATTTTTTACTATACGATCTTCCAAAGAATGAAATGTAACGATGACTAAACGTCCATCTTTTTTTAGTATGTAAGGCACTTGTTCTAGGATTTCTTCAAGAGCTTTAAGTTCTTCGTTAACGTGAATGCGAAGAGCTTGAAAACATTTAGTGGCAACGTTGATTTTAGATTTTGCTTTTTCACGTTCAGAAAACTGCAAGCTAATAATGCTTGATAAATCATGCGTTGTACTAATAGGTGTATTTTTGCGATATTCCACAATAGCACGAGCAATTTTTCTCGATTTTTTTTCATCGCCATATTTCCAAAATATGGAAGCTATTTCTGATTCTTTTGCAGTATTAATAATATCTGCTGCACTTGTTCCTTCTTGGCTCATGCGCATATCAAGGGGACCATCGTGGCGAAAAGAAAAGCCACGATGGGGGGTGTCTA
>CAZQLR010000006.1:13602-16072 GCA_964594205.1 uncultured Alphaproteobacteria bacterium
TAAAAAGTCTAATGCCTGATCAAGCATTACGGGGTAATGACCTTGGTTAGTGTTAGGACTTTTCATGATGGATCACTTAGTGTGGAAGGTTGCAATTTGAAAGTAGTCTTATTGGCTATAACTTTTTGGCGTGCTTCTTGCTGGAAGGTTTCAAAAGCTTCGGGAGACCAAATTTGGAAAGAAGCTCCTCGTCCGACGAAAGCAGCATGAGTCGTAAGGTTGGCATAATGACGTAGGACGTCAGGCAACATGATGCGTCCTTCATTATCAAAAGAAAGTTGGTGAGCATCTGCAAATATGGTGGCGGCTACTTCGTCGTACGTATCGGAAAATTGATCAAATTGATCCACGCTTTGGCAAAGCTGCTCCATACGAGCAAGACTGCAGCCCTCAATGGCGGCGTATTTGAACGAACGATAAATAACTAAGCCTGAAAATGAGCCGGATGCGAGGGTTTGACGGAAAAGAGAAGGAACAGAAACACGTCCTTTTTTGTCTATTTTATTTATGTAAGTGGATAAAAATAGTGCCACTTTTTTCATGCTCCAAGCTGTGTGTAGTCATCACCCTCGCAGAGCTAGTGTACCATGGGAAAATTTGGGATGCAATGGGATTTTATGGTTTAATATGGTTATTCATTGCTCATGACACTTAACTTTAGGAATAAAGATATTTATATTAATAGAATCAAAGAGTTGTTATTGTATTGGTCTTATTTAGAAAGATTATATTTTTTTCTAAGTGGCATGTTGCGGACCTAAAAAGCCAATAAAAACAAAAGGGTAAATAAATTCTAGAATGTATTCATTGATATAGTATATTCGTAGTAAGACGGTTTGATGTCTCACATCTGGCGTTGATTTAGATATGATTGGCTAACTCGAATGATGATATTGATGAGCTTTTTTTCGGCGCTTGTTAGAAAATCAGAAGTATGAAGATAAAGCGGCATATTCCATGTCTGTTGAGGGGCAAGATTGACGAGGACCCTTGAATCTATTTCTTGTTGTACATCTACGTAGGGTATCAATGCTAAAACTATTCCCGTAAGAACCATTTTTTTAAACCCAATGACTGAAGGCATCATGTGCACATGACGTGGCACGGTTTGCACATTCCAAAATTTTTCTAAATAGTATTGGTATAGATGGTCATGCTGGTCATAGACCAAGCAGGGTGCGTTTAGAAGATTTTCTGGAAAAGTTTTAGATTTTTCAAAAAAGCGGTTACGAAAACCAGTGGTTGCAACGAGTATATAGTCCATATTACCGATATAAGTAGGTTGCTGTTTGTTGATAGATTTGGCAATAGGGCTGATGATTAAATTGGCTTCTCCGCGTTTAAGCAAGCGTAGAGTTTCGTTTTGATCAACTGTAATGAGAGAAACATGAGCTTTTTCTATAAGGCCAGTAGATATTAGGAGGGATAAAAACCAGGTTTCCAACATATCGCGGCTTAGGCCAATATTTAAGGAGGGTAACCCATGACTTAAACTCATTTCTTCAAGTGTGGAAGTTTCAAGTTGTCGCAAGGCTTGAAGATAATCAACTAAGGCTTGGCCTTTGTTTGTTAAACTGTAGGGCTGAGACCGAATCAAGAGAGGGTCGTTGCAATCGCGTTGTAACTCTTTAAAGCGTTGGGATATAGCCGATTGCGAAAGGCCCATAATTTTGGATGCTTGATCAAAACCATTATATCGATGAATGGCATCCAGAGCCTCCACACCTCGACGGTTAAAGAAAGGATATCTATTTGAAGTGTGGTAAGGCATCATATAATCTAATATAATTATCATATTTATTAATTTTATTAATATTAAGAATGTCGCTATGTTGTCAATACTATTTAATTAAAAGGTGTAACCCTATGACATTAACTGCTGTTTCTATTGACGACTCTATATTCCAAAATTATCCTGGGAGTTCTGTAGGCCTGCTAAAGGTTTCTTTCTCAGGGCCACCGCATCCTATAGATATTCCCTCGGAAACTGCTCTCAAAATGCATCTAGAGAGTATGGGGATGCAACCTTCTACTTATGCAGAATTTCCACGTATAAAAAAATGGCGAACGCTGTTCCAGAAAAACTTTAAAATGAACCCTAAGGCATACCGCCCTTCTGTCGATGCGTTGGCGAGACGGGTTATCAGAGGTAAAGGTTTGCCAAGTATTTTACCGCTTGTGGATGCTTATAACCTTTGTTCTGTGCAGACTCTTTTCCCCATGGGTGGTTATGATGCGGAGAAACTTAATGGAGAGCTCATCTTGCGGTATGGAGAAACAGGTGAAAGCTTTACGTCTTTACATAACAAAGATTCTCAAGATGTAGAGGATTATCATGTGATATATGCAGATGATGACCGTGTTGTTTGTTGGCTTTGGAATCATAAGGATGCATTTGAAACGCGTATTACAGAGGGAACACGGACAGCTCTTTTTTGTATAGATAGCGTTGAGGCATGTGATGATGATA
>CAZQLR010000006.1:16172-18762 GCA_964594205.1 uncultured Alphaproteobacteria bacterium
TGTGAACTAGTAAGTATCATATATAAAACTCCGAGTATGGACTTCATTTTTTTAGTTTTTCTTTCATCCAGGTATTCAAAATCTTTTCAGTTATCTTATTTATTGATAGGCGCTGTTGCATAAAGGGTATATCAAGTTCTTCCATATTTTGATCTTGAGCTGAGCAGGAAAAAATATATTCATGTGCTTTGGTATTGGTGGTACGTTTTGCTTGTAAACATTGGCCACATACCCCCTGCATCATACATTGCATGGGCGTGGTAACCGCCATAATCCAGGCAGTATTATCTTTAAAACTATCCTTTTGTTGAGTAAAAACCTTATCATAAAAATTTTTTAACAGTGATGTAGAGCCAATAACAATAACGCGATCAAATTGGTCAAAAGGTATAGGAGGATTATCTAGGTTTCTATAATAATCGATGGCATCTAGGGTAAGGCCTGGTGTTTTTATGAGGCTTGGATGCCCAGAAAACCCTTTTGGTATATCATCTGGTGAGCAAATTAAAAGATGATCGGAGGCTTCTAAAAAATCTTGAGTTGTCAAAGGGCAAATGCCATTTCTGAAGCTGGATACATATAGAACCTCTGCACCTTGCTGGCGCATCTTTTTACCAATCTCAATACCAAGTTGGCCCGCTACTAGCATGACCTTTTCACCTGGTACAACTTTGGTTGCACAGCCTGTTGGTCCCATAACAGATATGGGGTCTCCTTTTTTTAGTCGAGACAAAACATAAGAAGATGCCCCCGCTACCCACACAAGAAAGTGGATTGTGCCCTTCATTTTATTCACTTTGGCAGCTGTTAGTGCGATGGGTTCGGCCCTTATAAAGTTGTTATCTAGCTTCAAGGCTTGGCTGGCGTATGGTTGAACACGGTACAGTTGTCCAGGCTGGAAATTTTTCGCTGCCTGGGGTGCGTGAACAATAAGTTCATGAAAGCCAGGTTTATGTTGAAGGTTCTTTGAAACAGTGGCTCTTAAACCGTTAATTAAAGAGATGGGCTTGCATAAAGACCTAGAAGCAATGTTTGTTTCTAAGCATTGTGTTATTGTTTTATAGCCATTTTTTGCAGATGCCATAGCTTTTACAACACTCCCTTCATAAAAAGGATGCGCGTCGCCAAAGCAGGATACGCTTTTCTTTTCTTTAGTATATTTTTGAGAGGTATGGATAATAAAATCTTGAGCTGATGAAGGAAGAGACACTTCTTCTGGAGATGGTATGGAAAAAGCTTGTTTGAGGGTAGAGGCAGAATTTTTTTGAGTGCCTGTTGCCCAAATTATAGAACCAAACTTCCATTTTATGATGTTATTTTTTTTATACCTGAGGAGGAGATCATCTTTATCTTTATCAAGTTGTGGAGATATTTTTTCTACTTCCAAATTCTCCCAGAATGTTACGCCTTCTTCTAGTGCTTTTTGAAGTTCAGAGTGGTTTGTTCTATAGGCAGGGGAGTTTTGAAGAGTTTTTCTATATAACAGGTGGACGCCACCCCAAGATTTAAGAAGTTTTGTTGTTTCTATGGTATGCTTTTGGTGACGGGCTTTCGCTTTTTCTTCCTCATATTCTTTCCCATGGCTGAGCCAACGTTCTAAACGTCGTTGGTCCCGTGTTGATAGAGACTGCTTCAAAAAAGATTTTAGGTTCTCATCTCCCATTTCTCTTTTAAGTTTGTGGTAGTATGAACTTACTTTGGAGATTTGATCGAGGTAGTGGGCCTGTGCTTCTGTAGCTGCGTCTACTGCGGTAAGACCTCCACCAATAATAATGCATGGCAAATCAATGGCTAGGGGAACCAGGCTATTAAGGTTCTGGGATCCAGAGGTATGGAGCGCCATTAAAAAATCGCTAGCCATACGTACGTTTTTGGTAAAGGCATTTTTTTTTGTGGGTAAGGTAGGTTTTCCTGCACCAGTGCATAAAGCTACATGATCAAAGTTTTCAAGAGCTTCTTGGAATGTAACGGTGCTTCCAAACCGTGTGGAACCTATAAGTGTAAAATGATCCTCCCAACGTTCTAGCATTACACGGATTGGCAAGAGAAGGTTTTTGTTCCAACGTACGGTGATCCCATATTCAGCAACCCCACCGAATCCAGATGGCGGGCGTTCGTCCAAAGATTGAAAATGATCGTTCATAAATTTTATGGGTTGCATGATATTTTTATTTAGAGGTTTGGGTAGAGGTTCGACTTTCATACCTTCTATGGCGATAACCGTATGACCTTCCATAAGCAAGTGATAGGCCAAGGTAAAGCCTGCAGGTCCCATGCCGACAACAAGGACTTTTTTATGGGTCTTTGGTTTTGGTAGGGGTCTTTCAAAGTTTAGTGG
Organism: uncultured Alphaproteobacteria bacterium; assembly: GCA_964594205.1. GTDB lineage: Bacteria > Pseudomonadota > Alphaproteobacteria > 16-39-46 > JAJRRM01 > CAZQLR01. Next base: position 18,511 of record CAZQLR010000006.1, read on the forward strand.
ATTCCATAAACTTAAAAGATTATAAATTTCAAATCCCCAAGGTGTCTTCATAAGCTCGCTTACTATAAAAGATTCAATAGCTGGGATATCTACAGGTGTTTGTTTTTGGAATATACAAGCTCGTGAGCAGTCTTGACAAATCCTGTGTCCAGTGACTAAAAGCAGTGGATTATCGATCATTGCAACAGCCAGTGCACCAAAGATAAAACCCTGGGAAGCTAGCCAGTTCATTTCGGATATCTTTTGTTTTAA
>CAZQLR010000006.1:18862-20777 GCA_964594205.1 uncultured Alphaproteobacteria bacterium
ATCTAATAATGTTTGGTGGTCAAGTTTCTTTGGAAAGTCGAACAGGGGCCAGTTTTTTACAAACTCTTGACCGTCTTGAGTCGAGAGAGCCCAGGTGCAAAATTCTTTTGCTAGCTCTAGTTGTTTATGGTAATGATCTTGCTGTGTAAGCCAGCAACGAATAGATTCAGAAAAAGAGTGAGACGAAAAAACGCCTTTAACTAATTTTGTTAATTTGCCGATGGTATTTTGAATATCGTCCACTATCAAAACATCTTTTCTGAGCTTGGATTTTATTCTTTTTATAAAATTTTGTTTAACCCAGTGTATGTCAGCGGATTGCCTTTGTTGAAGGCAGTTTGTTTTTAGGTTAAATTCTTTCTTTAGAAACGCATCAAGTATCTGCGCGCTTTCTATCAGAAGGTTAGATATGTTTTCTTTGTCGATGAGCTGATAGTTGAGAGAGGTTTCCACGTATCTCTTGAAAAGGGGGGCGTTGGTATCTTGTAGGAACGCTGAAAATCTGTTATGTATGGGCGTTAGGCCATCTCTCTCACCATAATTCAACAAGAAATTTGGGGCCGTCATTTGCAGCTCGTTTTTGGGTAAAGTTAAAAAAAGGTATCCTATGCGATTTCTGACTATAGATGATGTTGATCTTAAGGGGAAGACGGTTCTTGTACGGGTTGATTACAATGTTCCTATTGAAAAGGGCAAGATTAGGGGGGTGACGCGTATAGACAGAACAGTTAGCACTCTGGAGGAACTGAGAGAAAAGGGTGCTAAAATTATTCTTATATCGCACTTAGGGCAACCTAAAGGTAAAATTGATGCTAGGCTATCACTTTACCCATTAACTAGAGTTTTAAGTGATGCGTTGTGGGGGACTGAGGTTCAGTTTTTCCCGGGTTGTTGTTTAGATGATGATATGCGTGAAACGGTAAAAAATCTAAAAAATGGGGATATTTTGTTGCTGGAAAACCTGCGATTCTATCCGGGAGAAGAAGCAAATGATCTTGTTTTTGCTAATGATTTAGCGCAGTTAGCAGACTACTATATTAATGATGCTTTCTCAGTAAGCCACCGAGCGCACGCAAGTGTAGATGCTATAACAAAATTTTTGCCATCTTTAGGTGGTAGGCTAATGCAAAGCGAACTGGAAGCTATAGACAAAGTTTTTCACAATCCAAAAAAACCTTTGATGGCTATTGTAGGTGGTTCGAAGGTCTCGACAAAGATAGAACTTTTGGAAAACTTGATTGATAAGGTGGATGTTTTGGCTGTAGCAGGTGGTATGGCTAACACCTTTCTTTTAGCCAAGGGTTATCGGTTGGGTAATTCTTTGTGTGAACTGAATAAAGTAGATGTAGCAAAAAGCATTATGGAGAAAGCTGTTCAAAAAGGTTGTGAGCTGCTTTTGCCGTCAGATTTTATGGTAACGCGTTCCATAGATCCTTTGGGTGAAGTACGGCGTGTTTCTTTAGATCAAATTCAAGATGATGATATAGCTTTAGATATAGGTTCGACCACAGTAAAAGCTTTTCAGCACAGATTAAAGAGGTCTAAAACTTTGTTATGGAATGGTCCACTGGGTATGTTTGAAATAAGTCCTTTTGATAAAGGTACAGTAGAGGTGGCAAAGTTTGTTGGTGCTCTGACGGATGAGGGCAAGTTAATTAGCGTTGCTGGTGGTGGTGATACCATGACTGCTTTATATAAAGCACGTTGTGTTGAAAATTTCACCTATGTTTCTTTGGCTGGCGGAGCTTTTTTGCAGTTGATTGAAGGGAGACCTTTGCCGGGTTTAGTTGCGCTGTACCGTTCGAATGCTGAGGGAACCACGTGTACCACAAAAAAATACCAAATATGAGAGTGAGAAGTCCCCATCCTTGGTGAATGACGCCTAAAAATATAGGAACCTGAAAAAGAAGGGTGG
>CAZQLR010000006.1:20877-22844 GCA_964594205.1 uncultured Alphaproteobacteria bacterium
CCCCATCCTTGGTGAATGACGCCTAAAAATATAGGAACCTGAAAAAGAAGGGTGGTAATGCCCAGGACTATTTGAATGGTGACGAAAAAAAAGAATATCTTGCAGTTTTTATCATTTTTAGGGCCTAGTACAATAAGTAAGAAGCTCAAGAAAAAAGTTATCAGAGCCAAGATTCTGTGTGCAAACTGTATGCAGGCCTGACTGTCAAAAATGTTTTTCCACCATGGCTGAAAATTAAAGCAGTCTGGTGCGATCCAATGGCTTCCCATTTTTGGGAACGTGTTATAAATGAGGCCAGCTTTATTTCCAGCTACTAATGCCCCCCAAAACAAAGTAAAAAAAAGAACAAACAAGGTGAGACGAAGCAAACTTTTAGGACAGTTTATATAGTGGGTTTTATGATGCTGATTTGATCGCCAGAGTATAAGGCCTTCCCGGAAGAAAAGTACTAGTAAGATGCTAGCTAGTGTGAGGTGTAAAGCTAGTCGGAAAGGACTGACCCACGGCTTGTCTATTAGACCACTCTTGACCATATACCATCCCACTGCTCCTTGCAGAAGGCCCAGGGAGAAATAGGAAAAATAAAGAAAGGCTCTTCTGGGTGTTATCCATTTTTTTACCACAAAATAAAAACATGGTATGATAAAGATGGCACCAAGGAGACGACCCCAAAGCCTGTGTAGATACTCCAGCCAAAAAATAGACTTGAAGTCGCCTAGATTAAAAAAGCAGTTTACTTTGGAAAACTCGGGTGTTTGTTTGTATAGAGCAAAGGCAGCTTCCCAACTTTCTTGGGTAAAAGGTGGGAAAATACCAACTATAGGGTCCCATACGGTGATGGAAAGGCCAGACCCGGTTAAACGTGTCATACCTCCCAGAATTGACATAAGCCAGATACTAAGTGTCATAAAAAAACACCACAAAGCTACGTTTTTTTGTTCTCTTTTTGAAGTAAATTTCATAAAGTTACGACTTAGATTAGTTATGTTAATGGGTACAAATCAGTTATGCAATATTGGCTTGTTAAATCTGAACCAGAATCGTGGTCTTGGCAAGACCATTTGGCAGTAGGCACTACAGAATGGGATGGGGTACGTAATTACCAAGCCAGGAATTTTATGAAGGAAATGAAGAAGGGTGATTTAGCCTTTTTTTATCAGTCAGTAAAAAGCCCCCAAATAAAAGGTATTGTTGAAGTTGTACGAGAACATTATCCAGATCCAGGTGACAAAAGGTTTGTAATGGTGGATTTAAGAGCAGTTTGTCCTATGAAAAAAGATATAACGCTCAAAGAAATGCGCCAAGATCATCAGCTGAAAGACCTTTTGCTATGGAAACAGTCAAGACTGTCTGTCATGCCTATAAATGAATGTGATTGGCTACATATTTTAACCCTTGGAGGTTTAGATATTAATGCTATTTAATCGTCTTCAGCGTGGTTTCCGTTATTCATCACTATTGAGTTATTTTTTGAAGCGAAGTTTTCGTCAGTATATGATACTAGGATTTGATGTCTTTGTGGCTATTGCCACGGTACCCATGGCTCTTTTATTACGTCTTGGAGAAGATGTTACGGACCTACCTTTGAGGGTTGTAGTGGTTCATACAGGGGTTTTTTCTCTTATTGCTCTCGGATGGTATCTAATTACACTGAACTACACACGGCTTTGGAGAACTTTTAGTTTCAGCGATTTTTTGGCCAGTGTTCGTCTATGTTTTTTTACTATGTTGACGTACACTCCTATGTTTTTTTCTTTAAATTTTTCCTACTTTGTTCCACGTTCTATGCCTTTGTTAACATTTTTTGCTCAGCTCTCTGGCTTAATGGTTGCACGTTATACTTATCTTTGTGTGTTGAGGTTGACTAAAAAAGATAGGCTTAACAAGGCTGAGGAGGAGGATTATTATATAATCTTAGGTGATGATGACTGGCTAGAAGAAATTTTACATAAGCAACAATCACATCG
>CAZQLR010000007.1:0-19842 GCA_964594205.1 uncultured Alphaproteobacteria bacterium
GCCAAACTTACAGCAAACTCTGAAAACATTCTGCCCGTCATACCTTGGGAAAGGGCTATAGGTGCATAAACAGCCGCCAAAGTCACTGTCATGGCAATAATGGAAAAAGTTATCTCTTTCGCACCCTCAATAGCTGCATCGAAAGGCTTCATACCTTTTTCTATATATCTGTAAATATTTTCCAACATCACAATGGCATCGTCCACCACCAGACCAATGGCCAAAACCAAGGCTAACAGCGTCAAAATATTAATAGTAAAGCCAAAAGCATACATTAGCGCAAATGTTGTCACTAAAGAAACGGGTATAGTAACCAACGGTATAAGCGCCGCTCTACCAGACCACAAAAATACCCAAACAACCACGATAACCAACAAAACAGCTTCAAGGAGTGTTTTATACACCTGATCGATAGAACTTTTAATAAAAGTGGTCGTGTCATAGGCTATCGCCATAGAAACACCCGCAGGTAGAGCGTTTTTAAATTTCGGCATTTCTTTTTTTAAAGAGGCCACAAGCTCTAGAGGGTTAGCCGTAGATTTCTTGACAATCTCAATGCCCACAGCTGGCTTACCATTAAAATACACGGCCGATCGTTGTTCTCCTGGCGAAAAATCAGCATAACCAATGTCTTTTAAACGAATAATATAATTTTTTCGGTCTGCAATGATCAGGTTATTGTATTGCTCAGTATTCTGTAATTTGGCTGACGTTGTGACATTAAACTCTCTGTGCTGGCTAACAATACGACCGGCAGGCACCTCGACATTCTGCTGTTTCAAAGCCTGAGAAACATCCTGAACCGTAATTTCATACCCTGCCATTTTTTCAGGATCAAGCCACACATGCATAATTAGCGGTGCAGACCCTTGAACTTCCACATTTGCAACACCCGTAACCGCCTGGACCTGATCTTTTAACCGCTTATCAGCCAAACGAAACAACTCGGGCACTGTCATTGTTTCACTGGTCAACGCCAGGTGCAAAACTGGCTCAGCATCAGCATCAGACTTTCTGATGGTTGGATCTGGAGCATCTCTGGGCAATCTTTCTTTTACACGGCCTATTCGATCACGAACATCCGCTGCAGCACCATCCATAGAACGATCAGGCTTGAAAAAAAGCTTGATAACGCTGTTTTCCGTCTCAGACCGAGACGTGATAAAATCCAGACCTTCAATGCCCGCAAGAACGCCTTCTAAAGGTTTCGTGATCTGTGTTTCAATAATCTCTGGTCCTGCTCCTTCATAAGATGTCACAACAGAAATAACGGGACGATCAACCTGCGGATACTGCCGCACCGTTAGGTAATTAAAAGAAACAAATCCCACAATCAACAAAACCAACGATATAACGGTGGAAAAGACAGGACGACGTATACAAGTTTCTGACAAGGACATAGATATCTTCAGTTTTTTATCCCAGTTTCCCTGGGGTTAAGCCAAATTTTACTTCCTTTTTTGCGATAAGCTTATACTGATTACCATAAACTCCGCTGCTACTTACTACCTTCAGCTCTTAGTTTTTCAACTATACCGCCAAGTTTTTCCTTTTGGGCGCCTAAACGAGAAGACACCGTCGTCTTAACAGGCACACCATTTTGTAACTTAGAAGCACCAGCCGTCGCCACGACATCATAAGAAAAAAGGCCATCCTCTATAACCACCAAACCATCTCTACGCGGCCCCACCGTAACGGGAGTTTCCACGGCCACATTTTCAATAATACGATACACAACTTGCTCCCCATTACGCTGCTCCACAGCTGATTCTGGAACCAAAATTGCTTTATCCTCATCCCTTACAGTCAGCTTAACAGACGCAAACAATCCCGAACGGAGCTTCCTGTCTTCATTGTGCATAGACGCTCGCACCCGGATGCTATGGTTAACCGTATCTACCCTGGCATCAATAGCTTCTATTTTCCCTGTGTATTCTTTTTTGTCAAAACCATCCACCTTCACCTTAACCGGCATACCTACCTTGAGATCCTGCAAATATACTTCACCAACATTAAAATCAACCTTCATAGGGTCCACATCCTCCAAGACCACAAGATCTTCTCCCGGACGAACATAAGCCCCAACGCTGATATCTTTCATACCAATCAACCCCTCAAACGGAGCTTTGATCAATGATTTTTCTAACTTTTCCTTGGCTACAGACAAATTAGACTTCTGCACCTCAAACGTCGCCAAGGACTTTTGCATCTCTTTCATAGGACCTACTTTTTTTTCAGCCAAAAGTTTCGCTCTCTCGTACTCTAACTCAGAAAGCTTGAGCTGAGCTTTGGCCTCCTCCAACTGAGATCGAAGAATACTATCATCCAACCTGAACAAATTTGTCCCTTTCTCAACGTGGGTGCCAGGCTCAAAGAAAACATGAAGCAACTTGCCTTCAATTTCTGGTCGCAAGACAACTGATTCATTCGCTACTAAGCTCCCCACCGAAACCAAATTTTCCTGGAAAGGCTGCACCGTAACTTGTTCAATTTCTACAAGCGGTTTGTAAACATCCGCTCCTTTCTTTTCCTCTTTGACTAGAGAATCCTGAGGAGCAAAATACGGCATAGAAAAATAGGCAGCAAGCAAGCCAATGCCAACAAGGACGACAATTATAACTTTAGAATATTTTAAAATCATCAACGAACCTTACACAACACCTTAACGTCAACATCGACACAGCAGCCCCCTCTAAGGGGAAACAAAAATCACGCTTTCTCCGTCAATAAGCCATGAACTCACTGCCAGACCATCACACTCACAGAGAATAGCCTCAAAACAAACTGTCCTCCAGAAAGCCAACCGATCCATTGTAAACATTCAAATCAACCTTAACAAGAGGCACCGATCACTATACCTAGCCCCCGAAAGAAATGGAAGGCAAAATGTTTACTCCTCTCCTTTTTCCAGCCTTATCCATTGCTACCTACATATGGAACAAACACCCTATCTCTGGGGCGCTGGAAGGCCAAGAAAACCCTCCATTGCCTGATCAAGAGTAATTTCTCCCTTTAAGAATCGATAAACAGACTCACACATAGGTAACGATAGACCATACTTGTTTAGTAAAGCATAAACAGAAGAAGCCGTCGGCAATCCTTCAGCTAAATAACGTTGTTTATCAGCAAACCTACGTTCACTTGATTCTTTCCCCAATATAATCCCCAAGGACATATTTCTTGATTTTTCAGAAGAACACGTCAGCATCAAATCACCAAGGCCAGCCAGCCCTGTCAACGTCTCTGTTTTCCCACCCATAACAATGCCCAGGCGCTCAAGCTCTTTAAAACCACGCGTTATCAAAGCTGCACGCGCATTGTCACCAAGTTCTAAACCCCAGGCGACACCCGCCGCTATAGCTATAACATTTTTGATAGCACCACCAACTTGCACACCAACAACATCATCCGTTGCATACAGCTGAAGTATCTTGCTTGTCAAAACAGCACTTATAGCCTCGGCCAATTTACTATCTTTACACGCCACAGCCACAGCCGTTGGTAATCCGGCAGCAACATCCACGGCAAAAGAGGGGCCAGACAAAGCCAAAATAGGCAGTGCTGGACAAACCTGCTCAGCCACTTGCGACATAAGTAGTAGTGTTTTTTCTTCAATGCCCTTTGACGTCAACACCACCGGCTTTTTATACCCACACTTTTTCACAAACTCCTCTAAAACAGATCGAACAGTCTGGGCCGGCGTGGATAAAATATAAAAGTCACACGGTTCCAAAGCCTCCAGATCATCTGTTATAAAAAAATCTTCTGGCAATGGATGATCTGGTAAAAATTCTTTGTTTTCTCTGCTCTCACGCATAGAAGCTGCGTGGCATGCTTCATATGTCCAAAGTTTCACCCTTAATCCCGCACGGTAAGCAGCCAAGGCCAAAGCGGTCCCCCAGGCCCCTGCTCCAATTACGCCAACGGATTTATAAGGTGCATCAACTTTTTTCATCATTGCTTTTTTTCCTTCAAGTCTGTTAAAGGCCACCTGGGACGAGGGGCAAAAGTCAACGAACTGGGTGGAAAACCCGCTTTAATCCGTTCAACCCCTGCCCAAGCGATCATAGCACCATTGTCCGTACATAGGGCTTGTTCTGGCGCATAAAACTTAACGCTGTTTTCTTGGCACACTTCTTGCAAAATGTGACGAAGGTATCTATTCGCCGATACACCACCAGCCACAACAAACCTGTTCACAACGCTACCAAGCTTAGATTCCGCCTCTTGAAAAGCATAAATTAGCTTGTTTTTAAGAACTTCCCCCACCGTATACTGAAAACTTGCACATAAATCAGCAAAACAGCTGCTATCCTTAGAGATTGATTCTTTTTCAATCAATTGCCTTACAGCTGTTTTCAGGCCAGAAAAAGACAACATACAATTCTTTTGCTTAGATAATGGCTGCGGCAAACGGAAGGCTAGGGGGTTTCCATTTTGGGCAGATTTTTCAATCAAAGGCCCTCCTGGATAAGGCAAACCAAGTAATCTAGCTGTTTTGTCAAAGGCTTCTCCCACTGCATCATCCATCGTGGTTCCCAGCAATGTATAATCTCCAACACCTTTTACCAGTAAAAATTGCGTGTGCCCACCAGAGACGAGCAATAAGATAAAAGGAAAATCTATTGCAGCGCTTAGCCGAGGAGACAAAGCATGTCCCTCCAAATGATTAACCGCATAAAAAGGCTTGTTTTGAAACGCGGCCATGGCTTTGGCCACCATTACGCCAACAATAACACCACCTATCAACCCTGGCCCCCCCGTCACGGCGATAGCATCAATATCTTGCCACTGCACCCCACTACTCTCGAACGCGCCTTCCACAAGCTTTTCAATTCTACTTAGATGAGCTCTGGCAGCAAGTTCTGGCACGACACCTCCCCAATTTACATGGTGTTCATATTGGGAATACAAATCGTTAGCAAGAATGGCCCCTTGCCCATTTACGAGACCAACAGCTGTTTCATCACAACTAGATTCTATGCCAAGGACTAAAGGTTTGCTCATACTTACGAAAAATAGAACCAACCCCAGCTCGGGTCAAGCCTTATATTTCACCAAGAAACCACCACAAAACAAAAGCAAATTATAGGGAATTTTTGCTTGCACAAATCCGCCAGTTCACGGTATAAGCATTCTTAAGTACACACACAGCTACTGTTTCGGTCTTTCTTGTTGACGAAAATAGAGAAGGCCCAGCTGTGGAGGCATAACCGAAACTATTGGAGAATACTAATGACTCTTCCTAAATTTACTATTCGTCAGCTTCTAGAAGCAGGTGTTCATTTTGGTCACCACCCTCGTCGCTGGAACCCTAAGATGAAACCTTTCATTTATGGGGAACGCCACAATGTTCATATCCTGGATCTTCAAAAAACAGCGCCCATGCTTATGCGTGGCTTGGCTGCCTTGCAAGACATAGCAGGTCAGGGCGGGCGCATTTTGTTTGTTGGCACGAAGACCCAAGCCTCAGAAAAAGTTGCTGAGGCAGCCAAGGCTTGTGGCGCTTATTATGTGAACCATCGCTGGTTAGGCGGTATGCTGACCAACTGGAAAACTGTTTCTGTTTCCATAAAGCGTATGGCTGAGATGGAAGAACGTCTTGAAAAAGCTGATGAACTTGACCTCACAAAAAAAGAAATATTGAAACTTGAGCGTGCCCACGAAAAATTGGAAAAAGCTTTAGGCGGTATCCGGGAAATGGGCGGCGTACCCGATATTCTTTTTGTTCTTGATATAAACAAAGACATGATCGCCGTTCAAGAAGCAGAAACGCTTGGTATTCCCGTGGTAGGTATTGCGGATACAAATGCTGACCCAGGATGCGTTGCTTTTCCTGTTCCCGGTAATGACGATGCAACCAGAGCCATCGGCCTTTATTGCGATCTAGCTGTGGCCGCCGTCCTTAACGGATTAAAATCACATATGCAAGCTGCTGGCGTTGATATAGGCGCATCAAAAAACGTCATGGATGAAGTTCTGACTGAAGAAGACCAAGCTGCCTTGGTTAAGGAAGAAGAAATGACAGATGAACCAAGCAATACAGCTGAAGCGTCAGCATAAGTTACAGATTGATATATAACGAGGTAAAAATGGCTATTACAGCTCAAACAGTCAGAGAACTACGCGAAAAAACAGGCGCTGGCATGATGGATTGCAAAAAAGCGCTATCTGAAAATGGTGGTGACATGGAAGCCGCTGTAGACTGGCTCCGTGCAAAAGGTCTTTCCGCAGCTGCCAAGAAGGCATCACGCATTGCCGCCGAAGGCCTGGTGGGTGCAGCTAGTGAATCAACGGTGGGCGTCGCTGTTGAGGTCAATGCAGAAACCGATTTCGTGGCCCGCAACGAGCACTTCCAGAAGTACGTTACCGACACTGTGGACCTTGCCCTTAAAGATTTTAATGATATTGAGTCCTTCAAAAACACTAGTTATGGCAACGAACGTTCCGTTCAAGAAGAATTAACACACCTAATTTCCATCATTGGCGAAAATATGAATTTGCGCCGAGTTGTCAAACTATCCGTTGAAAAGGGGGTGGTAGGCAGTTACATCCACAATGCTGAAGCGCCTGGTTTGGGTAAGATAGGCGTTCTTGTGGCGCTAAGTTCTGACGCTGATCACGATAAGCTTCAAGAATTGGCAAAGAAACTAGCCATGCATGTGGCAGCAGCGCGGCCTTTAGCGTTAACGATTGAGGAAGTGCCAGCCGAAGCTATCGAGCGTGAAAGAGCTATCTACATAGAGCAAGCACTTGAATCAGGAAAGCCACGTGATGTGGCAGAAAAAATGGTCGAGGGTCGTCTTCGCAAATACTACGAAGAAGTTGCTTTGTTGGAACAAGGCTTTGTTATGGATCCTAAAAAGAAAATTCGCGACGTACTGAAAGAAGCCTCAAAAGACCTAGGCTCAGCCGTTGATTTATCCGCTTTTGTTCGCCTTGAACTGGGCGAAGGCATCGAAAAGAAAGAAGAAAACTTTGCGGCCGAAGTGGCAGCACAGCTTTCAAAATAAACAGAAGCTCCCGTATGGGAGCTTTGTTTTACAGGTGAGCATCTTATGACGACAAAACGCGTGTTACTAAAACTTTCTGGCGAAGCCCTACTAGGCAAAGAAAAATTTGGTATAGACCATGACGTTGTAATGCGCATTGCCCAAGACATAAAGCAAGTTCATGACAAAGGCGTCCAGGTGGCTGTTGTCGTAGGAGGAGGCAATATCTTTCGCGGCGAACCAGCCGCTGCGCAAGGCATGGATAGGTGCAGCGCTGATTCCATGGGTATGCTAGCAACCATTATGAACGCTATCTCTATGCAATCATCAATAGACAAGCTTGGCGTAGAAAGCCGCGTTCTTTCTGCCATACGCATGCCTTTGGTATGCGAACCTTTTGTCCGTCGAGAAGCAATCCAGCACCTTGATAATGGTCGTATTGTCTTGTTGGCAGGGGGGACAGGCAACCCCTATTTCACCACAGATACCGCAGCGGCTCTAAGAGCATCAGAGCTGAACTGTGACATACTATTCAAAGGTACCCAGGTCGATGGCGTATACTGTTCCGACCCACAAAAGAATGCCCATGCAAAACGGTATGACAAATTATCCTACAAGCAAGTCCTAAAAGATGATTTGCGTGTTATGGACGCTGCGGCTATTTCCTTAGCAAGAGAAAACCATATTCCCATTATGGTATTTTCCATCCATAATCAAGGTTCATTCTTGAAAGCCCTCGAGGGTGAAGGCACCTATACCCTTATACAGAACTAACCATACCCATCGGCAAAAGACACGAGGTTTATCATGACAGAAGTCACCATCAAACTCCAAGATATAGACCGCCGCATGCACGCCGCCACGGATGTCCTCAAAAAAGAGTTTTCAGGGCTTCGGACAGGCAGAGCCTCTGTTAATCTTTTGGACCCTGTGGTCGTTGAGGCGTATGGATCCAGATTACCCCTAAGTCAAGTAGCTTCCGTCAGCGCGCCAGACGCCCGAACCTTATCCGTACAAGTTTGGGACCAAAGCATGACAAAAAGTGTCGAAAAAGCCATCACAGACTCAGGATTAGGTCTCAACCCTATGGCGGAAGGACAGATCATCCGAATTCATTTACCAGATCTTAGTGAGGAACGGCGCAAAGAGCTTGTCCGAGTAGCAGCAAAATATGCTGAAGCGGCTCGCATAAGCGTTCGCAATGTGCGCAGAGACGGCATGGAAATGCTAAAAAAAATGGAAAAAGACAGCGAGATATCTGAAGACGATCATCGACGCTACGCTGATAAAATCCAGCATTTCACAGATCAGCATGTCAAAACCATAGATATTTCCTTGCAGGCAAAGGAAAAAGATATACTAACAGTTTAGATTAGTGTTGGCCTGCCCATGACCTTTAATACTCAGTCTTATAAAGAGAGCATACCCGCTTTGGACCCTTCCTTGAAGGTTCCTCAACACATAGCTATCGTAATGGATGGCAATGGTCGTTGGGCTAAACAGCATAACCTTCCTTTAGATCAAGGACATGCTGCAGGTGCAGAAGCGCTTAAAAAGCTATTATACGCTGTGGAAAAATGGGGGATACCCTATATTACTGTATATGCTCTTTCTACTGAAAATCTTGGCCGTGACGAAGATGAAGTTAGCGCGTTAATGGGGCTCATGAAATACCATCTAGAGCATTCTGTCGATGAGCTTATACAAGCCAAGGCCCGATTAAATTTTATTGGTGACATTGATGCTCTGGACCCCTTGTTGCAAAAAAAACTCAAGAGTGCCGTCAAGGCCACAAAAGATAATAAAGCCTTCACCTTAACAGCCGCCCTAGGTTACGGAAGCCGACGTGAGCTTTTACACGTTGCCAAAGAAATAGCGCTAAAAGTACAACAAAATATTTTAGCTCTTGATGATCTAACAGAAGATACCTTTCAATCTCTCCTTTATACAAAGAATTTGCCCGACCCTGATTTATTTATCAGACCAAGTGGCGAATATCGTCTTAGCAATTTTTTGCTTTGGCAAAGCGCTTATACTGAGCTCTATTTTACCCCTACTCTGTGGCCTGACTTCTCCCATGAAGATCTTCTTAAGGCCATAGAAAGTTATAACAACAGGGAAAGGCGATATGGCAGAAGGTTGGTCTAGTGTTTTTTCAGAAAAAAACGCCCAAGAGCTTCGACTTAGAGTTTTCTGGGGTGTTATCCTTGGTTTGATAACCATCTTCATTTGCATAGCAGGGTCACCTTATGTGGACGGCTATATCATGCTTGTTTACAGCCGCCTTGGTTACGAATGGATAGATCTTAACAGTGAAAACAAATCAACTACAAGAAACTTAGGGGCAACTTTACTCATCCTTGGGCTTGTCATCCTATTCTGCTTATCACGCTGGGGCGGCACTTGGTGGTCTTTGGGCAGCTTTGTCACCATCATAATGAGTACATTTTTAATAGCACCTGGAAAATACAGAAACTGGTCAGCTTTGGGCGCTTTTTATTTGGGCATGCCGCTTATGGCCATCGCATGGGTACTGAACTACTTTAAAAATGGGGCTTTATTTTTACTATGGGTTATTCTTTTGGTGGTTCTAACAGATGTATGCGCTTATTTTGCAGGTAAACGGTTTAAAGGACCAAGGTTAGCACCTAAGTGGAGCCCTAATAAAACCTGGTCTGGTTTTTGGGGAGGAATTTTTGGTGGACTCCTTGGCTCAATAACAGGCCTCTTTTTCTGTCCTAAATGCCCTTTGGCCATGCTGTTATGCTTTGGTGCCATCATATCATTAACAGCTATTATGGGTGACCTTTTCGAATCTTATATAAAACGTTATCATGGTGTTAAAGATGCAAGCCCGCTTATTCCTGGCCACGGTGGTCTTCTTGATCGTGCTGATGCTATTTTGCTTGCTGTCCCCATGGCTGTAGCTCTAATTCGTCTTTTCCCAGGCAAACTTCCATTTGTTCTCTTGCCTTAACGGTTAACACTTTCTAGTATGTGACTCTAGAATACCCGTTACCTCCCTATATCGGGTTGAGTAAGTGAAAACCAACAGCGGAGACCGCGTAGTGATCGATTTTATAGCATCTTTTTTTTCTTGGTTTGCAGACTATGTTTTACCTTTCCTAATTGTCTTAACCATTTTAGTATTTGTACACGAATGGGGCCATTATATTGTGGCTCGCTGGAATGGTGTAAAAGTAGACGTTTTTTCCATAGGGTTTGGGCCAGAAATCTTTGGGTGGTCAAGTAAAACAACAGGGACACGGTGGAAATTTAGCCTCATTCCTCTGGGTGGCTATGTTAAAATGCACGGTGACCAGGATGCAGCAAGCACGCCTGATATCAAATCCCTTAAAACCATGTCAGATGATGAAAAAGCCATTTCTCTTCACCACAAAAGCCCCCTTGCACGTATAGCCGTATCAGCCGCTGGGCCCGCTGCCAATTATTTGCTAGCTTTTTTCATTTTTGTGGGCATCTATACTTTCTCTGGCGTTCCCTATCTTGAACCTGTTGTCGATCAACTTATGCCTGATGGACCTGCTATGCAGGCAGGTTTGCAAAAAAATGATCTTATAAAAAAAATCAATGGGGAAGATATTGCCAAGTTTTCAGATGTGTTAACGGTCTTACAAAAGAACAAAGATTCTCTCATCACAGTGGACATTGAACGCAACAATAATCCTGCGTCCATAACCATACAACCAAAGATTGAGCCAACAAGCCAAAAAAGAATTTTGGGCATTACGGCTCAGAAAATTGGGTATGAACATGTCTCTTTCCCAGTGGCTATTGGTAGATCTATAGAAAACCTGTGGATCTTCACAACACAAACCCTCAGTACCTTAGGTGGTATGCTTATTGGAACCCAGGATACTAAGCAACTGGGTGGCATTATAAAAATAGGCAGCATGGCCAACCAGTTCTACACACAAGGCTCTTTAGCTATGCTTTCCTTCTTAGCGACACTGTCCTTATCCCTGGGGCTTATAAACCTTCTGCCCATTCCTATGTTAGATGGTGGACACATTGCCATTTACACGGCAGAAATCATCCGGGGTAAGCCTCTTTCAGAAAAAGTCATTGATATTGCGTTCCGTATAGGTCTTTACATTGTATTAGGCCTTATGATCTTCTCTTTTTGGAATGATGCCGAACAGATGAAACTACTTGATTTTATAACAAAATGGTTTAAGTAAAAGCATGGCCTTTTCACCAAAAAGTACCATTACCCATTACCAAGTATCAGGTTTAGGAAAATACATGATAACGTTTTTTCACAGATTTTTTTCTTGTCTGCCGGCAAAAACTGCCATCTTGCTTTGCGTCTTTTTTAGTTGTTCAAGTTATGGTGATACACTAGAAAAATATGTATTCAAAGGCTTAGAGCGCATTGAACCTTCAACGGTTAAGGCTTACCTAGACATTCACCCTGGCCAGGAGATGACTAAAGACCGCTTAAATGATGCGTTAAAATCCCTTTATAAAACTGGTTTTTTTTCCAACGTTTCCCTAAAGCCTGACGGTCACACTTTAACAATAACCGTTGAAGAAAACCCCATCATCAATCGCGTAGCTTTTGAAGGCAACAGCAAACTTTCTGATGAAGCTTTGTCTAAAGATGTTAAACTGGCACCCAGAACGGTTTATTCACCAGCAAAAATACAAGAACTCCAACAAAAAATTCTAAGGATATATCGTCTTTCTGGTCGTTTTAACGCCACGGTAGAACCTAAAATTATAAAACAACCTGAAAATCGTGTTGACGTGGTCTTTGAGATCAAAGAAGGGCCAAGCACTTATGTCGAAAAAATTATATTTCAAGGCAACAAGCGCTTCAGTGACGCCACACTAGAAGGTGTTATCCACACGAAAGAATCTCGCTGGTATAGGTTTATGACCAATGATGACACCTATGACCCAGACCGCGTTGCTTATGACCAAGCTTTGCTAAGACAGTTCTACATGGATCATGGTTATGTAGATTTCAAGATTAAATCTGTTTTAACTGAACTCTCAGAAAATAAAAAAGATTTTTATATTACCTACGTCTTAGATGAAGGAAAACGTTTCAAGGTTGGAACGCTCAAAATTGACAACCCACTCAAAGACGTTAGTGATGAAAAAATCCAAGAAGCCATTACCTTAGAAACTGGTGAATGGTATGACGCAACAAAACTCGAAGATAGCCTAGAAGCCATATCGCAAGTTTGTGGTGATGCTGGGTACGCCTTCGTTGATCCAGAACCAGATATTATTCGTGATCAAGAAAATGATACTGTTAATGTTGTTTTCAAAATCCGCCAGGGACCCAAAGTATACGTGGAACGCATAGATATTGAAGGCAACACAAGGACACGCGACGATATTATACGTCGAGAATTTCGTTTAGCCGAAGGAGACCCTTTCAACGCGACAAAAATTAGACGTACAGAACAACGTTTGCGCAACCTCAACTTCTTTAAAACAGTTAGAATAACCCAAGAACAAGGATCTGATCCTGACAAGGTGATACTAAAAACCGAAGTTGAAGAACAAGTAACTGGAGAAATTCAGTTCGCTGTATCTTACGGTACCCAACAGGGTATGGGGGCCGATATTACCATCAATGAGCGTAACTTAATGGGAAAAGGACAAGATGTTTCTTTGCGTTTGAAATGGAGCCAGCGTTCCCAAGGCGCAGAATTTTCCTTTGTCGAGCCCTATTTTCTGGACCGAGATCTTATGGCTGGCTTCAGTGTATCAGCCTTTAAAGCTCTGGAAAAAGAAAACGGTGTAAAAGATTCTACCGTAGGTGGTCGAACTTGGATCGGGTACGAGATCAACGAACATTTATCACAACGGCTTTTCTATGGCCTCAATCACCAAGAAACAAGCTTCTCAGCGCGCACATCAGATTTCATCAAAGAACAACCTAAACGTGCCCTGAACTCAAGCGTCGGGGTTTCAACTACCTATGACCATCGTGATTCATCTGTTGAACCAAGGTCCGGCTACATCCTAAGCATGGGCAATGAATTCACAGGTGTTGGTGGGTCATCAAGATATTTCAGGAATACAGCTTCTGCAGCGCAATACTTCCCACTTTGGAAAGAATCCACCGTAGCCTTCATGGCTAATGGCGGTATTATTTCTCCTGTGGGGCGCATCGTCAGAACAACCGATCGTTTTGAGCTAGGCGGCTTTTCGTTCCGTGGGTTTGATTATGGTGGTATAGGCCCCCGTGATAAACGAGGTGAAAAAGATGCCTTAGGTGGTTTGAAGTACTATACACTCACATCAGAAATGATGTTTCCTGTTGGTCTACCTAAAGAATTTGGCCTCATGGGTAGCACTTTTTTCGAAGCTGGTTCATTATGGGGAGCACAAAAAAGTGACCCTAACCTCTATGATAAAAACTTCATGCGTTACAGTGTAGGCGTCGGGATCAATTGGGCATCGCCCATGGGGCCCATAAGACTTGACCTAGCTCGCCCTCTAAAAGCTGGGAAATTTGATAAAAAACGTGAATTTTTGTTTGGATTTACAACAAGATTTTAGGTATGCTTGGGCGACTAAAAACAGACAAGGAGTCTAAAGGATGAAAAAATTTATTGGGATCGTGCTTTCTGCCATAATTATTGCTTTACCAGCAGCATCAAGGGCTGAGGTTAAAATAGCAGTTGTTAACGAAGCGACAGTCATGAAAGAATCTAAGGCAATAAAAGAATTTCAAGAGAAAATTGCTAAATTTGAAGCTGAGTTCCGTACATCCTTAGAAGGTCAAAAGCAAGAGCTTAAAAAAGCTGTAGAAAAACTTATTGAACAAAAAGACAAGCTGTCAAAAGTTGATCTTGAAAAAAAGAGCCAAGCTCTAACCCAACGTGACCAAGAAATGAGCCAGAGCGCTCAAAAATTGTTTAAAAAAGTAGAAGCCGCGCTTTTGCCTGCAATGGAACAAGTTAAGGCCGCTGTTGAAAAAGCCATTGAAAAAGTAGCCAAAGACAAAAAAGCAAACATTGTATACCACAAAAATAGTGTTGCTTACTTTGATGAAGCTTTAGACATAACCAAAGACGTAACCAATGAACTTCAAACTTCCTTGAAAACCGTCAAGGTGGATTTACCAAAGATAAACTAATACCCCCCGGGGCCTAAAGATCAGATATGGCTGACCCTCGATTCTATAAACATCACTTCGAAAAAGACTTTACTCTTAGTCAAGTGAGAAGCTGGATCGGGGGCGACCTTTTGATCCCCCTTGAAACAAGGGAAAAGCCTGTTTTTTTTGATGTTGCTATGCTAAGCACGGCGAAGGAAACTGATCTTTCGTATTTTGACTCTAAGGCCTATAGTGAGCAAGCGAGCAAAACTCAGGCAGGTGCCTGTCTGGTGACTGAAGCTCTGGCCGATTTTTTACCAAACACCCTTATCAAGCTTATTGTAAAATCACCTAAAAGAACGTTCGCTCGCCTAACACAGCAACTTTATACCCTAAAACACTATGATGGTCATGAAGGTTCTGTCCATCCGTCTGCCACTATTCACCCAACAGCCACTGTAAGTGCACATGTTGTCATTGGGCCAGAAGCTCGTATTGGTAAAAATACGTTCATTGGTCCTTTTTGCTACATAGGACCAGGTGTCCATGTTGGCGATGATACAACGCTCGAAAGCCATGTTACAGCTATTTGCTGTGACGTAGGCAGCCATACACGCTTGGGATCAGGTGCTAGAATTGGACAAGAAGGATTTGGGTTTATTATGGATGACCAAGGTCACATAACCTTGCCCCATCTTGGTCAAGTTTCTATTGGTGATCATGTACGTTTAGGCGCTAACACTTGTGTGGACCGCGCCACTCTGGACACCACCTATATTGAAAACGGATGTCGACTGGATAATCTCATCCAAATAGGGCATAATGTTCGCATAGGCGCTAATAGCGTGCTAGCGGCTCAGGTAGGTATGGGCGGCAGTACGACGACAGGAAAACACGTCGTTATTGGTGGCCAAGCTGGATTTGCCCAGCACATAACCATTCATGATGGTGCACAAATAGCAGCCCAAAGTGGTGTAATGCATGATGTACCTGAACGCACGGCCTACGGGGGTTGCCCTGCTCTGCCAATCGTGCAGTGGCGACGCCAAAGTGCCCTTCTAAAACGTATGTTAAAAAAGAGACCTTAGATGACAAACTCCAAGCTTTCCAATACTTCATCAAATGACGCTGTTTGCCTAGATGTAAATCATATTTCAACCTTGTTGCCACACCGTTATCCTATGCTTTTGGTGGATAGAATGGTTGATATTGTTCCTAATGAAAGCGCTGTCGGCATTAAAAATGTCACTATGAATGAGTGGTTTTTTCAAGGCCACTTTCCTAATAAACCTGTCATGCCTGGTGTTCTCATCGTGGAAGCCATGGCCCAAACGGCAGGTGCTCTCGTTATGTACTCTCTAGGCACCAAGGTTGAAGGCAATTTAGTGTATTTTATGAGCATTGATGAGGCTAGGTTTCGACGCCCTGTTGTTCCTGGAGACCAGCTAAAATTTAATGTAAAAAAATTAAGGCAACGTGGTCCTGTGTGGAAGTTTGAGGGAACTGCTCATGTAGATGATCAATTAGTGGCAGAAGCCATATATACAGCTATGATTTCAGATGAAAAATAAAGATACTTCTTTTATGACAAAAAATGTTCACCCTACTGCCTGTATCCAACACGGAGCTTCTATTCACGAAACAGCCATTGTTGGACCCTACTGCATTGTAGGAGAAAATGTAAGCTTAGGGCCTAAGGTTGAACTGAAAAGCCATGTCATTGTTCAAGGCAATACTGCCATTGGGGAAGAAACCATAGTTTATCCTTTTGCCGTATTAGGTGAAGCACCTCAGTTTTCTAAATATTCCAATCAACCGACAAAATTAGTCATAGGATTGCATAATACTATCAGGGAACACGCCACAATTCACCGCGGCACAGAAGAAGGTGGCGGCACCACAATCATTGGCAACAATGGTTTATTCATGGTGGGTTGCCATATCGCCCACGATTGCCACGTTGGTAATAATGTTCTTATGGCCAACAACGCCACTCTAGGTGGTCACGTAACAGTAGGCGACTTTGCTTATATAGGAGGCTTAGCAGCCGTTCATCCTTTGGTTCGTATTGGTCAACAATCTATTGTTGGTGGTATGAGTGGCGTAGAAGGTGACGTCATCCCTTACGGTTCCGTTATGGGTAACAGAGCCCGCTTAGCTGGACTCAATATCATTGGTATGCGTCGCCGTGGCCTTAGTCGCGAAGATATCCATGATCTACGCAGCGCTTATCGTATGCTTTTTGCCAATGAAGGCACGATGAGCGAACGCCTTGCCGACGTACGAGAACATTTTAGTGACCAGCCGCAAATAACAGAGATTCTAGATTTCATGACTCTGCAAAAAAGTGAGCGTTCTTTTTGCCTGCCCAAAGATGTGGATGAAGATTAATGAAGCCTTGTCTGGCCATCATAGCCGGTAAGGGAAACTTGCCAGCTCTTCTAATAAATCATTTAAATAACCACGATCAGCCCTATATCCTTATTGGTGTGGACGGTCAAACCCCTTTGGAGCTCAAGGATACTATTCCTGCCCACATACCTACGTGTTGGTTAAAATTGGGACAGATTGGTAAGCTTTTGACTTTCTTGAAAGATCATGAGGCCAAACAGCTTGTTATGATAGGAGGTCTACGTCGGCCATCTTGGGAAGAATTAAAACTAGATGCCCAAGGTTTAAAAATAATGGCGAAGTTAGCTTTTAAACCTAAAGGTGACGATGCCATTCTTTCTTCAGCTATAAAAGAGCTAGAAACAAGAGGCATAAAAGTAAAAAGCCTCCAAGATTTTATGCCCACTTGCCTGGGTGGCAAAGGATGCCTAACCACTGTGTCACCCTCTGATCAAAATGTGGAAGATATGCGTCAAGGGAAAATAGTACTGGACACTCTATCACCTCTGGATATAGGACAATGTGTTGTGGTTCAACAAGGACTTGTTCTGGCTGTAGAAGCCATAGAAGGAACAGATGAAACAATTGCTCGCGCTGGCACGCTAAAACGTGAAGGCACAGGCCCAACCTTGATAAAACAACCAAAACTTGATCAAGAAACACGGGCTGATCTACCAACGTTAGGAGAAAACACCATTCTAGCCGCTCATAAGGCAGGTTTCGATGGCATAGCCTTTAGTGCTGGAAAAACGCTGCTCGTGGATCAAGAATCCATGGTCAAACAAGCCAATAAATGCAAACTTTTTCTCTATGGCATGACCTAAAGATGACAGAATGGAAAGTTGACCATAGTCTTATTGCCTATCCAGATGCTGTTGATTTTATGGAGCAACGTGTTGAAGCCATTAGTCAGGGCCAAGCACCTGAGCTTATTTGGCTTTTGGAACACCCTCCTCTTTATACACTCGGCACCAGCGGAACAACAGATGATATACTAGACCCCTCTATTCCTTCTTTTAGAAGTGGGAGGGGTGGTAAGGTAACGTATCATGGCCCCGGACAACGAATAGTGTACTGTATGCTTAATCTTAAACAGCGTATGAAAGAACAAGGGTCTATTGACATAAAAAAATTTGTTCATGATTTAGAAGCGTGGATTATCATGACATTAGAAGATTTGGGCATTTGGGCACAACGACGCCAAGAACGCATCGGACTCTGGGTAGAAGAAGATAGGCCTTATGCCAGCAGCAAAAACCACATCCCTCAAAAAAACATTACACCAAAAGAAAAGAAAATAGCCGCCATTGGTTTGCGCATACGCCAAGGTATAAGCTACCATGGTATAGCTATCAATGTTCACCCAGATCTAGATGCCTTTAAAGGCATCGTACCCTGTGGTTTAAACACCTATGGTGTAACATCTATTGAGAAAATAAAAAAAAATATGGCTTCGTTCGAAGAACTGGATAAAGCTTTACGAAAGAATTTCGTAAAAATTTTTCCACCCTTAAAAGGAAAGGAAACAATATGACAACTCTGCATATAAAAAAGCTTGATCATGGTAAAGATTTGCCTCTTCCTAAACAAGGAACACCTTTAAGCGCAGGCTTTGATATTTGCGCAGCGCTTCAAACACCTCTAGTCTTAGGGCCCGGTGAACGACATTTAATTCCTTGTGGTTTTTCCATAGCTTTACCTGAAAACTTTGAAGCCCAGATCCGTCCACGGTCTGGTCTAGCCCTAAAGCATGGCCTAACAGTTCTCAATACGCCTGGCACCATTGATGCTGACTATCGGGGCGAAGTAGGCGTGTGCCTTATTAATTTGGGCAACGAACCCTTTTCGATCGAGCGCGGTATGCGCATAGCTCAAATGGTTATAGCACCAGTAGCCACACGTGTGGTGATGAATGTTGTAGAAGATTTACCAAGTTCTACACGCTCAGACGGTGGATGGGGGTCTACGGGAACCAATTAAAGCAAGGTACCTGCCTCCCTTTCCAGTAACAACCACCACGCTTATTGCTAAGTCTAAAGATACTATGGGTTTTTCGTTAAAGCTTGGTTGTGTTATGAAAAAGACCAAACCTTTTAGCCATAATTTCATAGGGAAGAATAAGCCGCTGATTTTTAAGAACCTTCCGCCGTTCTTTTTGATAAAATGACGCTAACGGCAACGTCATTTCATTTTGCCAGTCCATAAAAGAACAAGTTTCAGGCGTAAATTGGGAAATAATCACCAATGTGGGGTCTTCGTAGTAATCTTTGGCTAATCGACCAAATCTCATACTAAAATCCACAAGTTGAATACTGGCCCCATGAAAAAGTCCCGTCATATAATCATTAACGCGCAAACTTATCTTCTTGATATGAGCAAGCTCATCTTCATTAGCCCAACCAAGACCAGCTACGACCTCCGCACCCAAATAAGTGCGCTCATCTGCTTTCCGACGAGGGGAACTATTATTAACTTCATACTCAACCATCGGCGCAGGCAGTGCCGTTCCACCGTCAAGACCAAAGCTCTTGGCTCTATCATCGCTGATAATATTACGTACAACCACATCAAACGGCAACGTTGACGTCTCCAACAAAAGTTGTTCTCTCATATTGACCATGTTTAAATAAGCCGTAGGCAAGCCCAAACCAGCCAATCCATCATGAATAAAACTAGAAACTCGATTGCTCAGCACACCCTTCCCTGGAATGGTAAAGGGTTTGTTACGCAAGGTTATTTCGTCTTTAAAAAAATACAAGACCGTTCCAGGTTCTGGCCCTTCATAAAGATTGGCATGAACATCAGTAGTCAATGCGCGACGACGTACTTTTTCAGTCATAAAGACCCTCCATTTGTGAGGCCATAAAACAAAACCCCCACTACTTTAAATACGACATCCAGACGGCCAAAATGGTATCAAGACGATCCTCAAAACTTTCTTCTGTAGGCTACCCTTAATAGCCTTAAAGCTCAAGCCATAGCAAGAAAAATATTTAGACAGGTATTACAAAGAAGCTTATTCCTGGTTAGCTCCTCTGGATAATCTGTCATTTATTGCAATACCAATTCCTTTCTGAGGAAGAGGCATAACACCTATGCTTTCAAAAGACCCCTTGCTTTCAATAAGGTGCAAAATCTTAAAAAAATTTGAGGCAGCTTCTTCTAAAGAAGATTTTTTAGATAAATAAAAAACTTCTGCACCTTGTGGGATGGCCCCCAAATCCGGATCACCAAACACAATAAAAGCTTGACGTTTTTCAGGAAAATTTCGGTTTAAATACATGGGTAACGTTGGTGCATAATGTCGTAACAACATACCAGGCGCTTTAATCGAATCGCCTGGCTTCGCTTCTTGGCATGACATACCTAAAAAAG
>CAZQLR010000007.1:19942-22448 GCA_964594205.1 uncultured Alphaproteobacteria bacterium
TTCACAGAAGGTCGCTGCTTAGCCTTATATACGTTGGCTACGGCTTTGTCACTCAAGGCGTTGGCACCTAATCCATAAACTGTTTCCGTTGGAAAGGCCACAACCTTGTCTTGTTTTAACAAAAGAACAGCCTGATCAAAATCTATTTTCATAAGGGAAATAACGCTATTTTATTATTGTGTTTCAAAGGATGACACAAAACCATACAGAAGGCTTCAACAACAATCAGTATAGGAAAATGTTAAAATTTGGAAAGCCCTAGCTCTTAAAAGCCCGATGAATAAACCGGTTGTTTCTGAGCAACATACACAAAACAAGGCATCTCTTCCCAACGCCCCAACGTCGTAGAAGAAAGCTCTTCTAGCGTACCAATCTCGTAGGCACCATCATCCACCATAAGTTCTTTCATGGCCAAGGCATTCATCATATGCCCTCCTCCCAACGAATGGAAATCAGCCAAAATAGGCATGCCCAAAAGATACAAGTCGCCCAAAGCATCTAAAGCCTTATGGCGAGCAAACTCATTAAGATAACGCAGACCATCACGGTTCAAAACCTTACCTTCTTTAAGAACAACCGTGTTGTCCAATGATCCACCCAAACCAAAACCACTAGACTGAAGCTGTTCGATGTTATCATGAAAACACACAGTCCTAGCAGCCCCCACCTCTTGGCAAAAAGTTCGCCAATTATGAACGTAGGTATAGGCCTGGCCACCTAACAAAGGATCGGCATTAGTGGGCAATGTCTGGAAACTAACAGTCAACCTGTTTTCTGGCAGAAAGGCCGTCTTCTTATGACCCTGATCAACAACAACAGGCTGTTTTACCCGAAGGTAGCGGCGTAGCGCACCCTGCTGAAGTCGGCCTGCGCACTGAAAAAGGGCAACAAATGGTGCTGAAGAACCATCCATTATAGGTACCTCGCACCCATCAACTTCAACAACAACATTATCTATTTCAAAAGCAGCTAAAGCAGCCATAATATGCTCAACCGTAGCCACGCTGATCTCTTCTGACAGACCTATCTTCGTACATAACGTCGAATTAATAATATTAGTGTATAAAGCGGGTATATCAGGCGTCCCTGGCAAATCCACCCGCCTAAAAACAATACCAGTATTAACTGGTGCAGGCACAAGCCTTACATATGAAGGTTTACCACTATGTATACCTACGCCCTTGCAAGTCACGCTATGACGCAAAGTATGTTGGTGAAACGAATACGTTTGTTGACTACTGTGCACGATTTCTTGCATAAGGCTCATTTATCTCGATTCTGAAAGAAAGATTTCCATCAGTGTCATGATAAAAGAACTTGATCTACCACAATAGGATTCTTCTATTACAGTTTATTACAATGCGTCTGCAATCTTTTCCCTAATCTCTAGACTTGCTATACCGTGATAATCTCTCAATAAGAACATCAAAAACACCACCTGCATCCACATCAAAGCAGACAAACGCATTGATGTTATCAGCATGCTTTGGGTAAAAACTAGTAACAGTGTTACCCATGTGCTCGTGATGAATGATATCAACAAAGACACTAGCATCACGACCCTTAAATAGATCGGGATGCATAAGGAAGATCGGTACGCAAACGTCATGAATAAAGCGACCTTTTGCCTCAAAACATCTTTTATCAAAATCTTGGGTGCACTCCAACATGTTGGCAACCTGCTGAGCAGGCTCGCTATCCAGCGCCCGAAGTCTGGCTAACTGTTCAGGACACGTCTCAACTTTGTGCGTAACATCCAAACCTATCAAAGTCAGCTTCAAACCACTACTTGTCACCACATACGCGGCATGGGGATCCACATAAAAATTAAACTCTGCAGCGGGGGTAATATTACCAGCGGCAATAGCCCCTCCCATAACCACGATTTCTTCAATATTCTTTTTTATATCAGGAGCCATCTGCAAAGCCATAGCAATATTTGTTAGAGGTCCTGTCGCCATAATAGTGATCTTAACTGAACTCTCCCGCAGAGTTCTGACAATAAAGTCAACAGCATGTTCTTCTTGCTGCTTCATTGTGGGTAGTGGCAAAGTGGCACCATCCATGCCTGTTTTTCCATGAGCACCATCAGAAACAAGTGGTTTTTTTACAAGCGGCACAGGACAGCCGGCAAAAACCGGTATGTCGGCTCGACCAACTAACTCGCAAACGCTCCTAGCATTTATGGACACCTGTTCCAAGGGAGCATTGCCACCTACACACGTTATACCCAAAATATCAAAAAATTCCGGTGATGCCATCGAGACCCATAAAGCAGCAGCATCGTCATTACCAGGATCACAGTCAAAAATTACAGGGAGGGGCGTAGATGGCTTCATAAAGGCAACTCCTAATTCTCTCGGTTTTAAGCCTTATGTGGCTTTTTATTCCCTAAGAGCTTTTCTAGACTACCAGTTCTTTCAATACAAGAAAAAAGAAAAATGGATAGTATCACAACCTTATCAACTTATGGTGCAAACTTATGATCCAATAGACTCTAATCCCT
>CAZQLR010000008.1:0-6263 GCA_964594205.1 uncultured Alphaproteobacteria bacterium
TAATGAGAAGTTGCTTATAGATTAAAGACAGAAGTCTTCGCCTAGATAGACACGTCTAACGTCTTCAGACTGTACTATTTCTTCTGCAGATCCTTGAGCAAGGATGCTTCCTTCACTTAGAATATAAGCGCGGTCTACTATATCAAGCGTTTCGCGAACATTGTGATCTGTTATCAAAACACCGATATTCTTTTCTTTTAACTTAAAAATAAGGTTCCGTATGTCTTGAATAGCTACGGGGTCAATACCCGCAAGAGGTTCGTCTAGGAGGATGAAGTGAGGTTGAGCAGCTAATGCTCTGGCGATTTCAACGCGACGACGTTCTCCTCCTGAAAGTGTTACCCCCAGAGCATGACGTAAATGGCTTAGAGAAAATTCACCTAGAAGGCTTTCTAAGTGCTCTTGACGATCATCTATGTTTTTAAAGGTAATTTCTAAGATGGCGTTAATGTTATTTTCAACGGTCAGGCCTCTAAAAACAGAAGCTTCTTGTGGTAAGTAACCAATGCCGAGGCGAGCTCTTTCAAACATGGGAAGGTTTGTGATGTCATGTTCATCAAGTTTGACTTGCCCATAATTAGGCTGAATGAGGCCCGTCATCATGTAGAAGCTTGTTGTTTTTCCTGCACCATTTGGTCCAAGAAGTCCGACAATTTCGCCACATTTTACATTAAACGTAACATTGCGTACAACGGGTCTGCTTTGGTAGGATTTTCCTATGTTGCATGCCTGCAATGTTGTGGAATGATGGTCTATTAGGGACATGTAGCTTGCTCAGATTTACGGGTTGCTATAAACGTTAGTATATTTTTAAGGCGACTTTAATTTTGTACCGTGTATTGGTGAGGTTGTCGAGATGGCTATAATGTTAGATTTAGGGTGTTTCTCTTATGGTTGTGGCTTATTGTGGATTCAATAACATCCGGACGCGTTTCTTTTTTTCCTTGGTCGTATTGTCATCTGTTGGTGATTGAGGAGGTGTTGCAAAGACTTTGGTCATACCCGAGTGTATGTTCATATAGCCATAATCGCCAA
The DNA here is from genome assembly GCA_964594205.1 of uncultured Alphaproteobacteria bacterium. Classification (GTDB taxonomy): domain Bacteria; phylum Pseudomonadota; class Alphaproteobacteria; order 16-39-46; family JAJRRM01; genus CAZQLR01. The sequence goes on from CAZQLR010000008.1 coordinate 1,036, forward strand.
CTATCGTGTTTTGGTCATGTGTTATGCTCACATCACCAAACAGTTCTATAAGCCCTTGGTTTTCTTTATAAAGAGCACGTTGGCCACGGATCATTTTTCCTTCTTGTGTAACGATAACGCCTCCCATTGCTTCAGCTTTTTTAAGCGATTGATGGTTAGAGGGTTCAGATGGCGCTGTCTTATCACCTGTTTTGAAGAAGACTTTTAGAATGGGAGCTTGAAGGACAGTTTTGCTTTTTAAATCAGTAAAAACTACATTCTTTTTGGCCGTAGCCTTTTCTGTTTTTTTATTGTAGGAAAGTTTTGTCTCACAGGTGACGGTATAGTCAGGAGAGATAAGCTGAGCTTGTGGCCCCCAAACGTCGATCTCTTCTGTCGGTATATTGTGTACAGCTTTTTTGCCGAAAACACGAGTTGTGGAATTTTCGAGCATTACACGCTTGCCAGGGAGGCTATAGGCTTCAACTTTTTCTAGTTTAGGTGTTGTTTTTGTACTAGGGGTGCTTGCTGCAGCTGAAAAATGAGCTTTTAGTTTGTCGCAGGTTAGTCGCTGATCTTTTTGTACCGATAAAACAGAACCTTCAGCCACAGCACGATTTTCTTGCTGAAAATACGTTATGGAATCAGCTGTTATTTCTAAAGGAGTTTCTTTGGTCTCTGCAAAACAAAGAAGGCTGGGTGAAAAGATCAGCACGTATGACAGCAATAATTTTGCTAGGTGGGTAAAAGATTTAAGGAGCGTCATTTTTTTTCGGTAGTTGAATAAGAAGAGAGGGTCGGTTTTTGTAAAAATGGATGACGTTGCTGTTGTCTAAAACTTCAAAAGCGCCTGCCCTTATACGTTTGTCGGGTGTTACCCCAAAAACAGGCTCATCGCCATACCCTTCGCGTTTTTTTGTGTCTATATGCAGAGAACGTGTCGTAAAAAGTATGTCACCTTTCTTCAACTTTACGTTTCCTTTTAATGCTATGTTTTGCGTAGATTTTGTCAAAATGCCGGTGTCTGCCGCTATTTCCAAAGGTTCGCCTTCTTTTTCAAAAAAAACACCTTGTGGTTTTTCCAGAAGAACCTGGTTTTCATCCACTTCTTTGGAGGAAGAGGCTTTGATTGAGTACGGTGTTTGCTTTTTATCATAGCCTCTGTATACGGGGTTTATAATTTTTTTTTCAGAAACTTCTTTATGAGTAGGGAGAGATATAGGTTTTGTTTTTTTTGGTGAGATAGACGATTCTTCCGTAAACCAAGTGTGGTAAGCTATCCAAAGTGCTCCTAAAAACACAAACGAGAAAAACACTAACTTAGCAACATCAAAATAGTGCCCACGACGCCGTATACGAGAAAGGCGTTCTTCGGGTGTTAAGGCGAGATGTTTTGTCATTATCTAAACCCTGCACTTAAGCAGTCATGGATGTGTAGAAGCCCTACGGGCACCTCATTTTCCAAGATAAAAAAGCAAGTGATCGAGTTTTCATTCATTTTGGCAACAGCTTCGGCTACTAACGCTTGGGGTCTGATGGTTTTGGGATTAGGTGTCATGATGTCAACAGCTACAGCTTTTGCTAGATCTATATCTAGCATGTTTCGTCTTAAATCACCGTCTGTGATAATACCTATCAGATGTCCATCTTCGTCTACAACGCCTGCGCATCCCATGCGTTTGGTTGTTATTTCTGATAGAATTTTGATCATGGGATCTGTCTTTTTTACCAGCGGTAGTGTGTTCCCTGTGTGCATGAATTCCTGAACACGTAGGAGGTTCCTTCCCAAATTGCCGCCTGGATGTAGTTGACGAAAATCACTGGCAGAAAAATCGCGGAGCTTTAGTAAACAAACGGCTATAGCGTCGCCCAAAGCCATCATCATAGTAGTAGAAGTTGTTGGCGCTAAACCATTGGGGCAGGCTTCAGGGATTTCAGGTACAACCAGCTCTACATGGGCAATATCACTCATAATAGTGTTGGACCGCCGAGTAATAGCAATGAGAGGTATATTAAGGCGGCGAGCGTACTCTAAAAGATCATGGAGTTCTTTGGTTTTCCCAGAATTGGACAAAGCAATGAGAGCATCATCTTTTGTAATGAGCCCTAGATCTCCGTGACTGGCTTCGGCAGGGTGGATGAAAAAAGAAGGTGTACCTGTAGAAGCCATAGTTGAGGCTATTTTCCGTGCAACTATACCGCTTTTCCCCATGCCGGTAAGAGCAACGTGGCCTTTGACTTTACTTAAAACTTTAACAGCGCGAACAAAGCCATCACCTAAGTCTTTTTGAAGCGCATCCAGGCCAGATCTTTCTTGGAGTAAGACCTCCTTTCCTGCCTTTAAAATATTTTGGTCTGAAACATCATGTGGTAAGTCAGAAGTCATAAAATTGAGGTCTCTTGAGTTTTTTTGTCTTAATGTTGAAAAATATAGTCATCGGACCAGCCCAGAAGGTCCATAGCGGCACGTGTAGGTAAAAAGTTAAAACAACTGTCCGCTAGCTCATATCGATGTGTCCTGCGTAGCATATCTTCGAGGCTAGTTTTGAGAGCGTGCAGATGGATAACATCATTAGCTGCATAATTTAGCTGTTCCGTTGTTAAGGTTTGTGTCCCCCAATCAGAGCATTGTGCTTCTTTGTTAAGGGTAACACCTAATATTTCCCTACATAGATTTTCTAGCCCATGACGTTGCGTATAGGTTCGTGCTAGCTTTGATGCAATTTTTGTACAAAAGAGGGGAGAAATATCTACACCAAGATAATGCTTCAGTATAGCAATATCGAAGCGAGCATAATGAAAGATTTTTGTGACAGCGGGATTAGATAAGAGTCTTTTAAGGTTTTTTGCCTTGTGGTAGTTATGAGCGTCCTTAAAATGTACGAAATAAGTGTTACCAGATTTATCAGCAAGTTGTACGAGGCATAATCTATCGCGGTGGGGATTTAAGCCCATGGCTTCGGTATCTACGGCGACAGACCCCTCAAAAACAAGGGTGCTTGGCAAGTCGTTTTCGAAATAGCAAGTTTGGTTCATATCAACGATGTCCTACTGTATACGCGATAATCTACCCTAAGCCATAGTAGCTTGGCAAGATAAAGTCAACGCTCATCGTAGACAAAAGATAGTGTATGGAAAGATGTGAACTTAGCAGTTTTGATAAAAGATGTAAGTTTTTTAGCGATGATAAACGTTTGTTGCTAATAAAACTGAGAACACATAAATGTAAAGTTCTGTGTGTATAGGAAAACAAGAGCGTTCGTGGTACTACTATACGGAGGTAGTAGAGCATCAATTTTAAAGGAAGAAAGCATGGGGTTAGAAGCCATCGAATTTGTGAATAACCCGGAACCTCGGTGTCCCGTGGTTTTATTATTGGATACATCAGAGTCTATGGAAGGAAAGCCTATAGACGAGCTTAATGAAGGACTGGCTACTTTCAAGTACGAAGTTGAAAAGGATCCCTTGGCGGCTCTTCGTGTGGAAGTTTGTATTGTTACATTTGGAGGTGATGTTCGTTGCTTGCAAGACTTTAGGACAATTGATGACTTTACAGCACCTAAGCTTAATGCACAGGGGTTTAGCCCCATGGGTGGAGCGTTGGAAATGGGCCTTGAAAAACTAGATGCAAGGAAAGAGCTCTATAAAAAATACGGCGTGCCGTACTATCGACCTTGGCTCTTTTTAATAACTGATGGAGCGCCAACGGATGGAATGAAATGGTATGATCATGGGTTGCGGGCCCAGCGTCTTGAGCAAGAGGGGCATCTAAGCTTATTTCTTATCGGTGTTGAGGGTGCCGATATGCAGGTTCTATCAAAAATAGCCCCAGTAGAGCGCCCACCTCTGGCCCTGCAAGATCTTAAGTTTAGAGAGTTGTTTCAATGGCTTTCTGCATCGGTTCGGCGTGTTTCTTCTTCTAGAGTGGGAACTGAAATGGTAGCGCTGCCATCGGTAAGTGGCTGGGCGCAAGCCCCTAACAATGTGTCAGGATAGTCATGTGGAAGGTGGCCAAAGCTTATACACGTGGTCTTTACCATATTGAAAAAAATATGCCGTGTCAGGACTTTTCAGCCTTCTACAGCAGAAAACTATCTACAGATGGAAGTAGCTGTTTTTTGGGTGCTTTGGCAGATGGTGCGGGTTTTGCTAAGTATGCTCATATAGGTGCGAAGCAGGCAGTGAGAACAGTCTTGAATAAGTACACATGTTTATTACAGAGCGAGGAAACCCCATCAATTCAAGTCTTGCAAGATACTTTTTGGAATACCTTACGGTCTATAGAGGCTAAGTTTTATCGTTTGAGTCGACGGTATGGAGTATCGCCGGATCAATTTTCAACAACCTTACTATTTATCCTTATTTGGCGAGACCAAGTCTTTGCTGTTCAGGTGGGTGATGGTTTTATACTTTTGCGTAAAGCAGATAGTCAGGATTATGAACTAGTTTTTTTACCTGATAAGGGCGAGTATATGAATGAAACAACATTTATTCCTAAAAGTGGTAACAAAGATATAAACGATATCAGAGGGGAAAAAAGGTCAGAAGTCCGTTTTTATATGAAGTCAGAGCAAGTTGATTTTTTTGCTTTATCGACGGATGGCATTGAAAATGTAGCTTTTCATGTGAAAAACTGGCAACCTCATCCAGGATTCTTTAAACCTTTGGAAGATCATTTGTCTGCATCATCGCCAAAAAATTTTGAACGTGATTTACTCCGGTTTTTGCGAACCAAAGAATTGCGTGAAAAGAATAGAGATGATAAAAGCATGCTCGTTGGGCAAAGAAATTATGGTGTAAAGCTGAATGCAGTTACGTAATCGACAGCATCGGGGGAAATATTTTGATAGTCACGGCAGGCACGTGCCGTTACAGAAGCAAATAATGAGCAGCGGTGAATCTTCTATCTGGCAAGGCCCAGAGCCAAACGTTCTGGCAAAGATTTACCATGAGCCGTCACTGGAAAAAACACAAAAACTTCAGATGATGGTGGATAAACCACCTCAAGACCCAACGAAAAAGCAAGGGCATTTGTCAATAGCATGGCCGCAGGACCTTCTGTATAACCAGCAAAAAGAGGTTGTGGGTTTTTTGATGCCCAAAATTACTAAGGCAAAAACGCTGAATTTTGTTTATAACCCTAAATTGCGCCGTCAGAACGCAGGTGGTTTCAATTGGTATTATTTGCATACGGCTTGTATGAACATAGCTTGGATTTTGCATGCTTTACACGAAAAAGGTTATGTTAT
>CAZQLR010000008.1:6363-9919 GCA_964594205.1 uncultured Alphaproteobacteria bacterium
CTATTTCGTAGGGCTTTTGATATGGGGCATACTACCCCCAGTAAAAGGCCATCACCTAAAGAGTGGATTTGTGCCTTCCAAAAGGCTCTAAAAGATTTACAGATGTGTGATGCTGAAGCTAACCATTTTTATTACAGTGGTGATCCAGATGGGTGCCCTTGGTGCAAGCTGAAGGATTCTTTAGGTTTAGATCTTTTCCCAACGCCTAAAGATTTTGTGAAAGACGCTTTTTTGGTCCATAAGCGTTTTGAAAAAGCGCAGAAAGAAGGTAATGACCGAGAGCTTATGCGTTTGTGGCAAGATCCTTCTGCCAAAATGTTGCTGCAAAAAGACGAAGCAAAGAAACTTGGGTTTGACCAAGCCAGTTATCACCAAAAATTTCTTAATACTTTTCAACGTGCTTTTGTATCGAACCCTCATGATGATGATCAACTTTTATCGCTTTGGGAGAGTTGTAAGTCGTTTGGTCGCTCTATTTTTGCTAAGGAACGGCGTGATAATTTAGATGGCCGTAGCCCAAATCTTATAATGCAAGGGGTGTTTTCTCGTCGTCAATCCTTAAGGGATATTTTGTTGGCTATTGATGCAAAGCCTACTGATTTTATGAAAGTTTATGGTTTGTGGAAAGACGTGGATCAAAAGTCGCATCCACTTTTTAAGCCGCATTTATCAATGATAGAGTCGAGTTTAGCATTGGCGAGAAATTACCAAACTATGTTAAAATCGGTGGAAAAAAATGAAATTGATAAGGTGGGCAGTTTATGGGATGAGCGGCTTTTTGCTAATCAGGCTAGAAAAGATGGTTTGCATGATAAAATCCGGGATATGCTGGCTTTTACGACCAAGATCGACCAGATTTTTGAACCGTTTAACAACAGTATTTACCGTACACCCGGTTTTTTGAACGTTAAATGGTTGTGGGGGAATAAGGCTTTGGAGGCGATGGGAGCTTACGTAGCCGTTGGGTTTACGGATTTTCCTAAAACACCGATGGACGTGGTAAGTGAGAGTTTTTCTCGTTTGGTATCGAAGGACCAATTTTTGGATCAAAAAGGTGTTTGGTTTGAGATTCCTACTGAGTTTCAGGGAGATAACCCCTTTGTTAGTGTTTGGCCTGCACGAAAGAACTGTGATCACTATACTTTGGGCGGTGATGCACTCCATCTGCGTCCTAGTAAAAAAGAGAAACTAACGTGTTCTTTTGTCTATACTAAATCAAGCTGGAAAGCTTTCTTTTTAAACGTGATGGGTAAGCATAACTTAACAGTTAAACTATGCGCAGACAGAGATGTAGATATACCGGATATGGATGTGGTTGCTGCTTTTGGACGGCCACCAGTTTCTTTTAGCCAGGATACTTTGTCGTTGGGCGTGATTCAGGCAACCTCTTTGAGGGCTTTAGAAGAAAGAAGCTATATTTATCCCTTGCCAAAATGGTTTCATGAAGGTTTTGAGCTGGCTTTATTGGGAAAAGATAAAGAGGATGATATTCTTCGTGATAATGGTCCAAATTTAAACATCGAGGTTTATTATGACGTTACTTAGTAAGTTAAAGACTTCAAATTTTATAAATAAGTTTTTTCGCAGGGTTGCATGTCCAACATGTCAGCATGCTTTTATGATGGAAACAGCACCGTATAGGTGTGTGAATCCCGCGTGTGAAAAAGAACCAGATAGAATTATTGAACAAGCTTTTTCCTTAGCTTTTCCTCCGTCGCTCGGTAGAGTGTTTCATCCACCTTATATGGATAAATGGTGGCTTTCATACAAAAGGTTGACGCCACAAGATCATCAGGATTGTCCGTCATGTCATGAGCCATCTTATTTACGCTTGTGTCCTTCTTGTCATGCACCAATCCCACATGATTATTCGCAGTATCCGGTGTATTTATTTTTAATGGTTGGTTCGCACAGAAGTGGTAAAAGCTCATATTTGAATGGTATGTTACAGAGATTGCGAGATATTGGTCCAGATGGCTACACTATTCATATTGCTCCTGCTGATGATATAAAATCTCCTTGGCACCCTCAGCTTTACCGAATTAGCCACGCAACACAAGGTAATACGATTGGCTTTGTTGTCTTTTATGAAATACCGAGTGAAGCTTCTTTGACTTACGAAAAATTGCATCCGTACAGGGGTTATCTTCGGCGTGCACAGGGTGTTTTTTTCTTTTTGGATCCTGCTACCTTTCCTGGCCTTGGGGGGGCGAAAAAACGCTTGTCGGAACAAGTCGTGGAAACGGTATCTGCTTATTTGCGGCAACTTACATCGACCAAGCAGAGGGATAGCCTTCCTCCAGCTGCCTTTGTTTTGACAAAACTTGACTTGTTGATGAATTTTTTGCCGACGACAACCATACTGAGACAAGATACACGACCTGATGGTGCTTATAATGATAAAGATACGTACCAAGTATCAAGAGAGATCCAAGGATATTTAGGTACATGGTCAGGCCCTGGATTATTGCAAGTGATTAGTTATACTTTCTTGAAGAAGCCTTACAGGTTTTTTGTTAGTGCTACGGATATTGGAAAGACGGAGCCACAGGATTATGCGCCTCTTCGTTTGGAAGAGCCCTTTTTATGGCTTTTTCAGCAGGCTCATGGTAAGAGTGAGAGGGTAGTAGACAAAAGAAATAGAAAACGGCAAAACGGAGCTTGAGCCAAGTATAGTACGGGGAAATTAGTTTATGAAGTCTTTGCAAGAAGCTATTCAAGAACGAATGACGCAAGCACTTAAAGAAAGGCGTCAGAAGGCGTTGGTTGATAAAGAAAAGTCTAGAAGCAAAAAAGAAGAGAGACGGCAGTTATCATCGGATACCGAGGTCACTCAAGATATTGATACTCAACAACAAGAAACAAAAGAAACAGAGTCTTCATCGGCTACTCATCCTTCTAAAGATAAACGCCGTAAGGAAAGAAAGAATAAATCCATCAAAAAGGCTATGCCTGACATAAAGAAGCTAATGAAAGAGCGTACAGCTGAAATCAAGAAAAAAGCTGAAGCCAATAAGAAAAAAAAAGATGGTCCGTATGAGGTTAAAAACAAGCAAGGTGAGATTGTCCAGCGTATGGTTTTTAAAAATGACAAGTTAAACGGTCCGTTTGAGTCTTATAAAAAGGGCAAACTTGTTCACAGGCTTTGCTTTGTCGATAATAAAAAGGAAGGAGAGGCTGAATCTTTTGACCCTCATACAGGAGATCTTGTTAGCCAGCTTATTTACAAAGATAATAAAATGAATGGTCCGGCCGTATTTTACCGCCAAGGGGTTAAAATAATGGAAGCTAGTTTTGTGGACAATTTTCAGGATGGTATAACTAAAATGTTTGCCGAGAATGGGGAAGTGGTGGCAGAGTTGCCATACATTAAGGGAAAAATGGAAGGGAAAGCCTATTTTTTTAGTAGGCTAGGTCATTTGGCAAAAACTAGTGAGTATGCCCAAAATAAACTAGAAGGAATGACGCAATCTTACTACCCTGATGGTGCTTTGATGGAATCAGGGTTTTATAAAAATGGAAAACCAGAAGGGGAAGTCATTCAGTATTATGAGGA
>CAZQLR010000008.1:10019-11672 GCA_964594205.1 uncultured Alphaproteobacteria bacterium
GCTACTTGGCACGCTGGTGGGATAATGTCATCCAAACTGTTTATCTGACTTTTGGCTGCGACAGGAAGTATCCCCCATACTAATGTTAACCATCGAGCAACGTGATCATGAGGTGTTATACCGATGATGGGTGTTAGAGGGCGTTGTCTGGCTGTGCGTTTTGCTGTTCCACCTTTTTCTGTAAAAGAGGCAATGGCTGCAACTTTAAGTGCTTCAGCTACATCGCGAGCAGCTGTTGATATGGCATCTTCTACTGATGATTTAGTGCCGGGATGAAGTGCTTTAAGGCTTCTAGGGAGTTGCTCATCATTTTCTACTTGGTTGATGATACGGCACATGACGTCGACGGCCTCATGGGGGTAAGCACCACTGGCTGATTCAGCTGATAACATGACGGCGTCGGCGCCTTCATAAACAGCGGTGGCGACGTCTGATGCTTCGGCTCTGGTAGGTGTAGGGGACTTTATCATAGATTCCAGCATCTGCGTAGCTACCACAACGGGCAAACCTTTTTGTCTACATTTTTTTATAATTTTGCGTTGAAGAGTCGGTATTTCTTCGCAAGGTAATTCAACACCTAAGTCACCGCGAGCTATCATCACAGCGTCCGTGGCTGCTAGTATGTTGTCCAGGTCTTTTATGGAGGAAGGTGTTTCAAGTTTGGCCAGAAGCTGTGCTTTGTTGTTTAAGTAGGATCTTGCTTCATGTAGATCATCTGCACGTTGTACAAATGATAAAGCTATGTAATCAGCACCCATCCCTAGTGCTGCTTTTAGATCTTGCTTGTCTTTTGGCGTAAGTGCAGATGTAGCAAGAGGAACGGATGGAATATTAACGCCCTTGCGTGCGCCTAGGTAGCCATCAGTTTCAACTATGACCTTTATTTTCGATGGTTCGACATCTACGATTTTTAACCGCATCTTACCATCGTCTACAAGGATATGATGGCCTGGGTGGACTGCCTCAAATATTTCTTTGTGGGGTAGTGTTATAGAATCTTTAGAGCCCATTTGTTCTTCTAAGCACAAAGTTAAACGATCGCCTACTTTAAAAAAAATCTTATCACCGTTGATAGAGCCCAACCTGAATTTAGGACCTTGAAGATCAGCTATGATGCCTACAAAAACACCAAGCTCTTTTTCTACTTGGCGGATCCAAAGAAGGGCTTGTCTATGGTCATCATGGCTGCCATGAGAGAAATTCAAACGAAAAAGATTCACTCCCTGCTGAACAAGTTTTTTAATTTTTTCATAGGAATAGGTCGCAGGCCCTAGGGTGGCAATTATTTTTGTAAAGCGGTAGGGCATAGGTAGTCCTTGAATTTCTGACCAATTGTTTATATAACAACTCTACACAAAGAATACAAAATTGCTATAGTGAACTTACAAAGAGGATACTGAATTATGACAAATTCTTCTTCGCAAATATCGGCAGAGAGACTGCTTTCCATTATAGAGAAAATTGAGAAGCTAGAACAAGAAAAGGCGCAGATATCTGATTTTATCAGGGACGTTTTATCAGAGGCAAAGAGTTTTGGCTTTGACACAAAGATATTGCGTCAAGTCCTAAAGCTGCGCAAGATGGACAAAGAAGATGTTGCTGAGCAAGAAGAGCTCTTAGCCCTTTATTGCCATGCTCTTGGTATGTGATTTT
>CAZQLR010000008.1:11772-22028 GCA_964594205.1 uncultured Alphaproteobacteria bacterium
GGCTAGTGCTTGTTCGGATAATAGAGCGTAGATTACAAAGTGTCCCCCCATTGCTTTTTTAGGACCTCTCTATAACGGTTTTTTTCTTGCTTTGTAATAGTGATTTCCTCTAGGCCTTCGTGGCCGCAAACCAAGGTTTTGAGACCTGTTTTTGTCTTTTTAATGGAGCTAATAATTCTTTTCGAGGGATTTGTTGAGAGTGTTCTATTTTTATGGGCAATTAGATAGCAGTATGGTTCTTCTTCAAAACTAAGAGAGGCTTCTTTTATGAAATGGTGTGCTTTGAAGCGGGGAAGTCTTTCTCTGAAATGACACCATATTCTTTCAGCTTGAACCATAGGGCAGGCTATATTACCAGGGCATGGAGCTAAGATAGATCCACCTTGGGATAAAAAATAATCTCTAGCAGTTAACAGGTTTTTGAAACCTTGTGGTGTTCCTGGTTCTATGAGGATTACGTAATGGTTTGCCGCATTCCATAGTAATGTTATTGCCTTTGAAATGTTTACCATTTCATTAAGCCAATAAGATCCAAAGACAATGTCTGCAGAGGTTCTTTTATGATTGATTACATTGGCATGAATATATTGTTTATTAAAACGAATAGGGGAGGATAATTCTAGAGCCGCTATCAAATGTTGACCGAGTCTCACAAAGGCTCGTTCTTTTTCTATAAGTGTGATGTCTTTCACCCATAATGCGTCTTTTAGTGCCCAGATGCATGTACCAGGTCCTGCGCCTATGTCAAGAATAGAGAGAGGGTTATTTTTATGTAAGTCTATGGCTTTTTCAAATGTTTTCCAGATCCGTTGCTGAACTGTTAACGTTGCGGGCATGCGGGCCAGAGCGTAGCTTAGGCAATCTTCATAGGTAAGAATGATTGTTTTTTTTCGCTGTCGATAAGCTGAAGATAATTTTTTATAGTTATCTTTGAGGGTAGATAGTTTCACGGTATGTACAAGATCTTTAAGAACTTCATTCAAATGGTGTAGAGTGTTGTAGGTAGATATTTTTCCCATAGTTCAGCTTTCTTGTTTCAGGTATCCCTATATGTATATTACTTGGCGATGAGGTGCAAAAAAAGTATGGTTTTTGCTGTAAATATATTATACTTAGGGCGTAGGATGAGGTGTTTGTTTTAGTGTGGGAATGATTGAGATTGTTATAGGCTGTGCCTTTGCTTATATGACGATGAGGCTGATTGCTGGACGTGCTTTGGTAAAGGGTAAGAAGCTGAAAGGTTTGCCGTCCTATTATGGTTGGTATGCTTCTTTGTGGTTTGGTATCCCTGGTATAGTTATTTTCACGGCTATGCCTTATGTCGTGCCTGGGGAAAATTTTTGGACACCTTTTTTGGTGATTTTTTTTGTGATGGTGGCTCTCTATATGGCTTGGAGAGCCATGAATCTGGGGTGTCATATTCGCCATAGAGTAGAAAAAGCTAGCAATTTTTTCATGTGGTCTTTGACCGCTTTAACTCTTATTATCATAGCCTTGGTTTTAAGCGTGTTAGTGTGTGAAGCTTTTAAATTCTTTCTTCGTGTTCCTTTTTATAAATTCTTATTTGGGTCTACATGGTTGCCTGGTATTTCCGATCAAGATATAGGAGACAATTTTGGGGCGTTACCTCTTTTCTGGGGGACTTTTTTTGTGACGATCATCGCTTTTTCTTTTGTTCTTCCCCTGGGCATTATGGCTTCTATTTATTTAAGTGAATACGCTAAAACAACTGTAAGGCATACGTTAAGACCTATCTTGGAAACCATGGCTGGTGTACCAACAGTGGTGTATGGCTTTTTTGCCGCTATTTTTGTTGCGCCAACTTTTCAAAAGATAGCACATGCCCTTGGTATAGATGCTTCGGTGCAAAGTGCTTTGGCTGCAGGTACAGTCTTGGGGTTGATGTTGATACCCATGCTGATTTCTCTTTGTGATGATGTGCTAAGAGCGGTGCCGAAAGCTTTGCGAGAAGGATCTTTAGGGTTGGGCGCAACACAAGCTGAAACTGTTTTTAAAATCGTTCTTCCTTCGGCAAAGTCGGGTCTAGTAAGCGCTGTCCTTCTAACGCTTTCTAGGGCTTTGGGTGAGACGATGCTTGTTGTTATGGCAGCGGGCTTAGCTGCTAATTTGACGGCGAATCCTTTTGCCTCGGTCACAACTGTTACTGTGCAAATAGTAACCTTGCTAACAGGCGATCAGCAGTTTGATTCACCAGGAACCTTATCGGCCTTTGCACTGGGTTTTGTTCTCTTTTTTATAACATTATCCATTAATATTGCAGCGGAAAGGTTACAACGGAAATAATGAATTTACGTATTAACGATATGGATCCATTACTAAACACTATGCTCCTAGAGTCGCAAAGACGTATAAAGAGACGCCATAGAAAGGCTGTTCTTTTCAAATATTTTGGCGCTGCAAGTGTATACACGATACTGGTTTTATTAAGCATCCTTTTTGTTTCAATTTTTTTCAGAGCGTGGCCAATATTCTGGCACTATGAGCTGGCTATCCCTTCTGAAATGGTTACTAAAAATGCTAAAGATCCTATGACGCCAGAGGACTATGAGAGGTTGATTCAGCTGTCGACTCCTACAAATATGTGTGATTGTTTAAGCCTAAATGCCTGGAGATCTTTGCAACAACAATGGGAAGATAGCCGTAGAGGTAAAGAAAGAGAAAAGCAATATTTTTGGATACCTTTGAAATACAGTGCGGCAACGCTATATGAAAGCGGAGATACCTCGCCGGTCAGATCATGGTTAAAAGATCAGGAAAAACAAAAGAAGCTGAGAAAAAGTTTTAATTGGGGTTTTTTTATTAATGCGGATTCTTTATCTCCAGAAACAGCGGGGATATTTTCGGCCTTGTTAGGAACGCTGTATGTTTTAGGTGTGGCTTTCTTGGTGGCATTTCCTGCGGGTGTAGTTGTTGCTTTTTATCTGGAGGAGTTTACGGATCAACGAAAAAAGTTTGTTCGTTTTGTCACTATTAATATCAATAATTTAGCAGCAGTCCCTTCTATTATATTCGGACTTTTGGGGTTGGCTGTATTTTTGGCTTATTTTGGTATGGGGCGTTCAAGCGCGCTTGTCGGAGGCTTATCTTTGGGGCTTATGATGTTACCTATCATTATTGTATCTAGTCGTATGGCTATTGCTCAAGTGCCAAAGACTTTGAAAGAAGCTGCTTTGGGGTTGGGCGCCTCTCATCAGCAGGCAGTTTTCCAACTTGTCTTACCAGCTGCTATGCCTGGGATTATAACAGGTGCATTGTTAGCTTTGGCTCGTATGATTGGTGAGAGTGCGCCGCTTCTTATGGTTGGTATGGTTGTTTTTTTGAGCAAAGCGCCGGAATCGTTGAACGATCCAGCAACAGTACTGCCAGTTCAAATATACCAGTGGTTTCAGCGACCAGAACCGGGTTTTGTTGAGGCCAGCTCTGGTGCCATAGTGGTTTTGTTGTTAATGTTATTAGTGGTGAACAGTATAGCTGTTTTATTGCGGAAAAAATTTGAAAAATTCTCTGGTTAACCTTAGAAAAGATATTCTATCGATATGAAAAAAACATCGTCTCCCCATTCAAAAACTTCACCATGGAAAATAATGTCAAAAGATTTGAGTTTGTTTTATGGTAAAAAACAGGCCTTATTTGGAGTGAACCTTGGTTTGCCCAAGCATAAAGTAACAGCTTTTATAGGTCCATCTGGTTGTGGAAAAAGTTCTTTTTTGCGATGTTTAAACCGTATGAACGACTTGATTCAGGATGTTGTTTTGAGTGGTTCCATATATTTAGATGATAAAAACATACTTAGCAGAGATGTTGATGTTGTGCAGTTGCGTGCAAAGGTTGGCATGGTTTTTCAGAAACCTAATCCCTTTCCTAAATCTATCTATGATAACATAGCCTACGGTCCAAGGATTCATGGTTTGTTCAAGAGTAAAAGTAATCTTGATGAAATAGTAGAAACAAGCCTTCAGAGAGCAGGTCTTTTTGATGAGATTAAAGACAGATTACAGGATTCTGCTTTTGGTCTTTCTGGTGGACAGCAGCAGCGCTTATGCATAGCTCGTGCTATTGCTATAAACCCAGAGGTTATTTTGATGGATGAACCAACGTCTGCCCTGGATCCTATTGCCACCGCGCGTGTAGAAGAACTTATTGACGAACTGAAAGAACGTTATACAATTGCGCTTGTGACGCACAATTTACAGCAAGCGGCTCGTGTTTCCCAGCACGTTGCTTTCTTTCACTCAGGGTATCTTGTGGAATCGGGTGAGACAGCACATGTTTTCACAAACCCTAAAGACCAGCGGACTCAAGACTATCTTACAGGGAGATATTAAGATTATGGATGAAACATTCGACCATAAATTACAGCGTGATAGGAGCGAAGGGTACGACGTTGCCGGTTCTTTCCGCGTACAACATAAGCATATTGTGAAGTCTTATGATGATGACCTTAAGCATTTGACCTCTATGCTGATGGATATGGGAGCATTGGTCCATATATCTTTGGAAAATGCTTTCAAAACACTTCACATAGAAGATGAGAATATTGCTAGTTTAGTAATTGATGGTGACGTTAAGATCGACAGACTAGAAAATAAAATAGATAATTTTGCTGTGCGTATTTTGGCGTTAAGGCAGCCTGTTGCCTCAGATCTCAGAGCTGTGGTGGCGACGTTAAAAATTGCTAGCCATCTTGAGCGCATAGCTGATTATGCTGAACACGTAGCTCGTAGGCAACGTGCTTTAAACAAAGCTAATAAATTAGGTCAGGTTGCTGATATTTTGAAGATGGGCGACTTGGTGCAGGCTATGTTAGTGGATGTTATGGAGGCCTTTAAAGATCATGATGAAGAAAAAGCTGTTGAAGTTTGGAACCGTGATGATGAAATCGATGCTATTTACACGGCGTTATTAAAGGATCTTTTAGAGCATATTGATCACAATGCGGCTGATATGAATGCCTGTATACACCTTATGTTTATGGCTAAAAACATAGAACGTATGGGAGATCACATAACTAATATCGCAGAAAGTATACATTATCTGGTGCATGGGACCTTGTGGGAGGATGCTCACCCTGTCAGTTCTGAGCAGAAAAAAGACGGGGAAAAGTTTGCTGATGAGGAAGACCTACCTCACTAGACAAGAGGGGAAAAAATCTTTTTTGGGCTCATTAAATATTTAATGCATTGCCGGTAGGCGGCTTAGATTAGGTCTTGCGCGTTTTTGGATGGCGTCGGTAAAACTTAAATTAAGTGTACTGTTCTTTGTAGGCTTCTTTAAAGAAATTGCAAAATGTCTGTATTTTCTTTGAAGTTTTAAGGTGCTTTGCATAAATAAGGTACATTTCTATAGGGGGCAAATCACATATATCAAGTTCTACTAAATTTAATCCTTTAAGATAGGGGGCTTTTTTTTGCAATAAGCCCACGCCGAGACCATGTCCGATGGCTCTAGTTAACGCCATGCCAGAGTTTACAGCAAAATCGGGTAGCTTGGGTAAAAGGTCGGTAATACCGACAGAAAGGTGCGGGTTGACATTACCAAAAATATGACGTTCTTTTTGGTAGAAAGAAACAAGTTTGTGATGGCGCAAATCTTCTAAATTTTTAGGTTTTCCGTGTTCGTTGACGTAGGATTGTGAAGCAAAAAAGGACCATTCGACATTAGAAAAATGTTCTTTACAATATTTCGTAGGATCAACATAAATGTTAGGGCTAATGACAACATCAAAATTACCGTTAACAAGCTCTGGTTCGCGGTCTGTACCCGTAATAATGAGTTTAATGTTAGGGTAGGCAAGGTTAAATTTAGCAAAAATATCTATACCCCAAGATTGCGCCATGCTTACGCCTGTACCTATGCGTAGCGGACCAGCAAGTTCGTCGGATGTATGGCGAATCATTTCTTCGGTACGTTGGTAATCCTCAATCATTTTCTTTGCTGTTTCATACAAAATCTTACCTTCGTCAGTGAGATACACTTTACGATTTTGTTTATATATCAGCTTTTTACCAAAATGCTTTTCAAGAGAGCTTATGTATTTGCTAAGATTAGGTTGAGATATGTTGATTTTTACAGATGCTTTCGTGAAGCTTTGTTCATAAGCGACGTGGAAGAAACCAAAGAGTTTTTCTAAAAGCATGATGTTTTTTCTTTTCTCATCCTGGTTAAATTAAGGTACACAATAGTCACTTAAAGTAAAAAAGCAACCTAAAATATCAAGGGATTAAGAGGAATACGTGTTTTGTTTACTTTTTGATACCATGACGTTATTTTAAAAAAAAGATTTTGTTATGAACAACCAAAAACAACAAGAGATTCAGAATTTCTCTAGGCTTTCGGACCAATGGTGGAATGAAGAAGGTCCAATGAAGGCCTTGCATGCAATTAACTCACCACGTTTAGAATTTATAACAAACCATATTCATGAACATTTTGCAAAAGGTGGGGATGTTTTAAAAGTTTTGGACGTTGGCTGTGGTGGAGGTCTACTTGTTGAACCTCTTACACGATTGGGGTTTGATGTTACAGGTTTAGATGCCTCGGAAGAACTGATAGCTGTGGCCAAAAACCATGCAAAGCTTATGGGGTTAGAGCCTAAGTATGTTCACACAAATTTAGAGATTTTTAAAAAGAATAACAGAGAGATTTTTGACGTTGTTACAGTGCTTGAACTTTTAGAGCATGTACCAGAACCTTCTGTGTTGTTGTGTGATGCTCTTGGGTGTTTGAAGCCAGGGGGACTTCTGTTTTTTTCTACACTTAATCGTACGATGGTGGCTAAGGTTTTTGGTATTTATATTGCTGAATATATTTTACGGTGGGCACCGAAGGGTACACACACGTATACTAGCTTTTTAAAACCAGCCGAGGTGTACACTGCGTTGGAGAAAGAGGGTGCGGAAGTATTTGACCTTAAAGGCATTAACTTTAATATTTTAAAAGGGGTTTGGGATCTGGGGAAAAATTTATCTATAAACTATATAGGTATGGCTAAAAAATTTTCTGGGCAAGGCTATTAAAAAGGAATATTAACAATATCATGAGTTATGATGATTTTTTTTCTGCTGAACTGGCGATTTTAAAAGAGCAAGGGAAATATAGAACCTTTGCTACGATCAAGCGTCGCTGTGGTGTTTATCCTAAGGCACAGTGGCAGCATGGTGAACACTTAGACGATGTTATTGTATGGTGTAGCAACGACTATTTGGGTATGGGGCAGCACGCTGGTGTTAAGAGCGCTATGGTAGAAGCTATTGAAAAAGTGGGTGCGGGATCTGGTGGTACGCGTAATATATCAGGTACGACCGCCTATCACGTAGACTTAGAAAATTCTCTTGCAGACCTTCATGACAAAGATTCTGCCCTCCTTTTTACATCTGGTTATGTTGCTAACGAAGGAACATTATCAACACTGGGAGACAGACTACCCAACTGCCATATTTTTTCAGATGCTCATAATCATGCGTCGATGATACAGGGTATTCGTCATTCTAGAGCAACAAAGCATATATTTAAGCATAATAATGTGGCAGATTTAGAAGAAAAGCTTGCAATTGTGCACCGTAACCACCCAGAAGCCAGCAAGTTGATAGCTTTTGAGTCTGTCTACTCTATGAATGGAGATATTGGACCTATTGATGACATATGTACACTGGCCAAAAAGTATAAGGCCATCACCTATTTAGATGAAGTTCACGGCGTTGGACTGTATGGCCATAAAGGAGGAGGCATTAGCCAACGAGAAGGCTTGGGGGAAAAAGTCGATATCATCCAGGGTACGTTGGGTAAAGCTTTTGGTCTATCAGGTGGTTATATAGTTGGTTCTAAAGCAATTATCGATTTTATACGCAGTTTTGCCTCCTCTTTTATTTTTACGACTTCTTTGCCACCAGCTGTAGCTGCGGGTGCTCAGGCCAGTATAGAAATTTTGAAGAAGGCTAGTGATATTCGAGAACTTCATCAACAGCGTGTCAGTAGATTAAAAAAGGCCTTAACATTGACGGGGATACCTTTTATTAATAGCCCATCTCATATTGTACCTGTCATTATTGGTGATGCTCATCTGTGTAAGCTTGCTGCTGATAGGTTAATGCAAAAATATAAGATATATGTTCAACCCATCAACTACCCCACGGTACCGGTGGGTACGGAAAGATTAAGATTGACGCCTTCTATTGTGCATACAGACGCTATGGTGATGGATTTGGTACGAGCTTTGCAGGAAGTGTGGGAAGAGTTTCGTCTGCCAACTGTAGGCTCCCGAGCCCTTCTATCAGTACCGTTACGTCAGGTGACGGATATGCCCCTGGCTATCTGACAACGTTTTAAACTGAAGGTCCTAACCAGCAGTGTTGTTTTCTTGTATTCGGTGGGAGATGGCAACTTCGTGCCCAGGGTACAAAACACTGTTTTGTTGTGGTTGGCCCCAAAGACACGAAGATGCAAGAATGGTTTAAGTAGAATCTAGGTTTGAACTTATTTTATTTCTACCCGGTTTTCTTATGGCTACCCGAATGAGCCTGCATAGAAGGCTTTCTTCTATATCCTTCATTCCGTTGCAGTTGCTAGCATCTCTTGCCGTGAGAGAAAGGAGGGAATGGGAGGAAGTTCCAAGTTTTCATATCCTTCCTCTGCGAATTTGGATTCTGGGCTCATAATAGACAGTATTTCTTCTCTGTATGAAGAGGCCAAAAGCCCATCCTTTCTGACACTGAGGCCACGCTCAGAGATCATAGCAAGGCAATTGTAATAATGGTCTGGTTCTTCTTGAGAACTTTCTCGTATTTGCTTAACACATGCGCGGCCTTTTTCCATATCGTAATAAGGATTTTCTCGTTGAGGATCGAGATAAAGCATATAACCTAGTCTTGGTATGTTCTGCTCTAAACTTGTTCCTACGAGCGAGTCTATTAACTTTTTTGCTTGATCATACTTACCTGCGAGTAAAAGATCATGTGTGCGATCAAATCTTAGTTCAAGGCCCAGATCGTAAGTGTCATCCCCATCTCCAAGCAAGGGTTTTTTGAAGCACCCAAGATAGAAGCACCCAAGATAATTGTCTTCAAATCCGGCTTTGGCGGCTACTTGAACACCCTTCAGTGCTTCGGAAATAGAAAGAATTTGTTCCGTAGTGTCAGAGCTATAGCTAAAGAAAAACTGTTCTAGGTTACGTATTGTATCGTAAAGGGCCGTAGCTGTTTCTGGCTTTAGAGGCTCTATAATAGCTACAGAGGATGGCAAGGGTTTCCCACTCTGTTTAAGTTCCTCAAGTTTAGAACAAGCCTCTTCGCCTGTGAGAAATTCTCTATAATCTTTGGCTAGACGAACCGCATATCCTACTATAGGGAAAAGAGGAAATATATCTTGCTCCGTGTATTCCTCTGAATTCATGAGTGTTTCTAAAGCATTACCTCTATTGAAAGTACTAGAGGAAAGGTGGTCTTTTTGTCTTGCTCCTAATCGGTTTGATCTTCTTCTTTCTGTTTGCCATACTACCTCTTTCAGTTGTTTGTCACTCATGCGTTCTAAATGATCTACTAACTCGGTTGGTAGAGTTGAGAGGGAATTTTTCTGATGGGATACCGCTTCCTCCGTTGTTTCAGTACCATGGCTGGCAGAGCTATTATGTAGCGGAGCAGTCATTAGGGTTAGGCAGAAAGCTAGACATAGGCGGGATATGGGTTGATGGTCACGACAGTAGAAAAATTTCATGATAATTGCGCTCTAATTATTGAGAATGAATATCTTTCCTAATTATGTGGGAGGTTGACAATTGAAAGTCAAGCTTAAAGATAATTTTTACGAGTGAATCGGTAGAGAGATGGCTCCCGAGCTCTTCTATCAGTACCGTTACGTCAGGTGACGGATATGCCCCTGGCTGTCTGACAACGTTTTAAACTGAAGGTCCTAACCAGCAGTGTTGTTTTCTTGTATTCGGTGGGAGATGCAGAGACTAATCTTACTGTTCTTTGTGGCGGCTGTCTTTTTTTTCTTGCAGGTTCGGTGTGGTGATAAGGAGTTTGTACATGTTCCAAAGGCCCACAGCAAAACCCACCGGTAACCCCACAAGTATACCAGTGGGGCTTGTTTGTAGCCAAATATCGATGATCCAGCCAAAAAAGATGCCTGTTAAGGTGCCACCCAAAAACTCAGAACCAGCGCGAAGGCCGTATATTGAAATGGATTTTTCACCATAAGGGTGTTCAGAAGAGAGAGTAGGTTGTTCACCCGAATTTTTG
>CAZQLR010000009.1:0-7762 GCA_964594205.1 uncultured Alphaproteobacteria bacterium
TTAGGAATGACAAGAACATGAACAGGTGCTTGAGGATCTATATCATAGAAAGCTAAAGCAACATCATCTTCGTACACCCGTCTACATGGCACGTCGCCACGCAAAATTTTAGCAAAAACATTATTGGTATCATAGGATGCAGCCATATAAATCTCCCAATCTAAAAATGACAACTTCTCCCTGCAGCTCTACTTTGAATTCCCTGTCATGTACGACGTACACAACTGGTGGTGCCAAGATGATAATATGAAAACTAATAATCATCAATCTTTGATCGATACTCTTGAAATCCATCAAAACAATCAAAAGCCAGAGCACCGTACACTTAGCGAAGAACCTCAAGTAATTTACCACGTTGATTTAAAATCTGTAAAATAAGACTAAGCCATAACCCCCACTAAGAAAATTACACGTCTATCCTGAAAACTATATCCCAATAGAAGATTTTAGATACTTGTTTTTCATAACATAACGCACAGCCATGCAGCCCCTGATTTAAAATTGACGCTTTGGTCCTACATTTGGCTTTATATTTTATGCTATGTACGGTACATATAATCAATCGGGTTAGAACGGTTTGACGTTCAACAATCGTCAATCTCTGATCCTTACACTGGAACCATCAAAAAAACAACGAGGGCCCCCCATGATTATGACCCAAAGCACATCCAGTGCCCATCGTGATGAGACTACGTGGTATGGCACCACCATTTTGTGCGTCCGTAAAAACAACCAGGTCGTTATTGCTGGCGATGGTCAGGTAACCCAAGGCCCTATCGCCATGAAAAACAATGCTCGAAAAATTCGAAAACTAAGTAACGATTCCGTCATCGTTGGGTTTGCAGGCGCTACCGCCGACGCCTTCACATTATTTGAGCGGCTGGAAGAAAAACTAGAGCATTACCCCGCCCAATTACAACGTGCCTGCGTAGAATTAGCAAAAGATTGGCGCACAGATAAATACCTACGAAGATTGGAAGCCATGCTAGCTGTGGCTGACAAAAAGCATTCATTTATAATGACCGGCAATGGGGATGTTTTAGAACCAGAAGATGGCATCATTGGCATTGGATCAGGTGGAGCCTATGCTTTAAGCGCTGCCAAAGCTCTTAAAGACTTGGACATGAATGCGGAAGAAATAGTAAAAAGATCCATGACCATCGCCGCCGATCTATGTATTTATACAAACCATAACTTTTCAATAGAGAGTTTAACTATATGACCACTTTTACTCCAAAAAAAATTGTTTCAGAACTTGATCGCTTTATCGTAGGACAACATGAGGCAAAAAAAGCGGTTGCAATCGCTCTACGCAATCGTTGGAGGCGCCAGCAATTGCCAGAAAACCTACGTGAGGAAATTATGCCAAAAAATATTCTCATGATAGGCCCAACCGGCGTTGGAAAAACAGAAATAGCTAGACGATTAGCCAAATTAGCACAAGCCCCCTTTATTAAAGTTGAGGCCACAAAATTCACAGAAGTTGGTTATGTTGGGCGGGATGTGGAGCAAATCATTCGTGATTTGGTCGAAATAGCCATAGTACAAACCCGTGATAAAAAACGCCAAACGGTTCAAACCGAAGCAAAAGAGCATGCTTATGATCGCATTATTGATGTTCTTGTCGGTAAGGATGCAAGTGTAGAAACTCGTGGAAAATTTCGTGAAAAACTCGTCACCGGTCAACTAGATGATAAAGAAATAGAAATAGAAGTTCTGGACAACGGTTCTACCTCCATGCCCACGATAGATGTTCCCGGCATGCCAGGCGCCCAGATGGGGATGCTTAACTTGAGCGACATTTTCGGCAAAGGGTTTGGTGAAAAAACCAAAACACGACGCACAAAAATAGGCGAAGGGCTAAAAATTTTGACAGAGGAGGAGTCTGACAAAATCCTAGACCAAGAAGAAATAACACGCGAAGCTCTTTATACTGTAGAACAAAATGGCATCGTGTTCTTGGACGAAATAGATAAAATTTGCGCAAAAACGCAACGCAGTGGATCTGATGTGAGCCGTGAAGGTGTGCAGCGCGATTTATTACCTCTCATTGAGGGAACCACCGTAAGCACCAAATATGGCGCTATTAAAACTGATCACATTCTGTTCATAGCTTCCGGAGCCTTTCACATAGCTAAACCTTCAGATCTTTTACCAGAACTTCAAGGTCGTTTACCAACAAGAGTTGAACTTCAAGCACTCTCCCAGAAAGACTTTGTCCGTATTCTAACAGAAACGGAAGCAAACTTAATCCGACAATACACCGAGCTTTTGAAAACTGAAGGTGTTACCCTTAATTTTTCTGAAGGCGGCATCGCAGCTATAGCAACCTTGGCCGCTAATATTAATACGAACGTTGAAAATATCGGTGCCCGACGCCTTCATACTGTCATGGAACGTTTACTTGAAGACATCAGCTTTCATGCGCCAGAAAAATCTGGCTCAGCTTATGAAGTGAGCGCAGCCATGGTAGATGAAAAAGTCGGTGAACTTGCTAAAAACGTGGATCTTTCAAAATTCATACTCTAGAAATACGCCATGCCCATAATTAGACGACACCACAAGCGCAGAAAAAAGGCCTCCTTATTTGGTGAAGCTTTTTCTCTTACAGGTAACTTGGTACGCTACCTAAGTATGCGAGCCCTTGGTCTGTTGCTTGCTGCTATTAGCTTATACACCTTTGCGTCTCTGTTCTATTATTCACCATGGGATGCTTCTTGGAATGTGGTAACAGACCAAGCTCACGAAACCATACTAGGCAGTGCTAGCTTTGTTATAGCTGATCTTTTGCTACAAACGTTGGGGTACGTTGGATGGTTTGCGCCACCTTTATTAATGATCTGGGGAATAAGACTTACTTTTGATAGACCTTTTTCTTATCCAAAAACACACGTATTAGCCTCTGTTACAAGTTTAGTTTTCCTGTGTTTTTCCCTCTACGCGCTGAATGTACAGGGCAGTACGTTAGGACATGTTGTCTTTAATTTTTATGCACTCTTTTCCAAACACTATTTTCCTTTGATTTTTCAATCTCCAACACTTTACTATACTCTGGCTGGCTTTTTTCTACTGATGGGCTCAGGTTCGTATATTTACGCCCTTGGCATCCCTAAAAAATGGTGGTCCATTTTGGGGTCTTCATCTATTCAGATACTTTATACCCTCTTCTTTACCCTCAGAAAAACAGTATCTTTTATGCTAAATTCCCTTTTCAGCAGCCATAAAAATCCGGTTGCCGATCGCCCCCGAAGGACGCTCTTCCATGATAAAGAGCCTTTAGACAAACAAAATGCTTCCCCTGATTTTTGTGAAGAAGATTTTTCTACAAAAGCAACTAAACCTTCTCATAATAGATCATCCAAACCAACACCTAAGGCCCAAAAAAACATAAGCTTCACCTCATCATTCCACCTACCTGACGTCAATCTTATTGCACTTCCCTCCAAGGTAAAAAGCAAAGAGCTAACAGATACCGAACTCCAAGAGCGAGCAGCAGCTTTAGAAAAAACATTAAGTGATTTCGGTGTTAGAGGCGTAATCACTGATGTTAACCCTGGGCCAGTTGTAACACTTTATGAATTTAAACCAGCACCCGGTATAAAAACATCAAGAATTGTCGCCTTAGCAGACGACATAGCTCGTTCAATGAGCGCTAGGTCTGCCCGCGTTGCCGTTATACCAGGTAAAAATGCTTTGGGTATTGAGCTTCCAAACGAAGTTAGAGAAACGGTTTTCTTTCGCTCTCTTCTCAGCGCACCTAGCTACAAAAATACCCAAGATTATTTACCTCTTATTCTTGGTAAAGATATAAGTGGAACACCTTCTATTGCTGACCTTTCAAAGATGCCTCATTTACTCATAGCAGGCACAACTGGCTCTGGAAAATCAGTGGCGATCAACACCATGATTCTTTCACTTCTGTATCACCTACCTCCTGACCTTTGTAAATTTATTATGATTGATCCTAAGATGCTTGAGCTATCTGTTTATGAAGGTATTCCTCATCTTCTCACGCCTGTCGTAACCAGCCCTAAAAAAGCCATTGTTGCCTTAAAATGGGCTGTACGTGAGATGGAAGAGCGCTATGCACGTATGTCAAAATTCGGTGTTCGAAATATTATGGGATATAATCAAAAAATCGAACAAGCCCGAGAAAAAGGAGAAACTCTGACACGGCGTGTCCAAACGGGTTATGATCCAGAAACAGGCAACCCTCTTTTTGAGGAACAACCTTTAAATATGGAAACAATACCTTACATTGTTGTAATTGTTGATGAAATGGCTGATTTAATGCTAGTGGCAGGTAAAGAAATAGAAGCGACCATACAACGGCTAGCACAAATGGCTCGAGCAGCAGGTATTCATCTGATCATGGCAACCCAAAGACCTTCCGTTGATGTCATAACGGGTACTATAAAAGCAAACTTTCCTACACGTATTAGTTTCCAGGTCTCCTCTAAAATAGATAGCCGTACCATCTTAGGTGAACCCGGCGCCGAACAACTTCTGGGTCAAGGGGACATGCTGTACATGGCTGGGGGAGGAAGAACACAACGTATTCACGGCCCTTTTGTCAGCGATGATGATATTGAAAAAGTCGTTACCTACCTAAAAGGTACGGGTTCTCCAGCCTATATTGAAGATGTGATAAGAGACGAGGATGGAGATAATGACACACTCTCTCAAGGAAACAATCAAGATAAAGACCCTTTATTTGACCAAGTAGTAAGCCTTATTGTGGCTGAAAAAAAAGCCTCCACCAGTTTCATCCAACGACATTTTCAGATTGGCTATAACCGCGCCGCACGCATAATGGATCAACTAGAAGCAGAAAATATTGTGAGCGCTCCTAACCATGTGGGCCGCCGAGAAATTCTAGCTCGATAACAATAAGGACAACCATGGGATATTTCTTTTACCGCAGCTATTTTATGTTCCTAAAGACTTTATGGCTGACTACTTGCTTAATAAGCGCCATTCTCTGTAACCATGATTGCCTAGCGGAAACGCAATCAACGCCAGCAAAGACTAAACTAGTTAACTTTCTTGTTAACCTTCCTTCTTTTGAAGCAAAGTTTTCTCAGCGTACGCTCACACCCAAAGGGACCGCGCTAAGCTTTTCACCAGGAAAATTCAGTTTCGATGCAACTCACAAATTTCGTCTTGATTATGATAAAAAATATATACCCCTTTTGTTCGTTTTTGATGGACAATGGCTGGCACAGGTTGACACATCTTTAAACCAAGTTTCTTATATCCACAAAGACGACGTCCCCTTAAGTACTATTTTTGATAAACCCAAGGATTTATTAAAAAAGAATGTCCATATTCACTCTATAGATAAAAAGGGTATAACCACCTTTACCTGCAAATGGGAAAACACGCCAGATATTGTGGTTCTAAAAACTGATATTCCTAAGAAACAATTGCTTGGTTGGGAACTGCATACTCAAGATGGTTCAATTACAGAAGTAAACCTATCCAACCATACACCTCTGCATAAAGACAGTAAAAATCTCTTCATCATGCCCACTAAATCGTAAAATACTACGTTAAAGGCAGGTAGGCTCAGTCTCATCAACCTATATCTCGAAGAGAGCTAGAGCTCTGTGCAACCTGAGGGCCTTAAACACTCTTATCTTCAAGCATCTAGTTTTGTATTCTCCCTTCTTTGACTAAAAAATCTTTATTCCTCAATCTATAAAGAACATGCGGCCGCAAAGGGTGGCCTTCCTCAACTTTTGGATGATCAAAATCATCAGATGCGTCGTAAGACATCCCTATTTTTTCCATAACACGACGCGATTTTATGTTGATCCTAGCTGTAAAACTCACCACTTCATCTAAGTGAAGTTCCTCAAAAGCAAAACGCAAAATTGCTTGCGAAAGCTCAGGGGCAAACCCCTGTCCCCATTGGTCTGAGGCCAAACGCCACCCTATCTCCAAAGCCGGAGTGAAAGATGCATCGAAAGAAGGATGACTCAAACCAGCAAAGCCTATGAATTTCTTTGTATCCTTACGCTCAACTGCCCATAAACCATAGCCATAACAAGAAAAATGCTGCTGGATACGTTTAATCAACGCCAAAGTCTGTTGTCTGGATAAAAGTCCAGGAAAATAAGCCATAACGTTTTTGTCTTGCCCCATCGCAATGAAAGGTTCAATGTCCTCTTCTCTCCATGAACGCAACACTAAGCGCCGTGTTTCAAGACTCACTATCACCACTCCATCGCTCTCCAGATTCCTTATCTTACCATAGGCCTTTTAAGACCTCATCAAGCAATGATATCCGGAATCAGGTCATTCTCAATCTTATCTATCTGCTCTTTCAAGGCAAGTTTCTCTTTTTTCATGCGCTGCACATGCATAATATTAGGAGAAGGCCCCTGCATCAATAATCTCAGCTGATCATCTAGGTCCTTATGAGCCATCTGCAATCTAGCTAACTTGTACTTCAAATCGTCAAGCTCATTCATCGTTATCAACTGTGTTTTATTAAAGTATATTCGATCATAATCGTGTGTGTTACACCAACACACTTTATGGTATTCTGACACGGAGAAGTCTAAATTTCATTAAAAAAATTAATCTTTTAACAGAAATCAAGGAACCTTTAGAACGTAAAGCTAATCCATAAGAATGATACAGTTTTCATGACCCAAGATATAAAAAAGATAGGCATATTAACGAGCGGTGGCGATTGCGCTGGACTCAACGCTATCATAAGAGCTGTCACTTACAGAGCCATACGCGGTTATGGCTGGCAGGTTCTTGGTATCAAAAATGGTGGCCAGTCTTTAATGACAGACAACCCCGACTATATAAAGTTAGATGAAACACTGGGGGGATACGGTGAAGTTCTTTTACGTTTGGGTGGCACTATTTTAGGAACAACCAATAAGGGTAATCCATCAAAATATCCCATGGAAGATGGCTCTTTCCGCGATCGAACAGATGATTTTGTACGCGGCTATAATAAACTTGGCCTTGATGCCCTTATCTGCATTGGTGGGGATGGCAGCCATCATATTTTAAGAACCATAGCTCAGCGTGGCGGTATCAACATGGTAGGCATCCCCAAAACTATTGATAACGATCTTGGATCCACGGAAAATTCAGTAGGCTATCTTACTGCCGTAGAAATAGCTACGAATGCCCTAGACATGCTTCAACCCACAGCAGCTAGTCATGACCGTATTATGGTTTTAGAAGTTATGGGACGGGATGCTGGTCATATTGCTCTCAGCGCTGGTATTTCTGGCGGTGCCGACATCATTTTAATCCCAGAAATTGATTATGACTTGCATGTTTTAGCCGACAAAATCAAACGGCTTCGGGAAAATGGCCGGAACTTCTCTCTTGTGATTGTGGCTGAAGCTGTCAAAAACAAACAAGGAAATTCTGTGACAATATCAGATCCGTTAACAGGAAAAAAACGCTTTGGCGGCATTGGCCAATACATCGCCGACCAGCTGCAAATACTAACCGGCGCGGAATCGCGTGTTACAACCCTAGGTCATGTGCAACGTGGTGCGCAGCCAAATTCCAGAGACCGCTTGTTCGGTACAGCCTTTGGTGTTCATGCTGTAGATCTTATTGCTCAAAGAAAGTTTGACCGTATGGTAGCTTGGCAAAATCGCCAAGTGATTGATGTCCCTTTACAAGAAGCTATAGCTCAGTATAGAAGCGTTGACCCCGATGGTACCCTGGTCCGTACAGCCAAAGCCCTGGGCGTCTGCTTTGGTGACCACCTGTAAATAAA
>CAZQLR010000009.1:7862-21287 GCA_964594205.1 uncultured Alphaproteobacteria bacterium
AATTTCTTCATAATTTTTTCCCTGTTTTGTTTTTTACTTCCCCACCATTATCAAACGCCTTTTCAACAAAATCAATAGTTTTTTATTAGCCCTGATAATGGCCACTTCAGCTATAGGCTTTTTGCCCATTGTGCTGTTGCAATTTTTCCACATGCATCCAGTCAACTTTACCAGTAAGTGTGCTCAATAAAGCCGCCACCTCCTTATCGATATGCTTAGCATCAACGTTACTTTTAGCCAAAAACCTACACGTTAATAGATCTACACATACCGTCTTTGCACCAACTATTCTTGGCCAAACTTGCACCCCGCGTGAGCTTATCTTTTCAAGGGTAAAGGCTCCATGAAGACCTTCAAGTAACCCAACCAAGGTATCAAGGTCCCTCTTCCATGTCACAAAAACATCCACTCCAACGGTCTGCATAACGTGCTCT
Source organism: uncultured Alphaproteobacteria bacterium (assembly GCA_964594205.1). GTDB lineage: Bacteria > Pseudomonadota > Alphaproteobacteria > 16-39-46 > JAJRRM01 > CAZQLR01. The sequence continues at coordinate 8,297 of CAZQLR010000009.1, forward strand.
CTAAAAACTCTCTGTATTTTGGGGATCATAAGTTTTCCAATATCTCCATGGTCATATCCTTCAATTTTTTTCCCAAGATTTTTGATGATTTCGTTGGAAAATGCTTGTGTCCCAGCTAAATTCGTCACCCTATTATTAGCAAGATCTGCCGTCAGGCATTTTCCCTCAGATATTGTATACACCAACGCATCTTCAATAAGCCTAGCTTCGTCAAATAAATCAAGGTGCTGCAACATCATACAAGCGCTCAAAATAAAAGCCGTTGGGTTGACCCTATCTTTGCCAGCAATATCCGGTGCTGACCCGTGTACTGATTCAAAAATACTTACATCATCACCAAAATTAGCACTGGGCGCCACACCAAGGCCCCCCACCAAACCAGACGCTAAATCAGAAAGTATGTCACCATTAAAATTGCTCGTAACAATAACCTGAAACTGCTCTGGTCTTACCACCAGCTGGTGTGCGCAATTATCAATAAGAAGATGACCTGTTGTGATAGAGGCGTATTCCTGAGACACCTCCTCAAAAACGCGTTTAAACATGCCTTCTGAAAATTTCATAATATTAGCTTTGGTCACACAATCAACACGTGTGAAACCCCGAGATAGAGCCATCTCGAAAGCAAACCGGCAAACCTTTTCACAGCCATATTCGCTCATAATTTTCAAACTTTCAGCCGATGTACCTGTTTGGTAATATTCTGCACCCGCATAAAGATCTTCAAGGTTTTCCCTGATCACACATAAATTAATACTACGCCTACTAAATGGCGTCTCAAAACCTGGAATTTTCCTTATAGGACGAACATTAGCATAAGTTTCAAATAATTTTCTTAATGCTACGTTTGCGCTGCGCTCACCATAGCCTATAGGTGTCTCTAACGGTCCCTTTAATACCACGCCATTCTTGGCTATAGACGCCATTGTCTCTTCCGGAACACCTGTCGTTACACCTGCAGCAAAAGCCTGCTTTCCGGCAACGCAAACCTCCCAATAAATAGGAGCACCAGCAGCCTCCATAATTTTTTGTGCCACCGCCGCAACTTCCGGCCCCACACCATCGCCAGGTATAAGTGTCACTGTATGGTGAGTAGACATCTGTACCTCTTATACGTTATCTTGAACAAATATTAAAAACTTCTGCTTAACGAGATAAATCTATGCGGCCCAAAGCCTTTTATTTTCTATTTTTCTTCATAGCTTATTGTGGCCTCAACGCATGCCAACGTCAAGGACCCACAGCCCCCCTAGAATCCCGTGGATATTTTTATGAACCAGCTGAAGTCGAAGAAAAAAAACAATCACCTACCACTAAAAAAGTAAAAACACCTGCTAAAAAAGAAAACCATAAACAAGCCGCAGCTTTACCTCCAACAAAAAAACCAACAACGCATTCCACGCCCAAAGAAAAATCTTTACTAGACAGCCTTATAGAACGATTCTGGCCTTCATCTTCATCACCTGAAAAACCAGCGTCTTCTTCAGGCCTAACTAGAACCCAATGGCCGATAAAAGGAAAAGTTATTGTACCTTTTTCCCAAGCAACAGATGGTATCAATATCCAAGCACCAATGGGAACACCTATAAAGCCTATCGCCGGCGGTACTGTGGCCCATGCAGGTAGCATGCTCATAGATTACGGTCATATGGTTATAGTGGATCACGGCAACGGCTGGATGAGCGTCTATGCTCATCTAGAAAAACCATCCTTATCCAAGGGAGTAAAAGTTAACACAAACACAACCCTTGGTCGTGTAGGCACTTCAGGCAAAGGACAAACACCACAGCTGCATTTTGAACTCCGCCATCATCAAAAACCCGTTGATCCCACGAAATACCTACCCTAATCAAGTGCCTCCCCGAAAAAACCTTGGTCTTCTTTGTAGGGACTACCATTCTTATGCTTTCTTGCACAAAACGTTTAGCCATGCTTTCTGTGCGCTAGGTGCTACTCGGCTTCTAAGATCTTCTGTTTGCCAGATTCGAATAGGCGTAAACAAACCACCTAAGTAAGGCATTATACTTTCTTCATCAAAATCGTAAAAATCCCTGCCTTCGATTGACCTCTTGTGATCACCATACTTAAATGATGCATAAAAAACACCTGTATCCTTCAAAGAAGAATGAAGCTTCACCAAAATAGACTCAAATTCATTGTAAGGAACATGAATCAACGACGCACATGCCCAAATTCCATCAAATTCTTTTTCAAAGTCAATATCCTTGTAAAACAAATGTAAAACTTCTCCACCAACATGTTCCGAAGCCATCCTAACCATTTCTTCAGAACCATCAAACGCTGTTACATTGTATCCATGCTCTTTAAAGAACTTTGAATCACGACCAATCCCACAACCTACATCTAAAATTTTCCCACCTTGCAAAACATAGGGCAAAAAAGCATCGTAAACATCCTTAACATCAGCATTTACAGTGCGTTCATAAAAGCCCTGAGCATTTTTATTGTAATAATCAATAGTGTGATTCATATACCAACTCCAAACCCAAACATGCAGTATTCATAACCTTATACACCATTATTTGCAAATAATGTCAAAACTTCTCGTTTAAGCTACCAAAAACCAACACGCACGAAGCGTTTTTTCTTGATTCACGACAATGGCTTTTTCTATACTCCAGATGTTGGATAAAATTTACTTTAAGGATATTTTTATGAACATTTTTATTCGTTTTATGGCTTTCACCTGTGTACTTGTTCTGTCTTCTACCATACCTTCATTCAGTGCCATCGACATTGAGAAGGGTGATAAGTTCGTCAATAACAACCGACGAACATATCTTCGGTGCAGGGAAGTGCTCCCCAAAAGACCTGGCGAGGAGACTATTGAAAGAGTTTCTTTGGATATCCATGTAAAGGACGCACTGACTGTTAAAGAAAAAGATCTCGCCAAAGGTCTAAAAGTGGGTAGCGTTTCTGTAACCTACAATCCTTCTGAGCAACGGGTTGGGATTGTAACTCTTGATGTACTTGCACCATATCGTCGCCATCATTTTGGCACGGAAGCTTTACAAAGCGTGTTAGGTATTTTCAGAAGCCCTAAAAGAAAAGACCTTAAGTTTAAAGAGTTTTACTTAACAGTCCATGCAGGCAACCCAGCAGCAAAAACACTGTATGAAAACGTTGGGTTTAAAGAGATAAACAGCTTTGCCGATCAAATTGAAATGGCTCTAGGTCGATAAATTCAAAGTTTGGTAGTTGATTACCCCATCATTCAAGAGTAGGTGGCTCTTTAAACTTTGCCAGGTACCCTTGAAGCTCTAGAATAAAAACACGTCCACTACCACGTCGAATATGAAAAAAAGAGGGATACCAAAGGAAGCTTTTATCCTGCTCTAACGCTTTCATAAAGCTATATAACTGACGATCGTCGTTAGCTTCAACTTTCACGGAAAAGCCTGTCATGATCATACCATCAGCGTGCTGAGCGGGCTCCATCCGTGAATCCACTAGCATAAGACCTTTTTGTTGAGAAAGACTTTCCAATAAAGAAAGAATCGACATACGGTTTATGGGAGAAAAAAGCCCCCTGCCTTTCAAATGTTGGTATAAGCTGTCTGGTTGAGACACGTAAGCATCCAACGTAGACAGTTGACTAAGAGTACGTATAAGAAAAAGTTTTTCTTGTATTTTTTGGTGTTTTTCTTCAATGATCCACGATCTCAAACAAGCAACACCATAAAGAAATACTAGGGTTAAAAAAGGCACCATAGACCAAAATAAAAAATCATATCGGCGTGGATACTTCCATACTAGGCTAAGAAAATTCCTCATGCTTACCCTGCATCCTTTTTGGTAATAACAATTTTCCCCCTTGGCATGTCACGAAACTGTAAATCTTTAAGATTTTTCATGCTGGTAGTTTCTGTTACAGATCCTTCGAAGGGAGCCTCTTCCACCGCTATGACATCACCCGTAAAAGAACCGCCTAAAACACGATATAATGTATCAAAATCTTGAACTATTTTTTCATTGCCACTATCAGATCCGCTATAACGTACTGCCAGAGACAACGTTTGCTGCCCATGGAATCTTTGCCATTTAAGGTCTTGTGCTCGCCAAGTATTGCCAAAAGCCGTAGCCAATTTAGGTAACATGACTAAAGGCCTTGCCGTTTTTAGACTTTTTTCAGCCTGATCGTACTGTTTTTCAAGCTTTTGTACGACCTTTATAAAAGTCTCTCTATTCTTAGACAACGGGGGAAAAGCATTCTTTTTTTCTTTAAGCTTCTGTACGTCTTGGTAAATACGGTGTCTATCTTGCCACGCACTGAAAATCTCTTCTCCCCATAAAACAACTGTTAGCGCTGCGAAAAATATAAAAACCCAACCACAACTTTTAAGAAAAATAAAGACTCTATCCATCCATTTTTTTGAGGCCAGACAAGAAAAACTGAGATTCATAGTCGGCAAACACAACACCTTCCCCTCACCACACCATTGAAAAAAATCCTTTTCCCTACCTTTTTCATTACCGCAACTACTAAAACTTAGATACCGTATATTAGCAACCTTCAACCCACTTTCTGTTTCTTCTATTCTTTTCAACTTACCATCAAATACCCAACAAACTTTCTTTAGTGGTCGTGTTTTTGGATAACCATCAAAGTGTAAAATGGTCTCATTGAAAAAATACTCCCCCTGTTCCGCTGTGTTTACCAACCCTTTCCATGAACGGGACAGTACTAGATCACCCTTCCAAAGAACAAATAATAACGTAGCGTTACATGGCTCAAATGGTGAAAATATCAAGTTAAGATCGTCTACGTCATACTGATGATTCGCTGTTCGGGGATTATAAACCATGGTTTGTATATAGCTTCCCATTACCGATACCAACGGCGTGATTTTTCTAAGTGTCAGTGTCGACGTTTCCAACAAAGAAAGCCATCTACGCAACCAACGGTCTTGAGGAACGTAACCCAACAAAAACTTGTTTTTATCGGTTTCATCAGGCAAAGAGGTCGAGTACAAATAAGGCCTTGAAAGTGCCACATACCCAACCCCATCTTGAGCACCAAAATAGTTTCTAGCTTCAAAGCCTAGTAATTTGGGAAGTTCAAAAGACCTCTGCCACCACGATACTTCATATGGTAACAACACTTCCATGGTCTGGAATTTATCCATTTGCAAAAAAACAGCCAAATTACCATGCAATATTTTCAGGTTTTCTTTTATCTTCTCTCCATAAAAACTTTCATAACCATTTGTAAGCAGGGCTCCCTCCTCATAAAGAAAAAGGCACCAAGTGTGGAATATTTTTTTAAACATAACCACCGCCTACCGTTTCATAAAGAGGAAGATACAGACCAAATAACACAAATAAAATAAAACATAGGCTCAGAGAAAAAACGATGATCTTTACAAAAAAAACAAATTTTCTTTGATGAATTTCTTGCTGGTTTTTTACCTGCTCAAGAAAGAAACTCAATATTTCCAAAAAGTCACCTGAAGCTTCACCCAACTTTATACCCTGAGAAAGAGTACGAAATGCCCCTAGCGGTATTATCTGAAGTGCTTTCGATAGAGGCTGTCCCTTTTCGCAAACACGTATAGCAACCTCTTGACCCTTAAAACGCAGATAAGGGTTCTTTAAGGCTTTCAAACTTGTAACCAAAACTGTAGAAAAATCAGCTTTATGACTAAGCATAGCTAATAGCAAACACCCAAAAGTATAGGCCTCCTTTAAAGAGCGTATTTTTCCTATAAACGGCAGCTTAAAAACCGTACAAAGCCACCATTTTTTTCCAAATTGCCTATGGCTCAAAAACATCAGAGCAAGCATAGGGGTTAATAAAAAAAATAAAATAAAAACAACCACATAAGCGCCCCCTAGACCAGAATCTAAAAAAAATAAGAATCTATAAGCCCACGGTAAATCGCCTTGTGCAACATCTTGTAATAGTACAGCTAATGAAGGCAGCCATACATATAGCCAGCAAACAACCAATATAATAGAAAAAATAAGCGTTGTTATAGGATACACCAGCTCACTAAACGTCTGATGCCGTCGATCATATGCGGATTGCAAGAGGTCAGCCAAAGCAAACAAACTTTTGTTATAAGAGCCTGTTCTTTCTGCTGCCTCCAAGTACGGCACCACAAATACAGGGAATTTGATGGGAAACTCACTTACAACCTTAGATAATTTTTCACCAACATGGAGCTTGGATACAAGAATATCTAAATTTCTTCGCCAAAATTCAGAAGGTAATGATGCCTTAACCAAAACAGATGCCTCACTCAGAGGAATCTTTGCTTTTAACAAACTACCCAATGAACGAAAAAATGTACTCTGCTCTTTCAAAAGACTCGAACCTCGTGGTTGATTTAATACGTTCCACAACCCCACCCAGCTAAAAAACTTATATGAATACTTGCGAAGTTCGTATATATAAACTTCTTTTTTCGTACAATACCGCAAAGCATCTTCTTCACTATCCGCGCATACAACACCATTAACTACCTTACCGCTTCTATCTCTTGCTTTATAATAATAGGCTGTCATGCCTGCATTGTATCCTTATCTGTCACTGATGAAGAGTTTTTTTCCCAATACACGATAAACTTCTTCATTCGTCGTTAAATTATTTTCAACCAATCGCTGCGCTCCTTCTTCCAAACTCAAGGAAACAGGCTGTGGTTGACTTGCTTCAAAAACGTGTAATTCTCCCAAAGCCTGGCGCCCTTTGTAACCAGTAAACAGACATATTTCACAACCTGCCCCTTGGCATACACAAAGCTTTCGTATCAATCTTTGGTTTAAAATGCCTCGAAGTGTGCTTTCTATAAGATCACGATCAACACCTAGCTGCCTCAAGCGGTTAAATGCACTTGATGCATTGGGTGAGTGCATCGTGCTAAGCACCAAGTGCCCTGTTAAAGCTGCACGCACTGCCATAGCCGCCGTTTCTTCATCTCGAATTTCACCGACAAGCAAAATATCTGGATCCTGACGCAAAAGAGAACGTACCCCTGCAGCAAAATCTAAAGGTCCATCTTCTATTATTTCTGTTTGGCAAATATTTGGGTGCATGTATTCAACGGGCTGTTCTAACGTCATTATTTTCAAAGACGGAGAAGCCATTTCATCCAAAACAGCATGAAGTGTTGTCGTCTTTCCAGATCCTGTCGGGCCGACAACCAAAAAAAGACCATGCGGCATCGTTGCCATCCCCTTAAGGGTCTGCTCAAACCTACTATCAAACCCTAAATTCCCTAGTTTTGGGACAACGGCAACTTTATCAAGAAGCCGGATGACAATACTTTCTCCATGACAAGTCGGTTGCGTGCTCAAACGACAATCTACAAGTCTATTTCGATAATCAATTGTAAACCTTCCACTTTGAGGCAAACGAATCTCCGCCAAATTGAGGTTAGCCATCACTTTCAACTTACCGACCAACATCTGCCAAAATTTGCTGTGGAAAGATCTTACTGGACGCAGCAATCCATCTTGTCTATAGCTCAACCTTATATAACCATCTTGTGGCAAAAAGTGCACATCCGTCACTTCCAATCTTACAGCATGTTCTAATATGCTCTCAATAAAAGGAATATGAGCATATTGCTCCAAGGAACTCTCCTGATTCAAAGACTCAAGTTCCTTATCCAAAGAAGCTTCCTGCCCATAAAGATGACCCATAACGGCAGAAATATCCTGAAACGTTGCCATAGACATGTGTACGGGCTCTGAAAAATAATGCTTAAGGCTATCTTTAATCCATAAATTATCCGGGTCTGTGGTAAAGGCAAATCGTTGCCCCTGCAAATTTGGAAAAGTTACTATGCAAGTAAATCGTACAGCCATAAATTTCGGCCATTGGTCATCAAAATCCTCATGGGACGACCAGTTCACTAAAAATTCTTCCTTAGACGCATCATCATCTGTATGAGCTCCAGAAAAATCCCACCAAACTTTTTGAAGCACCGACGGTTCTACAAAATGCAAACGTACCAAAACATCGAAAACTGACGTGCTAGGAGATAAACTTTTCTCTGCAACCTGGAGCTGATCTTGAGAAATAAAACCACCACGCAGCAAGTAAACTAGAAAACTCTCATTAGACCGCCGACTCTTCCCCGCGTGCCTGCATGCAGATACCAGTGGTTTTATAGACATAGCACACGCCGTTCCTAGTTTACTCCCCAGAGGCCAGTCTATAATTAATTTTCTTGAAAATCTACTCTTTACCCAGAGCCCTAGAAACCATCAGCTTTAGAAACCACAAACATCTATTGAGAAAGACCCCAATACCAACCACCTGCAACCAAAAAAGAAAAACTAAAGAATTAAGCAAGAAAAAAGGTGGGTCTTTATTAAGCCTCCCACCCGAGTTCGTATATTTTTTTCTTGTTGTTAAATAACTTATACCTTAGTACCCAAAAGCCCACAAGCTAAAAAAACATACAATTTTCAAAAAAGACCAATTGTTTCTGAATTCTACACAATTACAAGAAAAAAATAGAGCTATATTGCATTGATAATAAACATATATTTATAACTCCTTGAAAATTCATGTTGCATTTACAACACAATACTAATTTTAGTTTCCGAACGTAACAGCAGTACCAGGATCCTGTTTTACTTTATTATTAAAGTTCTCACCTTGGCCCCTTTAGGTATATACTGTACAGTACAAGTGGGTCGTACCTTTCTGTTTTAATCCTACCAAACGAGCTTGATGCTATGCTCCTAAATAATATCGATAAAAATCTCGAATATTTTCAACGAGAGATCGATTATATAAAAAATATGACATCGCTTTTTTCTCAGCAATATCCAAAGATTGCTCGGCGGTTAGGCTTAGAGAGCGGGCAAATAAACGATCCTCACGTAGGAAGGCTCGTTGAAAGCTTTGCCTATGTCGCAGCTAAGCTCAATCAAGAAATTGATGATGAATTTCCACGCATAACAAACTCTTTATTAAGTGTCCTCTATCCACAGTTTACCACGCCCGTCCCTTCTCTCAGCGTTGCTCAGTTTCAAGTGGACGAGCAGCATGGCCCATCGGCTTCAACGGCTACTAAGCTCAGCCGAGGAACCTCCTTGTTCGCGCAAAGCGATAGCGGAGACGTGTGCCGTTTTCAGACATGCTATGATATGGACTTATGGCCGATTGTTGTAGATACGGCTGACATAGTTACCCCCAGTGCCTACGGATTTTCACCTAACCAAGAAGACGTCCTGAGGCCACACTACCTACGCCTCAGACTACGAAGTTTATCCCAACCTTTCGGCAAATTAAACGTCCAAACATTACGCTTTTATATCCAAGGTTCTATGGATAAAAGGCATACTCTTCTTGAGGCCTTATTTCGATCCAACCAACCTATACTCGTAGCCAAAGATGCCTCAACACCACCGATTTTCACGCCCAAAAGCCACCTCTCTATGGTAGGCTTTGATGATGATCAGTCTCTTGTCCCTCAACAACCCCTAGTGAATGATGCATACCGTATACTGCAGGAATTCTTTATTTATCCTTCCAAATTTTTCTTCTTTGACCTGAAGAATTTGGATTTTTCCTCCTTTGAAAAAAATCACACTCTCGATGTTTTGGTTGGACTCGAAAATAAAAGCCTTCCAAGTGGTTTCCAAATCACCAACAACAATATTTTATATGGATGCACACCCATTGTTAATATGTTTAAAAACTTGGCTGAACCAATCTCATTAAACCACCGCCAAAGTGAATATCCACTTATCGCTGATGTCCGCGATGAAATGACACAAGAAATACATACCATTCTTGATGTACACAGCTTTGACCCAGAAACGGGAAAAACATCGTTTTATGCTCCTTATTTTTTCTTTTCTGATAAAGAATCCGAAGCAAAACAGCAGCTATTCTGGACATCGCGACGTTTCCCCTCACGAGCCGCCAATATGCCAGGCACTTCAGTCAATCTCAGCTTTGTAAATCTAGATATGTCAGCTTCTGTTCCTGACGTAGAAACTGTTTATGTAGACACTTTGTGCACAAATAGATCCCTAGCTACCCAATTGGATGCAGGAACCGTGCTTCACTTAGAAGACGCCTCCTCTCTGGGACCTGTTGTCTGCCTAGATCCTCCTTCACAACCTTTATATCCCGCCACAGATGCTTCATCTGGTTGGAAAATGATAACCCAATTATCACTGAATCAATTATCTCTAACGGATGGACCTCAAGCCCTTGATGCCCTGAAAGAGCTTCTGCTCATTCATACTGAGCTATCTGGTTATGAAACATCTTCTTACATAGACACACTTCTTACTATGCGTACATTTCCTCTGGTGCGCCGTTTTGGTAGCGATGTGTGGCGCGGATTTGCAAGGGGCCAAGGTGTTGAAATCACCGTTGCTGATAATTTTTCTCCTGAATACAACCCTTTTCTTTTGACGGCCGTACTACAAAACTTCTTTAAACTCTATGCTGACATCAACAGTTTTGTTGATCTTAGCGTCAAAAAACGTTCAATGGATGGACTATGGAAACAATGGTCAGCTCTTCAAGGAGCACTGCAAATAACCTAAAAGATCGGCTATACAACCGAACTTACGAGTTTGATTTCCATCAGGCAATAAGGCTTATGCAGTATTTTGAGCCCAATAGCGCTCCTTTGGGCGAAGGTGTTGATCCTTCAAAAGAGGCGCTAAGGCTTACATCCAAGATAGACTTTTCTTTTTCAAAATCAGACTTGGAAACACTTTTACCGGTCGACACTCGCTATCCCTTATACCAACAACCCAGGTTAGTTCTTAATTTCATGGGGCTTGCTGGTGTTTCTAAACCTCTGCCCACACCTTATGCTTATCGTATATACCAGCGTCTACGACACAAAGACACAGCCAGTGCTGACTTTTTAGATATTTTCAACCATCGTTTTGGATCTTTGCTCTACCGCATCCATAGGAAATACCGCGTTTCTTTATCAGACAAACCTCTTGAAAAATCTGTTTTCGGTCGTGCGCTTTCCTCTCTAGCAGGATTGTATCAGGGTATTCCCAATCTGCGAAATAGGCTTTCTGTTCATGATCGGTCAATTTTAGGCTATAGCTCTTATTTTTGGAACAAAACAAACAGTGCCTACGGCCTTCATAAAATTCTTTCTTCCTATTTTAAAATACCTGTGCAGGTTCACCAATTTCAAGGGAACTGGGCATGCGCACAAGAAGATCAATGGACGCGATTATCTGCCAACTCTACTACTACTGCTAGATATAACCAGCTTGGCACAACCACTGTCCTGGGCACAAAATGCTGGGATCAACATGCCGGTATAACCATACAACTTGGACCTCTTGCCTACGATAAATTCTTACAATTTTTACCGACGCAAACCAGATTTAATAACCTCAAAGATCTTGCTCGCTTATACCTTAACAACCTTATTACTATCAACATCAACTACCACGTAGAAGGAAAAACAATTCCTTCCATAAAACTTGGCCAAGGTAGTTTGCTGGGCTATAATACCTGGATCCACGCTTTACCGCTTAGCACTGATATGGATCAAGTAAAAGTTTCTTGCCCCTAAATCAAAGGGCTTGAACACCCGTTATCTATAGAGTATAACGTCTTTACCTTCCACAAGAGTGATCCTTGACCATGCCAATGTTTCGACGCCGCACCTTAACCCGGCTCAGTGCCGTGCAAGCCCTGTATCAAGCAGATATACTTGAAGCAACAGCTTCAGCCGTCACACCCACGTTCTTAGCTGACGCTAACCGACTGCAGGAAAACGCTCTTAAAGGTCTCAGCAAAACTATGTTTGCCCAACTAGTGACTGGTACCATGGCAGACCTCGATACCATAGACGACATCATTTCAAAACATTTATCAGAAAATTGGAGTTTTTCACGAATAGACAAAGTTATCAAAGCTATCCTTAGATTAGGAACCTTTGAATGCCTCCATATGCCTGAAATCCCCTCACCCATAATTTTAAGCGAATATATTGATATAACAGATAGCTTCTATGACACTGATGAAGAACAAAAATTCGTTAACGGCGTTCTAAGCGCCATTGCTAAGACAATTCGCCCTTCCTCTTCATAACCTCCCTAGAATACAAAGATAATAAGATCTTTATCCAAGTTTCATGACAAGGTTTTTATTCACAAGCTGCTCCTATTGAGAAAGTTACAGAACTGACCCAAAAAGACGTTAAGGCACTGTGAAAAGAGATGAGCTAGCCCTCAACGGCAGAACTATAACATCCTTATTTTCACGAACGCCCACCGGGAGGAAACATTTTAGAAGTATCAGGACCTGTCATGTAATGCCCCCCGTATCCCGTTGGACCAACGCCGCCTCCAATAAAACCAGAAGGTCCCCAATGAGGCCCTACCCCTGTACCACCCGCAGGGTCATATCCACTTGTAGGGCCAGAACTTCCGCCGTTGTAACCCTGAAAATTCATCCCTGTCATGCCCGTTGGGCCATATCCCGGTGACGGCCCATACCCTACGAATAGCATTTGTCCGCCAGAGCCTGGTGTAAACAAAGGTACAGTAGAATTACCAACATAAACAGCGTGAACATTACCGGCACCATCCATATATGGACTACCTGAACTACCTGGCGCATACGGTCTTTCAGCAGCATCCAAAACTTTGACCAATTTGATACCCGTAACAGACGGACTCAGCTGCACATCATCGCGAGCACGCCGATAATCAATACAAAAATCGTAGCGCGGCTCTTTGTTAAAAACCATCGCCTCCTCTTTTGTTACTTTCGTGCCTCCAACGTGCACTTCGATTTCTGAAGAAGGCATGCCATACCGAGCACTTGATTGTAAGAGCTCCCTCATGCTTCCCAAGCTATCACTGTCAACTATATGCTGAATAGAGTCCCTAGTAATTCTTGGGTTTCCCGTAAGGTTAATACTGGCTACCCGTTTAAAGGCATCTTTCTCACTCAATGCCTTAATAAACGCATTATCTATACCTTGGCGTGTAAAATCTAAAGAATAAACACGAG
>CAZQLR010000010.1:0-19042 GCA_964594205.1 uncultured Alphaproteobacteria bacterium
AAACTTTGGTAGCCTTTTACATGAACTATATAGAAAAATATCTTGGAAAAAAGACCTATAATTTGGTACAAGTGTTCTGAGCCTACAGACCATTTTGGCACCGACATCTGAACGCCCCAGAAGCCTTTGCAACACCAAGCAAACCAACCTTATCCTGGAAACCAGTGGATCTAAAAAATGTCTAATACCATAAAGAAGGACGGCATAGTCACCTCTAACCTCAAGGGAGGCAATGACGACCACGATCTACTAGAAACACTAAAGCCGCCCTACAACACAGCCGTTGAGCGCGCACTCCTAGCTAATCTTCTCCACGATAACAGAGGGTACGAACACGTAGGCGATTTCCTACGCTCTAATCATTTCTACCACAAACCTCATGCCGACATTTACCAGGGCGTTCAGAGCCTTCTGGAACAAGGTCAAGCAGCAGATCCTCTTATTTTAAAAGATTATCTCGAAAGCAAACGGCTCTTGGACGACGTCGGCGGATGGCCCTACCTGGTTGAGTTAGCCCAAGATGCTCGTACAGCTATTTCCACACTGGATTATGGAAAAAAAGTTCACGACCTTTATCTGCGTCGTTGCCTGATTGATTTTTCACAAGACGTTACCCAAGAGGCCAGAGATTTTGAGCTAGAAGAAAGCGCTATGCACAAAGTAGAACGCGCTGAACAGCGACTTTTCGATCTAGCAACGTTCGGCACCACTGATCGTGGGTTTCAAGATTTCCAATCTGCCCTGGGAGATGCCATTGCTTCAGCCAATATTGCCTTCAAAAGAGATTCGCATGTGGTCGGCACCCCCACTGGCCTCAAAGACCTCGATAGAAAACTTGGAGGTCTCCATCCATCAGACCTTATCATCGTAGCGGGACGCCCTTCTATGGGAAAGACAGGCTTGGCTACCAATATTGCTCTAAATGCAGCTAAACAACAGCTGAAAGACAAGAAAAAAGCCGCCGTTGCCTTTTATTCACTAGAAATGTCTGCTGAGCAGCTGGCAGGACGTATACTGTCACAAGAATCAGGCATTACATCGGATAATATACGGCGTGGCGATGTCCGTGTTGAGGACTTTGAAACTTTCACACGAATTAGCCGAGAATTAGCCGAATTGCCTTTATTTATAGATGACACACCCGCTCTTTCCGTTCCAGCTTTGCGTACCCGTGCACGACGCCTTAAACGCCAAAATGGTTTGGATCTCATTATTGTTGACTATTTACAGCTTTTAACAACGCCCCAAGGTATGGGCCGCTCTGAAAACCGTGTACAAGAAATTTCGGATATCACTCGCGGCTTGAAGGCCTTGGCCAAAGAACTACACGTACCCGTTATTGCCCTGTCTCAGCTATCTCGTGCGGTTGAACAAAGAGATGATAAAAGACCACAATTAGCCGATTTAAGAGAGTCAGGCTCAATCGAACAAGACGCCGACGTAGTTATGTTCATCTATCGTGACGAATATTATGAAGCACGCAAAGAGCCAAAAGACTCAGAATCAGACAAAATGCTGCAATGGCGTCTCAATATGGAAAAAATACACAACCAAGCTGACGTTATTATTGCCAAACAGCGCCATGGCCCCATAGGTTCTATCAAACTGTTCTTTGAGGCATCGCTTATTAAATTTGGCAATCTCGCAACGATCACACACGAAGAAAACACCTAACACGAGCAAAAATAGCTGCACAACCCTCTTCAGAGATTTTCATCATGGACTCCAGAGCTTATTCTAATCGCTTAATACTTGATACCCTAGCCCTTAAAAAAAATTATTTAACCCTGCAAGCGTATGTTCATCCCGCCGAAACCATGTGCGTAGTAAAAGCTAACGCCTATGGACTGGGGGCTGTAGAAATAACACGCAATCTTATAGAAGCAGGAGCAAAAAAATTCTTTGTAGCAAGCTTAAAAGAAGCCATAGAACTTAGAGAAAAAATAGGATACAACTTTGAAGTTTTTGTTTTAGATGGTTTTGAAGAAAACGCCTGGGATCTGTTCGAAAAATACGGTATTTCCCCAGTGATAAATTCACGTGATGAGGTATTGTTTTTGAATAAAAAACATACCAATAATCAAAAACCCATTCGCGCTATGCTGCATTACGACACAGGCCTGACACGCCTTGGCCTTAGTGATAATGATATAAGTTTCTTACATGAAAACCCCCAGTACTTTGAGGGATTAGACATAGCTTATATCATTTCCCATCTAGCATGCGCAGGTCAGAAACATGACCATAATAAAATCCAAGCCTTAAAACTACAAAAACTGCAAAAAATGTGGCCCCAGTTTAAGTACAGTCTTTTGGCATCATCGGGCCTAAACCTTGGGGATCAATTCTTATTTGATGGTGTACGAATCGGTATGGGCCTCTATTTACCTATACCAGGCCTAGATCTTAATATAACCCAAATCTTCAAACTTGAAGGAAAAATTATACAAATTCGGAAGGAACCAGCAAACGTACCCATCGGCTATGACTGCTCTTATGTGACAACGAGGGATAGCCTAATTGGTGTCGTCTCAATAGGTTACGCTGATGGGTATATGCGCCAATGTTCAAATATGACCAGCGCTTTTTATAAAGGTTATACTGTACCCGTCCTTGGTAAAATTTCTATGGACCTTACAACTATTGATTTAACGGACGTACCCAAAGACCTGCTCGCCCGAGGAGAATGGGTAGAATACTGCGGCCCTAATGTGCCACTTCATAGCTTACCAGTTACACCCAGAGAGTTTGTAACCCGTCTCTCTGAGCGTTGCCAACGTCTTTACGAACCTGGTTCTCTCTTGACAGAAACCCCATGCAGTGCCTAGACTGTGCTCGGTGAAATGAAGTCAAAGTCATTCAGCTCTTGAGTTATGTATTTGTAAACCACAGCGATGGCTGAAAGAATACGATAACACTAAAAATGGCTTTCTAAACGAGATAACAGTACATGAACTTTCTGGCTACCATTGGTCGAATTTTTCTATCTTTTTTAAATTCAACAGGCAAGCTTGTTTGGTTTGCTCTGCGGGCGTTGTATCACAGCATCACACCGCCCTATCACCTCAAACAGCTTTTACGCCAGTTTTTTGAAATCGGCTTTCTTTCTCTACCTGTTGTGGGTTTGACGGCTATTTTCTCTGGTATGGTTCTTGCCTTGCAAAGCTACACGGGTTTTTCAAGGTTTTCCGCCGAAGGTAGCATCGCTACAGTTGTGGTTCTTTCAATGACACGCGAATTAGGCCCTGTCTTGGCCGGACTTATGGTTGCAGGACGAGTAGGTGCCAGCATGGCAGCAGAAATTGGTACCATGCGAGTAACAGAGCAGATCGATGCACTAAGAACGCTTTCTACAAATCCTTACAAATACCTGATAGCACCACGCGTCATTGCGGGAACCCTCATGTTACCTATTCTTGTTTTACTGGCTGATTCTATTGGCGTGTTTGGTGGATACCTAGTAAGCACCATTAAGTTGGGCTTTAACCCTGCCAATTATATCAACCAAACATTCAGACACTTGGTACATGATGATGTCATATCTGGTCTCATAAAAGCAGCAGCTTTTGGATTTATAATATCGTTATTCGGGTGTTATTTTGGTTATTATTCTAAAGGAGGAGCACAAGGTGTTGGTAACGCAACAACAAGTGCGGTTGTTACTTCCTCTATTATGATACTGTGTGTTAATTATCTCTTAACGGCGATCTTATTTGCATCATGAAACAGCCCAAAATAAAAATACGCGGCCTCTGCAAAGCCTTTGGTTCCAAAGTTGTCTTAGACCATTTGGACTTGGATATTTATGACCAAGAATCATTGGTCATCATAGGAGGCTCTGGATCAGGAAAATCTGTCCTTATCAAATGTATCATAGGCCTTATAACGCCTGACAAAGGTCAGCTTTTCATCGATGATGTAGATGTTCTACGACTCTCTTGGTCTGAACGTGAAGCCTATATGGATCATTTTGGCATGCTCTTTCAAGGGGGTGCGTTATTTGATAGCCTTCCCATCTGGCATAATGTAGCTTTCGGTCTTCTTCAACGGCGTCACATGTCAAAAGAAGAAGCCAAGACCATAGCTTTGGAAAAAATAAAAGCCGTTGGCATGCCAAAAGACGTTGCTGATTTATACCCAGCTGAACTTTCAGGTGGTATGCAGAAACGTATTTCTTTAGCACGCGCTATTGCTTACAGCCCTGACGTTATTTTCTTTGATGAGCCCACGACGGGTCTCGATCCTATTATGTGTGGTGTCATAGACGATTTAATCGTCAAATGTGTCAAAGAACTGGGTGCCGTTGGACTTTCTATAACGCACGATCTAGCCAGTGCTAAGCGCATAGCTGATAGGGTTGCCATGCTCTACAAAGGCAAAATTATATGGCAAGGAACTTCCCAAGCTCTTGAAAAATCGGATAACCCTTATGTTGATCAATTTGTGCATGGTCGCCAGGAAGGACCTATTTCTGTTAATATCTAGCTCTACCGAAAGTCTCCCCTTAGATGGCTAAAGCTCAAAAGATATTCGCTTGCCAGGCCTGTGGTATGACACATTCAAAGTGGAAAGGAAAGTGTGATGGGTGTAATGAATGGAACACGCTAGAAGAAGAAATTCTTAGCGCTCCACTGCCCAAAAGCTTAACACCAACTGCACCAAACCGTGCAAAATTAGAATCACTTGACCCTAGCAATACAGATGAACATCTTCAACGCTATGTCACACCAATTACAGAACTTAATCGTGTTCTTGGTGGTGGCTTAGTACCAGGATCTCTTGTCCTTATGGGCGGAGAGCCTGGCATTGGAAAATCAACGCTCTTGCTACAGCTTCTTGGTGCTTTAGGAACGGTCTCACAAATATCAGTTCCTTGCGGCTATTTTACCGGAGAAGAAGGAGTCCAACAAATACAACAACGGGCATGCAGGCTTGGCATCGATACTAAAAAAGCCTTCGTGAAAGTTGCCAATATTGCCAATTTAGAATCACTACTAGAGGTGTTAACAAACAACACTGACCTTCAAGTAGTCGTTATCGATTCTATCCAAACCATGTTTACCAGTGCCATTAGCTCTGCACCAGGAACCGTTGCTCAGATACGCCAATGTACAGCTGAGCTTATGCAGCTGGCCAAAAGCGCGAATATCTGCATCATTCTGGTGGGACACGTCACAAAAGAAGGAACACTCGCAGGACCACGTTTATTAGAGCACATGGTCGATACTGTTTTATATTTCGAAGGCGACAGAAGCCATACCTTCAGGCTCTTACGTGGAGTAAAAAACCGTTTTGGCCCTACTCACGAGCTAGGCGTATTTCAAATGACTCAACGAGGCCTTGAGGGCGTTGACAATCCCTCTAAACTGTTTTTGCCACAAAGGGATCATCAAGTCACCGGATCTTGTGTATTTGCAGGCCTTGAGGGGACTCGCCCCCTATTAGTGGAAGTAGAAGCTCTCGTTGCTCAAGCTTCTTACCCCAACCCTAGGCGTGCAGTTGTTGGATGGGACCAAAATAGACTTGCAATGATTTTAGCCGTCTTAGAATCACGGGTAGAGATAAACTTAAATAATAAGGACGTATATCTGAACATAGTAGGTGGTCTAAAACTTAATGATCCAGCGGCTGATCTTGCCGTGGCCATGGCCTTAACATCGGCCCTCTTTGACAAACCTCTACCAGACGACGCTATATTTCTTGGGGAAATAGGGCTGTCAGGTGAACTGCGCCCCGTACGCCACGCTGAATTAAGGTGTCAAGAAGCCAAAAGGCTTGGATTTCCCCTTGCGTTTGGATCGGTATCCAATTTAAAAAATAAACCCAAAGACTTTAAGACAAAGTCTTTTGATAACCTAAAACAAGCCATAACTTTTTTCTTCCAGCCTTAGAAATAGCTTGGTAAAGTGTCTCATCAGAACACACAAGGGGTACCTTTTTATGAGTTTCCAAGCATACCTTCGTAACACGCAAGATACACTAGAAAAGCTCGTCCTTCACATTGGCGAAGAAAAGATTATTCAATCCATACAGTCTATTACAGATGCATTTAAGAAAGAAAAACCCCTTCTTGTTTGCGGTAATGGCGGTTCAGCTTCTGATGCTATGCATATTGCGGGTGAGCTTGTTGGTCGCTTTTTTAAAGAAAGAAAAGGGCTCAACGTCATCTGCCTCTCGTCCAACCCAGCTTTCTTAACAGCATGGAGCAATGATTATAACTACACTTCCGTTTTCCAACGACAAGTTGAAGCTTATGGGCAACAAGGGGCAGTGATCATAGGCCTTTCAACATCAGGGAATTCAAAAAATATTATTCACGCCTTTGAACAAGCACAAAGCATGAATATGACCACCATCGGTCTTACGGGCCTAGGTGGCGGCAATATGAAACCTTCTACAGATATACTTCTTGATGTTCCCTCTACAATAACACCACACATACAAGAAGCCCATATTTGCCTATATCACTATATATGCCAAGAAGTTGAAAAGATTATGCACACACACTGATTAAGAAAAGGTCTGATGTAGCTGGTTCAACATCCCTGCATGGGTTAAATCAAGATGCAAAGGCGTCAACGTAATATAATCGTCCAAAAGATAATGAAGATCTGTGCCAAATGGATATTTTGTGTGTTTTTTGGCCATATTAATCCAAAAAAACTTGCGACCATAAGGATCATATGTCGGAAGAAGGGCTTCCTTAGAACGATCTTGGAAACCCTGGGCGGCAGGCATAATGCCCTTTACACTACCAGCTACCTTGTCAGGGAAGTTAATATTAACTAAGGAACCGTCAGGCCAGCTCATATTGAGTAATTTTTTCAAAATTTCAGGCGCCCAATGATCAACTGTTGCCCATTTTGGGTTATGATCAGATGAAACAGCAAGGCTTAAAGCCACAGATGGTATGCCTAGCAAAGTACCTTCCATAGCCGCAGACACAGTGCCAGAATACGTAACATCTTCAGCTATATTTTTTCCATAATTGACCCCCGAAAGAAGAAGATCAGGTGTGTTCTCTTTCAAAATTTCCTTCACGGCCATCATCACACAATCCGTGGGCGTCCCATCCACACAATACCTATTACTAGAAACCTGCCGGTAACGCAGTGGCCTATTGAGCGATAATGAATGTCCAGCACCACTCTGTTCTTCGCCAGGAGCAACGGTCCACACGTTTGGCGTTATAGATTTAGCCACTTGCTCTAAAACGTTAAGCCCAGGCGCGTGAATACCATCATCATTCGTTATCAAAATACGCATGTCAGATAATTTCTTAGGAAAAGGGCGCAAGGGAATCGTATAGGTCATTTTTTATCCTTCTCTTATTGAAATATGCCTTATTCCATTCATATAAGGCACCAAAGCATCAGGAACCCTAATAGAGCCATCAGGTTGTTGATAATTTTCTATAACCGCTATAAGGGCTCTACCAACGGCAACACCAGAACCATTAAGCGTATGCACAAAACGGGGCTTTTCTTTTTTACCCTCATGGTTTTTTGATCTGAACCGTGCGTTCATGCGTCTTGCTTGATACTCCATACATACTGAACAGCTCGAAATTTCCCTGTATGTTTTTTGTCCGGGCATCCAAACTTCCAAATCGTAAGTTTTTGCTGCACAAACCCCCATATCACCCGTACTTAGCTTCATAAGCTTATATGGCAAATCAAGCCGTTGCAAAACAGTTTGAGCCGCCAAGACCATACGATCAAGCTCCTCCAATGAGTTATCAGGATGAGTGATACTAACAAGCTCTACCTTTCCAAATTGATGCTGACGCAGCATACCCCTCGTATCACGACCTGCCGATCCTGCCTCTGATCTAAAACAGGGTGTATAAGCAACAAATCTTTTAGGTAGTACCGCCTCGTCCAAAATCTCCCCTGCCACCAAGTTTGTCAAAGGTGCTTCTGCTGTAGGGATCAACCATCGTCCATCAACCGTCTTGAAAAAATCTTCTTCAAATTTTGGTAATTGCCCTGTTCCATACATAGTTTCACTTTTTACAAGCAAAGGAACGTAACATTCTTCATACCCAAACTCTTGTGTATGAATATCCAGCATAAAATTAGCCAGCGCCCTTTCCATTTTTGCCAATACGCCACGCAAAACAACAAACCGAGCCCCAGAAAGATCTGCTGCTTTTTCAAAGTCCATAAGACCCAAATCTTCTCCCAACAAAAAATGCTCCTTAAAAGGAAACGTTTGCTCTTTGGGCGTACCCCATCGTAAAACTTCCTCATTGTGCGTTTCATTCTCACCAACAGGCACATCTTCAGCTGGTATGTTGGGTAAGCGGGCTAAAACATCATTCAGCTCTGCTTCTTGGTTTTTTATTTTTTCTTCTAGTGCCTGAAGCTCATTTTTCAAAAGCAAACCTTTTTCCATCAAAGGCTGAGCATCATCACCATTTTTATGGGCCATTCCCATTTGTTTAGCGACTTCATTACGTTGTGCTTGAAGATCTTGAACATGCGTTTGCAAAGCCCTTTTTTGAATATCCATCTTTAATACAGCAGCAGACACGGGCTCATGACCTCGCCTGACCATAGCCTCGTCAAAAAAATCGGCGTTTTCACGTATAAACTTAATATCGATCATCTCGTCTATCCTTTGTCCAAAATTCCACCATTGCTTCTAACAAGTGGTTCATCTTTAAAGTCGCTTTTATTCGTCATCTTTCTTCACTGATGATTCCTGAACCCTCATTAAGTATATGGTTAGTTCATACAACATCAGCAAAGGAACGGCTAGAGCAATCTGGCTTAAAACATCTGGTGGCGTTAAGAACGCTGATAGAATAAATATCACGAGCACCGCATAGCGTCGCTTATTACGAAGTGTTCGTGACTGTATAAGACCCGTTCTCCCAAGCAACATCAAAAAGATAGGTAATTGAAAACAAATACCAAAAGCTAAAGACAAGCTAATAACCAAACTAACATAGTCTTCAATTTTAGGCTCTAAAACTATTGGCAAAACCCCCATGCCTGGGTGCTCAAAACCAAGAAAAAACTTCCAAGCCCATGGCATAATAATAAAGTAAGCAAGCCCCACGCCACTATAAAAAAGAAGAGGAGATGCAATAAGATAAGGACGTATTGATTTTTTTTCATTCTTATAGAGCCCAGGTGCCATAAAAAGCCAAATTTGGAACAAAAAGACAGGTATACCTGCAATAGCGGCACCAAAAAAAGCAAGCTTTGCATAGGTAAAAAAAGCCTCTGGCAAACTGGTATAAATAAAACGATGACTTTTTACAGCCTCTTCCCCCATGGCGTGGATAAGAGGCAACGTTAAAAGATCAAAAATCTCTTCAGCAAAGAAGAACAAAACAGCAAATAAAACCACAAAAGCTAGCAATGACAATAAGAACTGACGTCGTAAAGCCTGCAAATGCTCAACAAATGGCATAGTAGGTAAGTCACTTTTCATACCGACATCCCTTTTCCATATGGCCTAGGAGGCCTCTCGTC
This sequence comes from uncultured Alphaproteobacteria bacterium, assembly GCA_964594205.1. Lineage (GTDB taxonomy): Bacteria > Pseudomonadota > Alphaproteobacteria > 16-39-46 > JAJRRM01 > CAZQLR01. Next base: position 9,486 of record CAZQLR010000010.1, read on the forward strand.
CTTCAACAGATTCGTCAAAAGGTGTCTCTAACGGATCCTGTTCTTTTTGCTGGGCTATTTTAAAACTTTCCTGGCGCATAACCTCCAGATCCATATCCTGAGCAAACTCATGGAAGCTCTCTTTTACATGCCCCATATACGTACAGCAAAGCTTATACAATCGATACATCGATTGAAAAAAAGCTGGAAACTCATGGGGTTTGATTAAAATAAAACCCAAAGCGGCAACAACAAATAGCTCACTCCAACCAAGCCCTAACATGCACAGCTCATTAATTTTTTTCTGTCTTTTGTTTTTTGGGCAACGACTTATTAGACTCTGGATCAGACGACGTCGTATCATCTTCCATATTCTTTCGGAAAGCCTTCAAGCCAGAGGCTAAATCTGCCATAATTTTAGGCAACCTTCCAGCGCCAAAAAGAAGGACGGCCAACAACAAAATCAACAAAATTTGCCAAAAACCCACACTCATAAAGTAACTCCACTTAAGAATTCCAGCAGATGTAACAACCATGCTCTCGGTTCAATCAAGAGAATCTCCACTATACCTAACTTAAAGGTGCTTGACAAAAGAAATAGACCTATAACTATCCACATACCAAATGGCTCAATCTGGTCATACTTTCTATCATAAGGACAAGGCAACAAAGCTGACACCACTCTTCCTCCATCAAGCGGTGGTAAAGGCCATAGATTAAAGACCCCCAACGTCAAATTAATAAGAACAGATATGTACAAAAACAAAACCATCCCCTGCTGTATGGATTCAGGGAAAAAAGGCACACCATAAACAGCCAGCAATGACAAAAAAGCCAAGACAAAATTCATCATAGGACCCGCCAAAGCAACCCAGATCATGTCACGCTTAGGGTTCCTCAAATACCTACTATTCACCGGCACAGGTTTGGCATAGCCAAAAAGAAAAGGAGCACCCGTTGCTATCAGAATACCTGGTAATAGTATTGTCCCAAACCAATCCATATGACGAAAAGGGTTAAAAGAAACACGACCAGCCTTGGTCGCTGTAGGATCACCAAACATACGGGCTACATAACCATGAGCAGCCTCATGAAAAGTAATAGCCAGAAGCACAGCTGGTACCGTAGCTAAAAGTGCTAAAAAATCGCCAAACACTTATCCGCCTCAACGCTATATAAAAATAAAAAGGCCTGCCGTTACTGAACGCAAGTAGAAAAATCAACCGGCGCCTCTAGAGCAAAACAATCAAGGCCCCCTTGCTTAAGAGACGAACAGAAAGCCCTAGCCTTGCTGAAGGATGAAAATTTCCCTACAAAAACTTTGTATAGTTTGCCATAGCCCTTAACAACATGGGGGCAAATGGCATGCAACTGTCCTCTAAGGTCCGGGTGTTGAGCACTCAACGCAACCCACTCTTCCTTGGCAACATCCTGGCTATGCATGGCGGCTAGCTGGACCGTATAAGAGCCTTGGCCTTGGTTGTCGGCCCCTACATTAGAGACAAAAGCCGGCTCAGGTCGTGCCACAGAGCTACCAGAAAAAGGTGATGATGAAGAAAAAGGATTGCTGCTAGCTGTATCACCTATATCAACCAAATCTTTACCCACGGCATCTAAATCACGAGCACCTTCATGTAACAAACGCTGCCCCTCGCCAGAATCAACAGCCCGAGCCGTGCCTTGCATAACTCTGTCACCCACATTGGCCATAGCTACCGAAGCCGCTTGGTCATAACTTACACCTTGCTGCATAGCCCCTATAGCACCCTCTTCCAACAAACCTGCTTCTTGGCGTGCTCTATCATCTAGCGTTAAATGCTGCTGAACATCATAAGGAGCTTCTGGATCCTTACGAATCATCTCTGCTTGGTATTCAGCGCCCAAAACCGATACAGGTGTTGAACCATCTATAGTATTGTAAATATACTTATCCTGGTGGGGGATTGATTCGCCACCAGGGCTATCAGGAACATGCTTTACTATATCTTGGGTCGGCTCAATCATTTCTAAGCCTGTCTTTTCAGCAATTTCTCCGAGGCTGTCCCCACCGTAGAATTTCCATAGGATACCTAAAGTGAGAGCAACCACCAAAATTCCTACTATAACGGGCCACGTCATTTTAGAATAACGGCTCTTACGATAGGCATTTGCTTCTGCATTCCAGTAGGTCTGGCGACGCCCTGAATCTTGTTGATTGGGCGGTACTGTTGTCATGGGATAATCCTTTATTCTTAAAAAACTTTATCTCTCAGCTCAGTCTACATTTTTTCATGCAGCTGAACACCACAAACCTCAAGGCCCGATCGTAATACATGTTGCATGGCCTTGACAAGCATCAATCGAGCCAGCGTATGGTGCCTATCATCTTCCTGTATAAACCGTAACGTCGTGTTTTCCTTGCCTTTATTCCACAAACTATGGAAAAGACTGGCAACTTCGTGCAGAAAATATACCACTCTATGTGGTTCTTCATGGATAGCCGCTTGTTCTAATAGCCTAGGCCACTGCGTTATTTTTTTTAGTAAATCTTTCTCCGCCGGTGATGATAATAAACGCCCATCAGCATCTTCCAAAGCAAGCGCTTCTTTGCCAAGGGATTCTTCAGCCTGCCTAAAGACGCTGCAGGCTCGGGCATAAGCATATTGAATATAAAAAACTGGATTATCATGGCTAGTGTCTGTAACTTTGGAAAAATCGAAGTCCAACGGCGCGTCGTTTTTCCGACTTAACATGATAAGGCGCATCACATCTTTACCAACTCTGTCCACGACATCAGCCAAGGTCACAAAATTACCAGAACGCTTGCTCATTTTTACCGGTTGACCTTTATCCAAAAGGTTTACCATGGAACACAATATCGCATCCATATGGGCCTTACCTCTTGTTACCGCCCTAACAGCTGCCTGTAGACGTTTCACATATCCACCGTGGTCAGAACCCCATACATTAACCATGGCGGGACCTGTACGGCAATATTTATCATAATGATACGCGATATCTTTGGCAAAATACGTCCAAGAACCATCAGACTTTTTTAAAGGCCTATCAACATCATCACCAAACTCAGTGGCTTTGAAAAGAAGCTGTGGTCTGGGCTCCCAATCATCTGGCTTCATACCCTTTGGCGGCTCTAAGACACCCTCGTACAAAAGGCCTTGCTCATCTAAAACCTTAAGAGCCCTTTCTACACCACCATCTTCAACAATTCTCCTTTCCGAAGAAAAAACCTCATGATGAATACCCACAAGGTTCAAATCCTTCTTGATAAGCACCATCATCGCTTCAACAGCAAATCTTTTAAAAACGTCTAGCCACGACGTTTCGTCTTTCCCTAAATAAGCCTGACCATATTTCTCTGCCAAAGCCTGACCAACAGGTACCAAATAGCTTCCCGGATACAAACCTTCTGGGATATGCGCTTTTTCACCACCCAAGGCTTCTACATACCTCAAATACACGGATCTGGCCAAAACATCCGCCTGACCACCTTCATCATTAATGTAATATTCCCTTGTTACATCGAAGCCTGCTTTTTCATATACATTGGCCAGAACATCACCGATTATAGCCCCGCGCCCATGGCCCGCATGCATAGGCCCCGTAGGATTAACCGAAACATACTCCACGTTTACAGATTTTCCCGAACCCATCATACTGTCGCCGTAGGTTTTGCCAGACGCTAAAATAAGATGAAGTTGATCGTGCCAAAAGCTCATCTTTAATCTAGCATTAACAAACCCAGGCCCCGCAATATCAACGCTTTCTACAGCCTCATGTTTTTCTAAAATGTGCTGAACGTAACCAGCCAAATGACGTGGGTTATCACCAAAAGCCTTGCACAGCACCATGGCCGCATTCGTGGAAAAATCCCCATGCTTAAGGTCCTTCGGAGGTTCCACAGTTACTTTAGAAAAATCTACGTCTTCAAGATTCTTAGCTTTGGCAAGGCTGTACATCTCTGCCACAAGAAAATCATGAAACATTTTGTAAAAGTTCATCAGGCTATGTCTTCCAGTAAATTATATTTCTCTAGAGTTTCATTGAAGTCAAATTCTGTGCGCGACGCTATATAATCGGCAATTGACCTAATAATAGCGGCTTCGGCATCTTTGGACGTGTCACATTTATGAATAGACGGCTGCCAATTTTTTGGCAATTGGCTAGGGTTGTCAAGTAAAAAGCCAAAAAGTTTTTTTATCTTCTTGGCACCAAGTTGACGTCCCCCCATCAAAGCAGAAGACTGATAAACCCTTTTCATAAGAAAAGACTTAATGGACAAGACATGCTCTGCCATTTCTGCAGAAAAATGAGCCTGTGTTTCTCCGGCCATCCTAATATCACGTACCGTTTTGGGATTGAGCCTTTGCAAATTCATTTTGGTTGTCTCAAGAACATCCCTTACCATCTGTTGAAGACTATGCCTAGCTAGTTCAAAATAAAAACGTTTGTGGTCCAAAGAAGGAAATTGTTGCAAATGCTGCTTAAAAAGGTCGTCAAAATAAGGAAGCGTCCTTAAATCATCAAAAGTGATGAAACGTGCGATAAGGGCATCTTCCACATCATGGGTTATATACGTAATATCATCAGCTATAGCTGCAATTTGTGCTTCTAAAGAAGCATGAGTATGCAACCCCAAATCCATTTTATAGTCAGAAAAATGTCGTATCGTTGGCAAATGATCTAAATCATCGTTTTTTAGGGGGCCACCATGCTTCACAATACCTTCCAACGTATCCCAGCTCAGGTTTAGACCGTCAAAAGCACCATAACTTTTTTCTAACAGGACGAGCCACCTAAAGGTCTGATCATTGTGATTGAAGGGAAACCACGGTTTTGTACAGTCATTAAGCGCATCTTCCCCGCCATGACCAAACGGGGGATGCCCCAGATCATGAGCCAATGCCACGGCCTCACTTAAATCCTCGTTTACATTTAAATTCCTGGCTAAAATTCTAGCTGTCTGAGCAACTTCCATGCTGTGCGTCAGCCTGGTTCTATACATAGGATGTTCCCCCGAAGGGAAAACCTGCGTTGTGCGCTTTAAACGACGAAAAGCGTAAGAACGGCTAATTCTATCGCGGTCTCTGGCAAAAGCGCTTCTAAAAGGACAAGGTGGCTCAGAAAAAACTCGACTAGCTTGGGCAGCGTCCTGACAGGCATACGGCTTTAACATAGACTATATCCAGCCAAAAAATTTAGGCTTATTGAAAAAACATGGCAACTTAGGCAAAGGCTTTTTTAGACAAGTAGAAGAAAAAGTCTTGCCGTCCTGAATCTCCGTCCACTCTCCTATAATATGCCTGCATTTGTATTTTGGGCACCAGAAACCAACGATATCACTTTCCAAAGAAGCCTGAACGGCCTCTGGAATGTTTTTCAACACCACGGTTCCATCTTCTTGAACAGGGAAATTTCCCACATTTTGTACTTCAACCTGCAGATCAGAAAACTTGCATCCACACGTCTGGTCAACCTTCATAGTAACGTCTTTCCCCAATGATACCCCTGGAGTTCCAAGAACAATAAAGAATGTTAATAGATACATACGAATCATGCTGTACATACTATCCTCATTTTAAAAGTCGCAAAAATGACAGCTCATCGCCCATCATCGTTAATTTTCCTTGGTTTTTCAATGTTTTTATTGCTCACCACCCTTTCTGAACACAAAAATACCCCCTTGTACTTCAACAGCGACCGTGTTTTAACTTTACCATGGTTATGAAAAAAGACTTGCAACATAGCCTTAAAGCGCACGGCAAAAAAACTCGGAGCAAACAAACAATGATCATTATTACAGGAAGCGCGGGGTTCATAGGTTCAAATCTAGTGGCTGAATTTGAACAACGATACCCCTCAAAAAAGATCGTCGTGTGCGACTGGTTTGAAAAAGGTGATAAATGGCGCAACCTTTCTGGTCGGGCTGTATACGATTTTATTGAACCAGAAATGCTATTCGACTTTATCCAAAACAATGAAGATGATGACATAGAAGCCGTTTTCCACATGGGCGCAAGCTCTTCCACTACAGAAACAGACGTCGATTTTATTATGTCCAGAAACTATCAAAGTTCTATGGATCTGTGGAAACTCTGTACTATATTTGATATTCGTTTTATCTATGCATCCTCTGCAGCTACCTACGGCGATGGAAATCAAGGCTTTGACGATGATCAATCTTTACCACACCTACAAAAACTGCACCCTTTAAACCCTTATGGGTGGAGCAAGCATATCGTTGACAAAGCCATCATACAGCGCGTTGAAGCAGGCGAACCAACGCCGCCGCAATGGGCCGGTCTAAAATTTTTCAATGTCTACGGTCCCAATGAATACCATAAGGGTGGTCAAAAAAGCGTAGTTGCTGGTCTGTACCCCACGATAAAAGAAGGAAAGCCTGCGAAGCTCTTTAAATCCTATAAGGACGGCTATGTAGATGGCGGACAATTAAGAGATTTTGTGTGGGTGGGCGACTGTGTCAACGTTATGATGTGGTTGTACGAAAACCCAACAGTTTCTGGCATATTCAACGTGGGAACCGGACAAGCCCGCACTTTTGAAGATCTAGCAAAAGCAGTTTTCCTAGCCTTAGGCAAAAAACCCAAAATAGAATATTTCGATATGCCTGAAACGCTTAGAGATAAATACCAGTATTTTACCGAAGCTTCCATGAAAAAACTTCAAAATCATGGATATAACATACCCTTCACTTCCTTGGAAGAAGGCGTTAAGAACTATGTTCAAAACTTCCTAGAAAAGGAAAACCCTTATAGATAGAACCTCTTTAACCATGCCAAATCTTTCTTCGGCAAACTTTTACCACGCTCACTTTGATAATGTGGCCTTTGCCATAGGTCCTTTATCAATAAAATGGTACGGTATTGCTTATATTACAAGTTTTCTTATCACATGGTATTTTGCCAGATGGTATATACGTCGAGCCGCTGTTCCTGTGATGACATTAAGCCAACTGGACGATCTCATCGTCTGGCTTGTCTCTGGTGTTCTTGTAGGGGGAAGGATCGGGTATGTTTTATTCTATAACCTCACCCTCTACCTGCACAAACCCTGGGAGATCCTTTACATCTGGCAAGGTGGCATGTCTTTTCATGGCGCGTTTCTGGGCGTAGCTCTATCTCTGTTTTTATTCACAAAGAAGCATCATATAAACTTCTGGAAAACAGCCGATATGCTTAGCCTTGTAACACCTATTGGGCTATTCTTTGGTCGCCTTGCTAACTTCATAAACGGCGAATTATGGGGACGTGTGACAGATGTACCCTGGGCTGTGGTTTTCTCACGCAGCCAGTTACCTCGTCATCCAAGCCAGTTGTACGAAGCCATCCTTGAAGGTTTTTTCCTCTTCGTCCTTCTGATATCTATCTTCACATGTAAAAATCCTAAAATCAGCCGCTGGTTCCAAAAACCAGGAAGTCTCACAGGGCTTTTTTTACTTGGCTATGCTGTTGCTCGTTTTTTTGTAGAGTTTTACCGTGAGCCCGACCCTCAACTTGGCTACCTATGGTTGCATCTGACCATGGGACAATACCTAACGCTGCCTCTTGCTTTACTCGGTATTTATTTGCTAATTCGCACCCAAAACGACCAAAAGACATCAAAATCATAGAGACCTTCTTCAAAACGAAAAATCCAAAACCCTAGTGTCAGGGGACCATCATGACCGTCTATTCTTCCAAGCAAACCCATAACCAAAAGGCTGTGTCCTTGTATGATTACATGGCACGGTGCTTAGAAAATTACTACAAAAAAAAGCCTACTATAATTGGTGGTGGTGGTGATTTCATTACAGCACCAGAAATAAGCCAAATGTTTGGCGAACTCATAGGTCTATGGTTTGTAGAGCAATACCACCGTCTAGGCAAACCCAAAAAATTTTACTTAATAGAACTAGGGCCAGGGCGCGGAACCCTTATGGAAGATTTTCTACGTGTTACACCAGAACACTTTAAACGCACTTTAAGCCTCCACTTTGTTGAGGTAAATCCCTTTTTTATAAAAGAGCAAAGCAATAAGTTTAATCAATATAGCCCTGTCTGGCATCAATCTGTTGATGACATGCTCGATTCCATAAACGAAGACCCAGCACCTATATTATGCTTAGCCAATGAGTTTCTAGACACTTTTCCTATCAGACAATTTAAAGGCAACCACGACAGATGGCTGGAAACATTCGTCCTTCTTAACGAAAAGGGGCATCCCCTTCGCCTTATTTATGAAGAAACCTCACATCTCCCTCCCACACACCCACAACCAGAGGAAGGAAAAATTTGGGAATATAATCCCTCAGCCGTAACCATAATCAAAAAGCTTGGTCATGGTATAGCCATGCACGAAGGTGCTGGCCTTTTTATAGACTACGGCTATGTTCACAATACCACATCGACTTTGCAAGCTCTCAAAAACCATAAAAAAATAGATAATCTCACGCACGGTGGCGAGGCTGATATAACCGCGCACGTTGATTTTGGTCTCTTATCAAATGTTCTATCAGATCTTAATCTCCACATTTTTGGGCCACAAACCCAAGGAAAATTTTTATATAACCTTGGTCTTCACGTACGTGGACAACAGCTCATTGCCGCCAATACAAACAAAAATCAGAAAAAAGCAAAAATTTTTTCAGATATATACCGTTTGACTTCTCCCTCACAAATGGGAGAATTGTTCAAAGTTCTAGCGTTTACAGACAAAAAAAACACAGGGTGTCCAAGTGGTTTTTGAAACAGAAATTCCACCTTTCTTAAAAGCTCAAAATTTATCACCCTACCCTTTCATTAGGCACGGTTTCTTTACAAGAGTTGGTGGTGTAAGCAAAGGACCCTTAGCAACATTGAACTGTGGGAACAAAAAACAAGAACCATTAACTAACCTCGAAAACAACAGAACACGTATTAAGAAAGCGCTACAACTGGATAATACAACAACGCTTGTAGGGCTCCACCAAAAGCATGGTTCCATGTGCCACACTATTACAAAAAATACCAACCACACACTTGAAGGTGATGGTTTGGTAACAAGAACGACAGGCCTTATGCTCAGCATACTAACGGCTGACTGCGGACCTGTCTTGTTCTGTGATCCTGTTAATAAAGTAATAGGCGCTGCTCATGCTGGGTGGCGTGGAGCTGTTGGGGGAATCTTAGAATCCACGCTTCATAACATGCTCTCAGCTGGTGCAGAGTTAAACCATATTAAGGTGGCCCTGGGCCCGTGTATTCACCAAAAATCCTACGAGGTTGGGGATGATGTAACTGAACACCTATCTTCTCAAGAAAAAGCGATGTTTTTATTGCCAACTGATAAGAAAGGAAAATATTTTTTTGACCTCCCCGGGCTCATCATGAACACATTGCACAGGTCAGGCATACGCAACGCTATATCCAGTCCTCTGGATACATACCTGCAAAGTTCTTTATTTTTTTCCTGCCGAAGGAACGCACACCTAAACTTAGAAACATTTGGCGTCCAGCTATCCGCCATCGTACTTTTACCATGCTAGAAGCAAAAAATAATACATCAACAGAACGCAAAAACAGTGAACAACGCTTCCTTAACAA
>CAZQLR010000010.1:19142-21279 GCA_964594205.1 uncultured Alphaproteobacteria bacterium
CAATAACCATAACTACCCTCTGACACGCGGGCCAAAGCTTCGTCAATCTTAGAGATAAGCTTACGCTCCCGATCACGAGTACGAAGTTCCAAAGCACGATTTGTTTCTGTTGTAGCACGATCCGTGACATCTGGCTCATTGTGCCCCTCTTCCTGAAGATGCTGAATAGTAACTTCAGAATCAGCCAGTAACTCTTCCTTCCATGCAAGTAGCTTCATACGAAAATATTCAAGATGCTCTTCATTCATATAAGGATCACGTACCTTAGGTTTGTAATCTGCAGGCAGGCTTATAGGAGTATCTGTCATAATTTTGCTCCCTAACTTCATTATCGCCACGAAACAGTACTGGCATTTTCCCTGTTTGGCAACATGAAAAGTATCGGTTACTACTCTTAGCGCACGGTATTTTGCAAACGAATAGAGCAAGTTATAAGAATTATTTTGACATGATAACACAACACATCTTACATGCCGATATTAAACGCCTCATAAAGGTAAATCCCTTTATTTTCTTGATCCAGACCACCAGAAACTAGAAGTTCACGCTGGCACTTGGCAAGATTGCATCAAGACAAAAAAGGCAGATCTAGGTAACTAGGAAAACGTCGAATGGTTTGTTTGAAAACAACGATCTAGAACCTAAGTTATAATTCTGGGGAAACGTGTCACATAGCGTGTTTAAGGATTTTCCTTGCAAATGAGCAGCAAATTGGCGAAATTATGCCATAACTTTTTAAGAGGAATACATGCGTCAAATTTTAGATTTTGAAAAACCAATCGCTGAAATGGAAAGCAAAATTGAAGAATTGCGTAATTTGTCCAGTAATGGTGACATCAATATAGCTGATGAAATCCAACGTCTTGAAAAAAAACTATCAAAAAGCTTAACGGAAACTTACTCACAATTAACACCTTGGCAAAAAGTATCTGTAGCTAGGCATGCTGAACGCCCCCATTTTTTAGACTACACAAAAGCTCTGATCGAAGATTTTATGCCCCTGGCAGGTGATCGTTGTTTTGGAGAAGATGAAGCTATCATCGGTGGCCTAGGTCGGTTTAAAGGCCGTACCGTTATGGTTATTGGTCAAGAAAAAGGTCATGACATGGAATCCCGCATAAAGCACGGTTTTGGTATGCCTAAGCCCGAAGGCTACAGAAAAGCCATCCGTCTTATGAATCTTGCTGATCGTTATGATGTACCTGTGCTTACTTTTGTTGATACATCTGGTGCCTTCGCCGGCCTAGAAGCCGAGGAACGGGGACAGGCTGAAGCCATTGCGAAATCCATAGAAACCTGTCTAAAAATAAAAGTGCCTCTCATAAGCGTCATCATTGGTGAGGGCGGGTCAGGCGGCGCCATTGCTCTAGCAACGGCTAATGATGTTTATATGCTGGAGCACGCTGTGTACTCTGTTATATCTCCTGAAGGCTGCGCCTCTATTTTATGGCGTAGCGCTGAGAAAAAAGAAACTGCCGCCGAAGCCCTTAAACTCTCAGCCCAAGATTTATACAAACTTAAAATCATCCAAGGAATCATACCTGAACCCCTGGGTGGAGCCCATCGAAGCCCAGAGATCACCTTCGAACACGTTGGGAAAACCCTGGAAAAAAGCCTTAAAAACCTATCTAAACTCTCCCCCGCACAAATCCAACAAGATCGTCGGCAAAAGTTTTTAACCTTAGGTGACTCCTTATAATTCACCGAAACCCTAGGGTTAAACACCATCTACACCATGGAACATACTTGCTTTCTCTGTTCTAGTTTTTTCTTGCATTGACAGCCATAGTACGCTACAAAAGCACCATCTCGCGCGCTAAGTCTATACTAGCCGCAATTGGGGGCGTAGCTCAGATGGGAGAGCACCTGCTTTGCACGCAGGGGGTCGTCGGTTCGATTCCGTCCGTCTCCACCACTTTTTCTTGACTTTAATGATTCCTTTACTAAGCATGGATCCGAGCCTTACAATGGTGGAACACGTTTACATGACCAACATGCTGCTTTAGTGAAGGATTGGCTTAAACAAGGAGGTTAACATGCAAAGACATCACATTTTCTTAGCCCTTTTCCTCAGTTTTTTTACAGAGGTAACGAATGTCTCCGGTATGCTGGACGTTAAAAGAGGCTCGACCGATGA
>CAZQLR010000011.1:0-1249 GCA_964594205.1 uncultured Alphaproteobacteria bacterium
TTAGAAACATGAAAATCTGTTGACATAAAAGGCAAAAAAAACTATCAACCCTGTAGGGACTCATTTGTGTGTTCTGACGGAAGGGTGGCCGAGTGGTTAAAGGCAGCAGACTGTAAATCTGCCGACATAGTCTACGTAGGTTCGAATCCTACCCCTTCCACCATTTGATTGTTGGTAAAAAGGCCAAGCAGCTCATTGCGTGGGACCCTGGAAAATTGACAATCAGTTCACTTTGGAGATTTAGCCTCAATGCGGGTGTAGCTCAATGGTAGAGCCCCAGCCTTCCAAGCTGGTAGTGTGGGTTCGATCCCCATCACCCGCTCCAAGGGCTAATTTCTTTTTCTTCACGCTTCTTCTATTGAAAGCTTTTGGTCGTCTTCTTTTTTTGGGATGTTTTCTTTTGTTAAGAAAAGGTACGCCGGTAAGTCTTTGGTGCCGTTTAGTATAGGAATGGTGTCGGTGGAATGCGTGATGTTTTTATCAGAAAGTTTTACAGCGCTTGTCGTAGAGGGTGGTATAGCCGTGGAGCCTTGATGATGGCTACTTGCAATATTAACTGGTCTGGATCCGGTGGTTCCAAATGATGGGGTAGGGTTCTTATGGCGAAATTTAGCCAGTGTTATTTTCAATTTGGCATGTGTTTTTAGAAGACGTTTTTTCCAAAGCGTTAAAACTTTTTGTTTATAGGGCTTGTTGTGACGTTCGTTTTTTGAGTGGTAGTTGCCTATCGCCTTTGGCCATGGTTGGTTATTGTTGCGTAATGTTGTTAAATAATGAACGCCATAGGCCACGTTATGTAAGGGGTCTAGAGCCATTTCTAGATTTTTAAAAGCTTTGGGGTGAGCTTTGAGATTTATTTGCAAACAACCAACGTCAATATTGTTCTGCCCTGTGGTACGGAGACGGTTGACAAGCTTAAGGGCTTCTTTTTTTGACGCGGGGTAGTAGCTGCGAGTTGGTGTACCTATGGCCCAAGGATGTGGCTTGCCTTCTTTTTTTGGTGATGACTCTGTTATACTCAAAGCCATAAGGATACCATGAGGTAGGTTATAGTGTTCTTCAGCTTCTTTGATAGCTTGAACGCAGGCGTTACCATCTGGATCCTTAACCTTAGCCAGAGAAGCAGAGGTATGCCATCCCGGAAATAGCACACACGCTGCAAAAAAAAAGAAACCCTTCGATGCACACAACATGAAGAGTTTTCTTATTTCTGTCATAATAACCTTAGCTTTATGAATAGGCTAAAGAG
>CAZQLR010000011.1:1349-6070 GCA_964594205.1 uncultured Alphaproteobacteria bacterium
TTAATATCTTCCATGATAACGTGACCCGTGGCTTGAAGATCACCCGTGTCACCCACAATCGTTTTGCGACGACCACCTAATTGGAAGCCGTACAATTCAAAAGCCTTAGAGTAGGAGGGGATTTCAACAGTTCCAGTAAGAACCTTAGAACGCGCGACGATGGTAGCGGATTCGTTGGTAGGTTCTGTATCAACAGCAGCTTCAAGAGCATAGAGTTCCCTTAAAGCTTTTAAAGGCTGCTTGGACTGTACGTCCAAATAGCTAGAGTTTTCTCTGCGTGCAGTTCTAAATTGATCTAACCAAGAGCCAATTTCAGCCATGGTCGCGCTCCCTTTGCTTATTATCTTTTTTATACGTTAACCCATTATGGTCAAAAATTGCTTTCTTAGCAAACCCTTAAATTGTTAATGGTATATTTATTTTGAAATATTGTTGATGATGTTCTACACTGCACACGAAAAAATTGAGGGGGTATTATGAAAAGAACTGGCGGTTTTTTGGTGTTTCTGGCTGTTTTTTTGTCTGTAAGCCTAGGCACAACGGCTTGGGGAAATGCGCAGAAAAAGATAGCGCATCATGCTGATTATCAGATACGTAAAGAAATAATAGTTAATTGTAGGTTGAATGATCCTTTTACATTACCTGACATTAGAGGGCACGCGCCTCGTTGTGATTTTAAGTTGATGAAGGATGAAAAAAGAGGCCATACACAAAAGGCGTGCTTTGTAAAAGCTGAGGAACCAGTGGATTTTAAGATGCAAGGACAAGAGGTTACCTTGGTTTTCGGACGTGGAGATCGCCAGTATACATGGCATTGCAACCCGTCTCGTCAAAAAGGAAAAAATGCGTATGACTATGTTTGTTATGAACGGCTAGAACCAAAAATAAAGTATAGGACTACATTTAGGAAACTATCTGGTTCAGTGCCTAAGCTTAGTATCAAAATGGTGTATAAGCATAAACCAGCTAATCGCCCTTTTAATCTGAGCTTAGATGCGTTTGAGCCTTGGATATAAAGCTAGTTTTAAAAATAGATTTGTCTAGGATGGTGTATTGGAGTACCATCTGACCATAAAAAACAAGGAGACTATCGTGAAAAAAATATCTTTATTGGTTGCTACAGTGCTTTGTGCCTCTTTTGGTGCGGAAGCTAATACCTTTTCAACGAAATGTACTTTTCCGAGCGAGGTTGATTTGAGTAATGCTAATGACACAGCTGCTTGTACTTATGTGCAAACAGGGGCAAGTCAGGCAACGTTTACAACGACTAGTGAAGGGTTACAGATTTCTGATAAGAATGGTCTTTGGAACTGCGTTAATCTTAGAAATGTGGGCGCTGGTATTACACTAGCTGAATGCTATGACCCAGATAACTTAAAAGATGTTTACAATGTATTTTTGACGCAAAAGGGTGACACTGTGATTGTGCAGAGCGTTGCACAGTAACTTTTGATAGTGCCCACAGAAAACCTGCTTTCGGGCGGGTTTTTTATTGCCTTTCGTGTGATTTAAAGCTGTAGAGCGTTGATGATTTTTTCTCGTAGAGTTTGGAAAAGATCTGATTTATGAGAAAAAAAATGTTTGTGGAGAAAGTATCCTGTCAGGTCTAGAGCTTTTTTCAGGTCTTGATTTGACGGGATCTGTTCTGGCTGCGTCATGAAAAGAGGTAGATATAAAAGCTTATCTTTATAAGGTAGGCCAGCCTCGTAGTTAGCTGCACACCCGGTGTTAGGCGATACGTAGCAAAGATTTTCTGTGGCACCTGTGACAGCACAGTGAGATAAGGATAAACCAAACCCCAGATTGTCGAGTAGTTGCTGTTCAAAGAGAATATAACTTTTTGCAAGTAGGGTGTTATCATCTGATAGAAGAGAGGAAAAAAGAAAGTTCTCATAGGCGTTAAACAAGGGCTCATAAGCATGATTTTCAGGCAAAATAAGAGTTAAAAGCTTATTGAGAGCTTGTAAAAATATAAGCCGGTGATGTTTAGAAAAAAGACAAGAAAATAGCTGGCTTGACTGTGTTGACGGTTCAAGGTTTAGTGTTCCAAGATGTTCCTCTAATCGAGCGCTCCAAAAAACTTTTCCACCGATGCCAATCTGATAAGTGTTGAGAGGTTTTTGTTTTGTTCCCTTGATAAGCCCCCTCACACGACCATGGTTTTTAGTAAAAACATCTACTATAAGGCTGCAGCCACCAAATTTTTTTGGTTTTATTATATAGCCTACATCGTCCCATCTCATGGCGTTCTATTACTCTTCTAGTTTCCTTCAAAACATTATATTAATTTTTATGATTAGTCGCATCAGTTGATCAGAAAATAGCAAAACTTTCATATGAAGGGTAGTTTTTACGGTCTTTCACTAACTAAAAAGTGATAATAGAGTAAAATTCAAGAGAAGTAAGAAGTAAAGAGATGCAAATTGCTCTTTACATAAAAGTATCTGCAAATAAACTGTCAAGGACGGCGTATAGTAAAATAGTTGGCGTACATGTTTCTTATAGCGGCATTAGCGATTTTCTTATTTTTAGGCTTTTATAGTTCTCGTGGCATCAAAGATTTGGGTGACTATGGTCTTTCGAGAGGGCATTTTTCACGCCTGTTTGTCGTCATGACTGTTGTTGCTTCCTTTGTGGGGGGAGGTACTGTTTTAGGTACTATGGAAAAAGTTGCAAGTACTCATTCTTTCTCGCCTGTGTATGCTCTTTTTGGATACGTTTTACAACTAATCTTTACTGGGGTGCTGTTAGCAAAATACATGATATATAAACGTTCCTCCCTAACTATTGGTGATTTTTTCCATCAAAGTTATGGTTCTACGGTGCGAAGATTTGTTGGTATGTTATGGCTTGTTTTTACTCTCGGTGCTGTGGCCATTCAGATACGAGGTATGGGACAGATGCTGAGCTCTTCAATGGGATATTCTGTTACTGTAGGTGTTCTTATAGCTGGTGGCGTTGTGACGATTTATTGCTTCTTGGGAGGTATACGGGCTGTGGTCGTTACAGATTTTTTTCAATGTCTCTTGATGGTTGGCATCTTATCAACCTTTGCTTTTTATATAATGTGGCAATTGGAGTTTAGCCAGATTTTCAATAAACAGACGCTTGTACACAATGTTTTTTTTGGAGAAAATGGAGGCTGCAAAGTTTTCTCTGCCTTTTTTGGTTTCTTATTGGGTGATGCTCTTATTCCTCCGATTGTTCAGCGTGTCCTTATGTGCAAAACAGAAAAACAAGCCCGTTTTACCATGGTGTGGGGAGGCATTATTAGTTTGTTTCTTATTTTAGCTGCCGCTGTTATTGGCCTTGGAATTATGCTTCTGACACAAAGGGCAAATTTTATAGAAGGCATGCATAATTTCGTCAATACGTTGCCAGAACTTGTTCGTGCTATTTTTTACTTAGGTTTTTTTGCAGTTTTAATATCTTCTGCAGATACTTATATTAATGCAGCTAGTATTACATGGGCACAAGACGTTGTGCGATCAAGATCGTCGAATTTAGGAAATTTAACCCACGCTAAGTGGGCGACATTATTTCTTGGCGTTGGATCCATGTTTCTTGCATTGTATGTAGAGTCGTTATTTGACTTTACCTTACTTACTTATAAAATATGGGGTCCCTTTGTTGTTGTGCCGTTCTTGGGGCTTTTGTTTGGTAAGGTGGTAAGCCTTCGTGATTTATCATGGATTTTTATTTATTCTGTAGTGGTAATCATATGTTGGTGGTTCTGGGGCATTGAGGAAAAAACCGGCATTAGTGATTTAGTCCCTTGTATGTTGGGCAGTGGTCTTCTTTTTTGCTGGCTTGTCTATCAGAATAAACGCTTATAAGATTTTCTGTGATAGCTAGTACCCAACGTATCTTGGAAAGGTAGGTCACAAGTCAGCAATGGTTAGGGGACTGTCAGAGAAAAAATCATCTCCGGTATGTATGTTTGCGGAAAGCGTGCTCAAATCAGCAAAAGTCAATTTAGGGCAGAGGGCGAAGAAATGGTCCCCAATGTGGTTGACTCTGGAAAAAGCCCTCAAATCAGCAGAAGGTAGCGTGCTGGAGTAAGAAAAAAAATAATCTTCAATGTGGGTGGCCCCAGAAAGAGAGCTGAAGTCAAAAGAAGCTACATTAGTATAGGAAAGGAAATAATTTCTTAGAGTAGAAAGTCTGGAAGATGGTAAATCAACAAAGGGTAGGCCTGTGTAAGAGAGGAAATGTTCGCCAACGTCAACGATATTGGAACAAACGCTTAAATTAACAGATTGTAGATTAGGACAGCCAGATATAAATGCGTCTCCAAAAGATGTAGCTTCAGGGAGGTTAAGATCAACGGTGGTTAAATTATCGTTAGGGGAAAGAAAACGGTGTTTTATACGGGTGACTTTTGGAAAAACACAGAACTCGACAGTCGTTACGTTACAGCGAGAGAGAAAGTCGTGCCCGAAGCTGGTTACGTTTTGTCTTATATTCGACAGAACAAGCTTCCTGACAGATGGTGGGAGGTGACTTGGTTTCAGCTGAAGCTCAACATCGTTGCCCGCGCTTTGGTGCTCAGCCGCACCACTGACATCAAGTACCAATGTTTTTTCAGGAAACTCGCTGAAGAGAGCTTCATAGGAAGGAAGGTTGCTAGCTAGAGTTTCCTGGTTGACTACAATATGATCAGCAGTTTCGCTATTATATACAGGTGTTAGAAGGTGGCGTAATGTTTCTTTAGCGTCGGC
>CAZQLR010000011.1:6170-12691 GCA_964594205.1 uncultured Alphaproteobacteria bacterium
CCCTGTGCTTCTTGAGGTCTTAGAAAGATTGCCGGCTTCAGCTGGTGTCAAGTGGTGTAAAATAGAAGCTATACACAGTTCTGGTAGACCATTAAGTGTAGGTGATGGTTCCGTAGTATTAGTTTGATTGCCAGTGGGCGATGAACTTTGACTATGGGGTGCTGTTTCTTTAGGTTCTTCTGGGGAAATTGCTGATGAAGAAGAAAACCGAAACAAGGAAGAAATAAGGATAGCGCTAATAAAAAAATGCTTCATAGGTTAGGGCTATTACGGTTATTTAAAAGGGTATAAACAGTATATAAGAGTGTTTTTTCAGATTTCAAGTTGTTAGACAACATAGGGTAAGGAGAATGGGCGATCAAGGTTACCGAATTTAGGAAGTGCAACCCATTCTAAATGGCCAATTTTAGCGTGGCTTGCTGAGAAATTTTCATGGATCAATAGATTCTTCTGAACTATTCCACTGTGACGGACTTTGCAAGATTACGGGGTTGATCAACGTCTGTTCCTTTCAGAACAGCTGTTTCATAAGCAAGCAACTGGATTGGCAGTGCCATTACAAAAGGTTGTGCAAGGGGAGGGACCGCTGGTACATGAATGGAAGAAGTTGCTATATTCCCCAGACGGCCTAAGCTTTTTTCATCACCTATGGCTAGTATTTGTGCCCCTCTAGCATAAGCTTCTTGCAAGTTTGAAATAGTTTTTTCTACTAAGTTATCATTGGGCATCAGTGCGACAACAGGTGTTGTGTTATCAATAAGAGCAATGGGTCCATGCTTCATTTCACCCGCAGCGTAGGCTTCGGCATGGATGTAGGAAATTTCTTTTAATTTTAGTGCGCCTTCCAACGCCAAAGGAAAATTGGTTCCTCGACCAAGATATAAAACATCTTGTGCTTGTTCCAAGAGATGCCCTCCTTCAAGACACTCTTGTCGGAGAAAGTTCATATTTTCCATCCAGGATGGAACACTTTTTAATTCCATGAGGAAGTCGTTAAGATTTTTGTTTTGAAGTGTGCCCCTTGTGCTTGCTACTTTAGCTACAAAGAAGGCAAGCGTCATAAGCTGGCATGTGAAAGCTTTGGTAGACGCAACACCAATTTCTGCCCCGGCAAAAGTGGGCCAAACACTTTGGGCTTCTCGGGCAATGGCGCTGTGTGTTACGTTGACAATACCAATAGTTGGTAATTTTGCTTCTTTTACATACCTAAGAGCTGCCAACGTGTCGATTGTTTCACCGGACTGGGATATAAAGATACATCCGTGTTCTTGAGGGGTGCCAAGAGCAGGGTTTCTGTATCTAAATTCCGAGGCAATATCGACATCGACAGGTATACCAGTATACCTTTCTAACCAGTATTTAGCTATGCAACCTGCGTAATAAGAGGTTCCACAGGCTACGATGGTGAGCCGCCTTAGCATCGATGGATCAAAAGGTAGGTCAGGGGTGGTCAGTGTGTTTGTTGTGACATCAAGATAATAATCTAGAGTTGTTTTGAGGACGCGTGGTTGTTCAAATATTTCTTTTTCCATGAAATGGCGATAAGAGCCTTTCGAGGCAATTTGGTGATTGAGGTTCAGGGTGTGTACGTCTCGTTCCACAGCTTGGTTATCTTTATTAAAAATGTGGCAAGAATTTTGAGTTATATAGCCCCAGTCGCCTTCTTCTGGATAGATGACATGCGGTGTATAAGGGGCTAAGGCAATAGCGTCTGATCCTATATAGTAGCTTCCTTCACCTTGCCCTACTACTAATGGGCTACCGCGGCGAGCAAAATAGAGTTCATGGGGGCAAGTTGATGATATGATAGCCAAAGCAAAAGCACCATGAAGTTGGGCCAGCGTTTTTTGGAGGGATTCCTTCATAGAAAAGTTTTGATCGAGGTAGGATGTTAGAAGTTTAGCGATGACTTCTGTGTCGGTTTGGGTTGTTGTTATGTAGCCTTGTTTCGCAAGTTGTTCACGAAGCTCTTCAAAGTTTTCTATAATACCATTGTGGACTATGGCTACCTTGTCTGTTGTGTGTGGATGAGCATTAAGCTCAGATGCCTCACCATGAGTAGCCCAACGCGTGTGCCCAATACCTATAAGGCCATGTAAGGGATTTGATTGTAATTTTTTATCGAGGTTACTAAGTTTTCCAACAGCGCGTCGGTTTTCTATGGTGTTTTCAGTTAGAACAGCAATGCCGGCCGAATCGTACCCTCTGTACTCTAGGCGTCGTAACGCTTCTAATATATCCGTTACAACAGGTTCTTGACTAATAATGCCTACAATACCACACATGTAAAGTTCCTTTGTTCCAGCTAAAAGTTATACGAATTTTATAGGGTTTGGTTTATCTTTTTTTTGCTGGGTGTTGATACTCAGCTATATTTTTTTGGCGAGACCTTGTTAAACTTAGGCTATCTTTGGGGACGTCTTTTGTAATGACGCTACCAGCACCAACTAGGGCCCCTTGCCCTATGGTTACAGGTGCTACGAGAGAAGAGTTGGATCCAATAAAAGCCCCTTGTTCTATGTGTGTTTTATGTTTGTTGACGCCATCATAATTACAGGTGATTGTGCCAGCGCCTATATTAACGTTGCTTTCTAACACAGCATCACCAATATACGAGAGATGAGAAACTTTAGTACCTTCTTGCAAATGACTTTTTTTAATCTCAACAAAATTGCCAACTTTAACGTTTTTATCCAGCTGCGTTCCTGGGCGCAGGCGAGCAAATGGTCCCACCGTAGATCCTGTTTGGATCGTTGCACCTTCCACATGTGAGAACGCCAGGATTCTCGAGCCTTTGTGAATGGTAACTTGAGGACCAAAAACGATATTAGGTTCAAGAACGCACCCAGGGGCCAGTTTTGTATCATGGCTGAAGAAAACAGTATCAGGCGCTGCTAAATAAACACCATTATTCATATGGTATCGGCGCCAGCGTTGTTGTAGAAGGTTGCCGGCATGGGTTAATTCTTCAGGTGTATTAACACCCAACAAAGTATAACCATCTTGTGCTATGGTTGTTAAATTGATCAAACCGGCTTTATGGGCTATGGCCGGGAAATCTGTTAGAAAGTATTCTTTTTTTGTATTAGAATTCCCTATTTTTTTCACTATATCGGCAAAATATGACCCATTAAATAAGCATACACCACTGTTGCAAAGGTCAGTAAGGGAGTCTGAGTGTTTTTTTTGCTCAGAAGCTTCTATGATATTTGTGATGTGGTTAAGATCGTTTTGGTAGAGCACTCCAAAGCTATGCTTATCTTTTAGCATTTCCATGGCTAGGTAAGAGGAGGCCTGCTTTTCTTGCAAAGGTGCCGCCTTTAGTAAAGGCAACAAAGTTTCTGCGTCTAGTAACGGCGAATCTGCGCATAAAACCAGGTAATCTGTTTGTTTATCCTCTATGTATTTCCCAGCTGAAAGGACAGCATGGGCTGTTCCTAAGGGGTTTGATTGGGTGAAAGTTTTGGCTCCCATATGGCGCACATAAGCCGCAACTTGTTTTCCCTTTTCTGATGAGCTAACAATCACTCCTATGTCTTTTATACCACAGCTTTTAAGGGTATCTAAAACATAGCCTATCAAAGGTTTATGCCAAAGTTCTACCAAGGGTTTTGGTGTATCCGCTCGCATGCGTTTCCCATCGCCGGCAGCGAGAATCAGAGCTTTTATGTTTTTAGTATGTTCCATAATTCTACTTTATCAAACTTAGGTTGCTCTTGTAAAAGCTAAGAGTTGCGACATTTTGTAACAACGCGTATAAAAGATCCAGCTCTTAACCTACTGAAGTTATCGATTATGAAACTAATACAGTCTATCACAACCGTCGGATTTTATACGGTCCTAAGTCGAGTCGTTGGTTTTTTTCGTGATATGCTAATGGCCAAATATATAGGGGCGGGGCCAGTAATGGATGCCTTATCTGTGGCCATAAAAATACCAAGCTTTTTTAGAAGGCTTTTTGCAGAAGGCGCTTTTAATGCTGCCTTTGTACCTTTGTTTTCTCATGTTCTGGCGACAGAAGGCAGAGAAAAGGCGCGTACGTATGCTGAAGAAGTCATGGCGTGGCTCATTATGATGATACTGCTAGTGGTTGTGTTGTTTGAAGTGTTTATGCCTTTTATTATGCAGTATTTGGCCTATGGCTTCCAAGAAACACCAGAACGTCTGCAGGCGGCCATTAACTTGACTAGGATAACGATGCCGTATTTATTGGTTATATCCTTAACGGCTCTTTACAGCGGTATTCTTAACTCGTTTGATAGATTTGTTGCTGCAGCGTCGTCTCCTTTTGCGGGTAATTTTTTCTTGGTGATCTCTATGTTCTTAATTAGGGATGAGCTAGCTCAAGGGTCTGGTATTGCTTGGCTTATTTTATTATCAGGTGCTGTACAGCTTGTTTGGGTTACGTGGCCAGCTCATAAAGAAAAAATGTCTTTACGTTTAATGCTGCCTACACTGACGCCCCAAGTTCGAACTTTTTTCACAAAAATGGTTCCAGGGGCCATAGGTTCAGGTGTGGTGCAAATTAATTTGTTTTTGGGGACATTAATTGCCTCTTTTTTACCTGTTGGGGGCATCTCTTACCTCTATTATGCTGATCGACTTAATCAACTTCCTTTGAGTGTCATTGGCACAGCCGTTAGTACAGCATTATTGCCTTTGATGGCTAGGCAAATCAAAGCCGGAAAAAAAGAGGCTGCCTTACATAACCAGAATAGAGCTCTTGAGTATGCAATGTTGTTAATTTTACCGTCTGCGGTGGCGCTTTGTATCGCGGCGGAGCCTTTTGTTCGTATCACTTTTGAGAGTGGAAAATTCGATCATGAAAAAGCTATTGCTACGGCCAGGGCGTTACAGGCTTTTGCTTTTGGTTTGCCCGCATATATCCTTATCAAAATTTTTTCTACGTGCTTTTTTGCTCGTGGCAATACGTCTGCGCCGGTGATTATTGCTTCGGTTTGTGTGGTTATCGATATTGTGCTGAGTATAGCCTTGCTTGAAACATTGGCCTATGTGGGGATAGCTTTGGCTACGGCTGTGGCTTCTTGGGTTAATGCTCTTTGTTTAGGAGGGCTGTTGCGTTATCAAGGTTTTTTGTGGTTTGACAGAAAATTCAAACATTTTTTCCCACGTTGTCTTTTGGCTACGGCCTGTATGGGGGTTATAGTTTTTTATGTGGAACAGGAAACTGCATCCTGGGTAGATTTAGACATATGGTGGAAATTGATGGATTTTGCCGTTCTTATTGGTTCAGGTCTTATATCGTTTTTTTCTATTATTTTTGCTTCGAAAGCTGTGAATTTAAAAGAAATGTGGCACAAGACCATGGAATAGCTATTGAGGGTTCAAGATTTTTCTAGGTATCTTTTTTAAGAAAAAACGAGTCTTATTTTATCCGTATTTTTGTGATCGTTTCTTTTTAGTTTGAATCTGTCAAGTTTTGTGGTGGTTCTATCGATGCTTGGCTTTGTTCTGCCATATGTAGGACAAGTTGAGAGTAAGGAAAGCCTACGCCTACTTTTTCCAGGGCATCCTTGGAAAGTTTTGCCAGGGCAAGACGAACTTTTAGATAGTTTTTAGGTTTTACCCATATGCGTATCAGAAGCTCGAGGCCGCTATCTTGGAATTTCCATAGACTTACGATGGGTTCGGGGTCTTTTAAGACTAGGGATTGTTCTTTTAGCATGCTGATAAGAGCATCACAGGCTTTCTGGACATCATCCTCGTAGCGTATAGATAAGAAAAACTCAATACGTCTTTTGCCAAATTCAGTGAAGTTAGATATGGGTTTATTCCAAAGCTGTGCGTTTGGTACGTGAATGATTTTACCATCAAAGGTTCGGACTTCGGTAGTGAAAATATTGATTTCTCGAACGACTGAAAATTCTACATCAGATGTTTCTATGAAGTCGCCTATTCTAAACGGGCGTAGAAAAATGAGCATTAAACCGGCGGCAATATTAGAGAGTGTTCCTTGTAGGGCCAAACCTATGGCTAAACCCGCGGCACCAATAACGGCAACGATAGATGTTGTTTCCACCCCTAAATGATTTAGAACAGCAATAGCTGCAAAAACTAACAACAGATAACGAGCCATGTTGGCCAGCATCAGAGCCCAGGTGACGTCAACTTTAGGGTTATCTTGCAGGTGTGTCTTTGTGTATCGATGTACCCAACCTGCCAGATACCACCCTCCCCAGAGTATAGCCAATGAAGTGATAAATCCAAATCCACCTTGAGCAAAGAGTTCTTGAATTTTGTCCGCAAAAGTACTGCCAAACGTGTATGCTTTTTGATCCATATTTTAAGGGCGCTTTCTAAATTAAAGAGATATGGTACACTATATGCCAACTTAAACAGTTAATAAAGTCAAGGTTTTGATGGTTTGCCCGGACAATATTTTTATCCGCATTAAATCAGTAGGTGGTTTTGAAACCATAAGTCTAGAGGGTTCTTGGACTGTAGAAAACCTTTCTCATATTGCTTTAGAAATCAAAAAAGTAGAGAGGAATTTTTTTTCT
>CAZQLR010000011.1:12791-18912 GCA_964594205.1 uncultured Alphaproteobacteria bacterium
TTACCTATAGTGGGTCTTATTTCTTTTCTTATAGGAATTGTTTTAGCCTATCAGGGTATAACGCAGCTTGCGCGCTTTGGGGCACAAATTTATACCGTTAACCTTTTAGGTTTAGGTGTGTTACGAGAAATAGGTGTTTTACTTACGTCAGTTGTTATAGCTGGTAGGTCAGGTAGTGCTTTTACGGCTGAGCTTGGCATGATGGTTGTTAACGAAGAAGTAAATGCACTTAAGGTTATGGGGCTAAGCCCTTTTTACTTACTGATTATACCAAAGATAATGGCTTTGACGATAGCCTTGCCGTTGCTTACATTTTTTTCTGATATTATGGCTTTGATTGGTGGTGCTTTGATGATGAAGTGGTTGTTACATACAGATTATCGTCAGTTTATAAGCCAATTCCTGGCCTCTGTTAACCCTGGAGCTTTTTGGGTAGGCATAGTGAAGGCGCCATTTTTTGGCTTTATCATTGGTTTTGTAGGATGTTTTGAAGGTATGCAGGTGAGAGGTAGTGCTCAGAGTGTTGGCTACCACACAACAAAATCTGTAGTAGAGGGGATATTTTTAGTGATTATCCTAGATGCTATGTTTTCTGTACTCTTTGCGTACTTGGGTATTTAGAATGGAAAAAGATAAGCGTATGAAACACCAAGATATCATAACTGTAAAAGGTCTTTTAAATACTTTCGGCAACCAAGTCGTTCATGATCATATAGACCTTTCTGTTAGGGAGGGTGAAATTTTGGGTATTGTAGGTGGTTCTGGAACGGGAAAATCTGTTTTGGTACGTTCCATCTTGGGCCTTCAGCACTTTAAAAGTGGTCATGTTACTCTGATGGGAAAAGACATAACACGTCTGAGCAGTATAGAAAAAAGAGAGCTTCTTCAAAAAGTAGGTGTTTTATTCCAGAGCGGTGCCTTGTTTAGTTCTTTAACGGTCATGGAAAACATTCAGGTTCCTTTAAAAGAGCAAACAGAAGTACCGCAGCCATACTTGGATGAGATCGCCTACCAGAAGATGAAAATGGCAGGGTTGCCTTGCGACGCTGCCTTCAAAATGCCGTCTGAGTTATCTGGTGGTATGATAAAGCGTGCAGCTTTAGCGCGAGCTTTAGCCTTAGATCCTAAAATTTTGTTTTTAGACGAACCTACATCCGGCCTAGACCCTATTGCAGCCAGGCGTTTTGATGCCTTGATAAAACAACTTCAGACGCTTTTCCGCCTTACCATTGTTATGGTGACGCATGATTTGGATTCATTATTCCTTACATGTGACAGAGTAGCTGTTCTTTTACATAAAAAAATTATAGTGGATATACCACAGAAAATAGTTAAGCTGAAAAACCCTTGGGTGCAGGAATATTTTCAGCACCACAAAGATTATGAGGCAAAAGATGGGAGCAGAAAGGAAATCTTGAATGGAGACTAGAGCCAATTATATCACTGTGGGTATTTTTACTGTGCTCTTATTTTTGGGTGCGCTCTTTTTTGTTGTATGGATTGGAAAATCAGAGTTTAGGAAAGAGCCTGATACTTATGCTATTTATTTTGATGGCAGTGTATCTGGCTTGCAAGAGGGAGCAAAGGTTTTGTACAGAGGCGTGTCTATTGGTTCTGTACGGAGGTTATCCATAGACCCGAAAGATGTTGAAAAAGTTCTGGTGTTGATTGATGTTTATGAGGGGGCGCCGATTAAGGAAGACGCCGTGGCAGAGCTTGAAATGCTGGGGGTTACAGGGTTGTCTGTTATCCAGATTACCGGTGGCACAAAGGAAAGCCCGACTTTGGAAAAAAAATTAGGGGAAGAGTACCCTGTTATCCAGTCGTCACCTTCAAAAATTGAAGAGATATTTAACGCTGCGCCAGAGTTGATGTACAGAGTTAATGCTCTTTTTAATGAAGAAAACAGGAAAAATTTGGGGAAGACTTTAAAGAATATTTCTGAATTTACAGGGACATTAAAAAGTAGTTCGCATAACTTAGAAATTTTAATAAATGAACTGACGCATATGTCATTCAAGTTAAATACTTTTTTGGAGACAGCTAATGTGACACTAAAAGATGTGGGTAGTGATGCTTCTTTGGCAGCTAAAGCAATGGCAGAAGCCGCACAGGGGGTCAACGAGCTATTGAAAGACAATAAGGTTCCTTTAGGAGATTTTGTTACTAATGGACTTTTTGAGTTTACACGTCTTGTTTCCCAGATGCGTTCAACTTTTGAAACCATAGGCTCGTTTGCAGCGGGCTTGCAAAAAGACCCCCTTGTTTTTTTAATGGGATCGCCGGAAAAAGGGTATAGGATAAAAGATGAATGATAAAAATTTGTGGATCATAAAGATGGTACAATTGAGGAGGGCACAGTGGGGAATTCTTATTCTGTTGATTCTTGCTTTGCCCGGGTGTGTAAATTTGATTTCTGACAAAAAATTGGATTTCGAGCAAATAACATTGGATGTGAATCTAGAGTCTGGCTTTTCTGATGGTTTAAAGCCGGTCGATTGGCAGTTATCGGTAGAAAAACCTGCAACAAGTGGTTTTTATAATTCGGATCGTATCGTGGCCTTGGTGAATGGGTATGATTATACCTATGTTAGCGGTATCCGGTGGATTGATAAACTATCAAACCTTGTACAAAGCGCCTTTATTCAGGCTTTTGAAGATTCTGGGCGTATAGGGGGTGTATGGGCCCCTGGTTCGGGAATAAGTTCAACGTATATTCTGTTGACAACTATTCGTAAGTTTCAAATAGAGGTGAATGTGCCTAAGCTCCCTGAGGTGGTTTTGGTCGTGAGTGCTAAGCTTTTTGACGTTAAACAACGTAAGGTGATCGATAGTAAGGTTTTTAAGCAGCATCAAATGATTGAGAAAAATGAATTGAAAAACACAACTGAGGCTTTTAATGATACTTTTTCTAGGCTTGCCGAGGCTTTGGTGATGTGGTCTCTAAGTCATTCATAGGGAACGATATAAAATGCTATTTAATCATACATATAGTATTAATTGACAGTTCGGACTACTATATATAGTATAGTGACATGTAGGGGGCTCGTGATGCGGGCCGGTAGAGCAAATCAAAAAACTTCCTGATTGTGGCTTGGTTTTTACAACTGGGTCCGTGGATGCAGACGTTTCTTCAAACGCCTGAGGGGAAGTGTGACTTTATGATTTAGCTTTTCTAGTGCATGGGATCCCTGCGTTTTTTTTATTTAAAGGAGATTTATGTATGCATAACCTTGCACAAAAGGACACGATGAGTGTGCTGGAGGATAATTTAACTGACTTTGGTAAAGCTGTTCTTCAGAATCGTTATTTACTGGATAACGAGACTTACGAAGATTTATTCTGGCGCGTAAGTAAAGCTTATGCCGATGATGAGGCACACGCGGGTCGTTTATATGATTACATGGTGCATCAATGGTTTATGCCTTCAACACCGGTTTTGTCTAATGGAGGGACAACGCGTGGCCTTCCTATCTCGTGTTTTCTTAATGAAGCTTCTGACAGTTTGCAAGGTATTGTCGACCTTTGGAATGAAAACGTTTGGTTGGCCTCTAAAGGTGGAGGTATAGGTAGTTACTGGGGGAATTTGCGTTCTATTGGTGAAAAAGTTGGAAAAAATGGTGAAACATCGGGTGTTATACCCTTCATGAAAGTGATGGACAGTTTAACGCTAGCCATTTCACAAGGTTCTTTGCGTAGAGGGTCTGCTGCTATATATTTGCCCATTGATCATCCAGAAATTGAAGAATTCATTGAAATTCGTCGCCCGACAGGAGGTGACCATAATAGAAAAACCCTTAACACGCATCACGGTGTTCTTGTTTCTGACGAGTTTATGGAGGCTGTTGAGCAAGACAAAGAATGGGCTTTGCGTAGCCCTAAGGATAGAAGCATTGTCCGTATGATTAGTGCCCGGTCTTTATGGATTAGGTTATTAACCAGCCGTGTTGAGACAGGTGAGCCTTACACAGTTTTTATTGATCATGTTAATAATTTTAGGCCGGAAGCTCATAAAAAGCTGGGTCTTGAAGTAAAAACGTCGAACTTGTGCAGTGAAATTACGCTACCGACAGGGCCTGATCACTTAGGGAAAGAGCGCACAGCTGTATGTTGTCTGTCCTCCCTAAATTTGGAGCATTATGATTCTTGGTCAAAAGATCCTCGGTTTGTAGAAGATTGCATGCGATTTTTGGATAATGTTTTGGATGATTTTGTGGCGCGTGCTCCATCCTCTATGGAACGTGCGACCTATGCGGCTATGAGAGAGAGATCAGTGGGATTAGGCGTAATGGGTTTTCATTCATTGTTACAGTCAAAGAATGTTCCTTTTGAGGGTGTTATGGCAAAGGTTTGGAACAAGAAGGTTTTTGAGCACATAGCAAAGAAAGTTGATGAAGCCTCTGCAACACTGGCTCGAGAAAAAGGAGCTTGCCCAGATGCGCAAGATGCCGGTTTGGAGGAGCGTTTCATTAATAAAACAGCTATTGCACCAACGGCATCTATTTCTATTATTTGTGGTGGTACATCGCCTGGTATTGAACCCTATGTGGCGAACGCGTACACTCACAAGACACTGTCGGGATCTTTTCCCGTTAAAAACAAACACTTAACTAGGCTGTTGAAAGAAAAAGGCAAAGATACGCCTGCAGTGTGGACATCTATTATTCACCATCACGGTAGCGTACAGCATTTTGATTTTTTAACGGCCCATGAGAAAAGTGTCTTCAAAACAGCTTTTGAAATGGACCAGCGTTGGGTTGTTGATTTGGCTGCTGATCGTCAGCCTTATATAACACAAGCTCAGTCGGTGAATATTTTTCTGCCAGGTGATGTCCATAAGAAAGATCTTCATGGTATACACATGCTAGCGTGGAAAAAAGGTTTGAAAAGCTTGTACTATTGCAGGTCTACATCGGTACAAAGAGCGGAAAGTATACACCGTACGACACCAGAAACGGAAGATAGTGGCAGGGCTATTAACCAGAACTATGAAGAGTGTTTATCTTGCCAATAAAAGCGGTGGTAGAGGAGAATTTTATATGACATGTCGTTTACTTACACCTAACCCGGTGTACAAACCTTTTAATTACCCATGGGCGTATGATGCGTGGATTACTCAGCAGCGTGTCCATTGGTTGCCTGATGAAGTGCCTCTGGCAGATGACGTGAAGGATTGGCAGCGCAAACTTACGGAAGGTGAAAGGAACCTTCTTACGCAGATTTTCAGATTCTTTACGCAGGCAGATGTTGAGGTGAATAACTGCTATATGTCTTATTACAGCAGGCTGTTCCAACCAACTGAGGTAAAGATGATGTTGGCAGCTTTTTCCAACACAGAGACAATTCACATTGCTGCGTATTCTCATTTATTAGACACTATTGGTATGCCAGAAGTTGAATATCAAGCTTTTCTAAAATATAAAGAAATGCATGATAAATGGGATTACTTACAGTCTTTTCATGGTGACGAGCCTGAACAAATAGCGGCTACATTAGCTTTGTTTGGTGCCTTTACCGAAGGCTTGCAGTTGTTTGCGTCCTTTGCCATTTTAATGAATTTCCCACGTTTTAATAAAATGAAAGGGATGGGGCAGATTGTAACGTGGTCGGTTAGAGACGAAACCCTACATACGCTTTCGATCATACGTTTGTTTAAAACGTTTGTACGGGAAAACCCTGGCGTTTGGAACGATGGGTTTAAGCAACGAATTGCAGACATTTGCCGCAAAGTTGTTTCTTTGGAAGATGCGTTTATTGATTTAGCTTTTGAAATGGGGGATATAGAAGGCCTTCGCGCACAGGAAGTAAAGGACTACATTAGGTATATAGCAGATCGAAGGTTAGACCAATTAGGTGTTAGTACTCTTTTTGGTCAACAGGAAAATCCTTTGCCTTGGATGGATGACATGCTTAATGGTTTGGAGCATACGAATTTCTTTGAAAACCGAGCAACGGAATATTCCAGGTCATCTACACGAGGATCTTGGGAAGAGGTCTTTGAGAGCGATACTTTTGCTAATACCTCGGCCACGTGATTAGATGAGTTTATGAAGGAAAAAATGACGACAAAAATACTGGTCATTAAGCATGGTGCTTTTGGGGATTTTATTTTAAGTCTTGG
>CAZQLR010000011.1:19012-20211 GCA_964594205.1 uncultured Alphaproteobacteria bacterium
CCCCATAGGCCACAGAAAAAATGGCCATATTATGACGAGTTAGCCAAGTCTTTGATTAAACATGGGTTCAAATGCGTGGGACTAGGTGGACCGGGGGAAAAAGAACTTATAGAGAAGATCGAGCAGAGTTTGAGCAAAGAACAGAAGAAAAGTTTTTATAATTTGGCGGGTAAGACGACTTTTGAACATTTGGCAGAGTTGGCGCGCCAAGCTAAGGGAGCTGTGGGTAATGATACGGGCCCCATGCATCTTATTGCAGCGTCTGGCTGCCCTAGTATCGTTCTTTTTTCCAGTGACTCTGATCCAGATAGGTGTCGTCCCCGTGGGGCATGGTGTCGTTTTTTGCAGGAAAATTCTTTGCATACTTTGCCTGTGGATAGGGTGGAGTCTTGTTTTAATGAACTTCTGGACCACGTTAAAAAAGGTACGGATAAGAGTTAACCTTTAGCTGTAAGGGTTTGTATGAAAGTATGTTTACAAGTTGACCCTTATCTTCAAGATGATCCTGCGTTGTGTCAATTAGAAGAATCTATGGCTTTTGTGAGCCATGCTCAGGCCACTCACGTGGTGGCTGTCGGTGGCGATGGGTTTATGCTTAACCTTTTGAAACAAAGTCTGCACGCTGGTGATCATAAGCCTATTTATGGTTTAAATCGGGGAAGTGTGGGTTTTTTGATGAATGAGTGGAGCGCTAGGCCTTTGGAAGAAAGGCTAAAGCAAGCGCAGGCCTTGAAAGTTCACCCTTTACGCATGGCTTGTGTAGAGGACAATGGTGCTCAGCATATCCATTGGGCTTTTAATGATGTGCATTTGTGGCGACAGACGCATCAAGCTGCCCATATACGTATCAGTGTTGATGGACAGATTCGGCTGGATGAGCTGGTAGGGGACGGTGTTATTGTTGCGACGCCAGCAGGATCAACGGCTTATAATCTTTCAGCCCATGGACCTATCTTGCCTTTGGGAGCGAATGTTCTTGCGCTGACACCCATAAGCGCTTTTCGCCCCAGGCGCTGGCGAGGTGCGGTTTTGCCTGATGGTGCTAAGTTTACCTTTGATGTTCTGGAAGCTAGAAAACGTCCTGTGAATGTTGTGGCTGATAATGTGGAGACGAAAAACATTACAAAAGTGGATGTTGTTTTGGACAAATCCAAAGAATTTTCTCTGCTTTTTGATGCAGACCACAACCTGGAATCGCG
>CAZQLR010000012.1:0-6180 GCA_964594205.1 uncultured Alphaproteobacteria bacterium
TGTTTGACACCAGAAAAAGCCACCTGGCTGTTTGTTAACAGTAGGCCTGTACAGAAGATAGTTAAAAAAGTGTAATGAACTGAACGCATAGTAAAAACCCTTCCTAAAAAACTTTAGCAATAGTGCTTATGACGGTGCAATATAAGAAAATGTCATTCGCGTATTATTTTTTGTACTAAATAAAAAGGGTGAAGGCAAGAAAGACGTTTTTTGCAGATGAGAGAGGTGCTTTTTGTTAGTGGTGTGTATCAGTCGTACAGACGATTAAGCTCTGCTGAAACTGATCGATTAGGTTGATGACGTCAACGTGCCCGTTTAGCTGAGCCAAGTCTGCAATTGTATGCCCTGCAGCTGTGGGTAAGGATATGTCAAACGAATGAAAGGTGCGAAACATGTCAAACAAGTAGCGCATAAGTTTACCATGCCCTCTGGCCGCAGCCGCGTGCATTGGTGTATTGTCACCATTTCCCCTTAGTTCTCTTATTATCCACATAGGAAACCCTGATTTTATAAGAACTTCAAAGAATGCAAAATTACTCTCATAGGCTGCAACATGGAAAGGTGTATCGTCAAAACTGTTGCGAACTAAGAAGCATTTCTGCCATTCTTCTTCATTGAGCTCTTGTCTTGAATACTGAACAAGCATTTTATGCAACTCAGGATTATGTCTTTGGGCTGCAATGTGGATGGCTGTCCAGTGGTTTTGGTCTTCATCTCTTAAGTTAGGACCCAGGGATAACAAAAACTTTACTTGTTCAATGTCTTCATTGGAAATGGCCTTCCTTAAATTTTCGTTTATTGGAAGCAAACAGTGGTAGATAAGAGGTAGAGGGTTATTGACCTCGTTGCTATAGTTGAGGCTTTCATACCCAAACGTTCCATTCGTATTTTGAGGGATGAGTGGGGATGGAGAATTAGGTGTTTTTCCTACCATAAGATCCTCAAATGGATCTTGTGGTTGTTCATGCAAATTTGATGCATACAGCTCTTGAAAACCTGCAAGAAAAACTTTCTGGATTGGCGTATCACATCCGAAAGCGTTAGTTATGCAACCATGAAAAGTCTGTTCAAAATCTACAACCATCGAATAGGAGCAACGGGCACACATAGCCCGGCTAGTATAGACTACCACAGCATATTTTGCCAGAGAGTAACCATCACCACCTAGTCTATTACGAACTTGCTGTAGAAAGTTGTTTAATTCTCTTGCGTTGTCATTTCCCATTTTAAATAGGGCATATTGCTCGCTATGGGTAAAATATTTAATGTGTTGATGTGCCCCATCTTTTTTAGTCAGGTTTCTGGGAATATAGACCTTTTGACTGGTCGTAGAGTAAGATCTGTTTACCTTTAATAGTTCAGCAGCCGGTTCTATACAGCGAATCATTTTTGAACAAAACTGAAGGCCTTGATTTCCGCTAGCGTTGGCGGTATCATCGGATCGTTGTTTCAAATACGTAAAAAAGGGAAATTGCAAGGCCTTGTTCGTGAGAAGCATCTTGAAATGATCTAAAAAAAGGCCGAGTGTGCTCTGTGCCATTGAAGAAGCTAACTGGCTGGGCTCTCGTTTCTTGAGCCACTCCTTGCAGTCATCCTGATTTTTTTTTAGCTTACTTAGTAGCTCCTCATCCTTTTGTTCGGGTGCCAATTTTTGTAACGCATCCCAATTGTCTGTATCTTTAGATTCTGAAAGTCGTCGCCCACTGA
Organism: uncultured Alphaproteobacteria bacterium; assembly: GCA_964594205.1. GTDB lineage: Bacteria > Pseudomonadota > Alphaproteobacteria > 16-39-46 > JAJRRM01 > CAZQLR01. Next base: position 1,708 of record CAZQLR010000012.1, read on the forward strand.
AAAAAAAGAAGGGGGTCTCGATATTAACTTCTGTGGCGCTAGGCTTAAAATAAAAGACGTTTGATTGATTGCCGGCTTGGTCAAAAAAAATGAAACCGAAAGAAGCAACGTTGGGATTCTTTGCAGTAAAGTGACTCACATCGCTCGTGATTCTTACGCGCGCTGACTCAGAATCTTGCCTCATTGCTATCAAGGTTGGTGTTAAATCTGTAGTATTACCATCGCCCCAATCCACAGAAGATTTTTGTAAAAAGGCTCGAGCATAACCGCATGGCCGCACACTGCATGCGGTTGTACCATCATCTGTACAGTCGCATCTAACAGCATTAACCTCACGAAAACATAAGAAAAAAGAAATAAGCAAAACAGCTTTTTTTATCTTTAAATACCTTAAGAAAGCCATTATTAAAAACTTTTTTATGCTTTGACGTTAGAATTTGGGTCTATTTCTTGCTTGTGAAGAGGTTAATGGCTCTATCCACAAGCCAAAATTCTCTGTGGTTTTTCTTGATTCCCTCTGATAGATCTAGATTACTAAAAACAACTTCAGCTCTGTCCCAAGGTAACCATATGAAACGGGCGAGGAGATTTTGCTTGTTATTCTTTTCCAGAAATTCTTCTAGATTTTTATAACTGTCAGCTGCTTTTTCATATTGCAGCGCTGAGCAAACATCAATAAGGCGGAGGGAGCCTCCTTCTAAAAGGCCAAAAAGGGGCTTTAAATCTTCTATAGAAACAGAGGAATCCACAATACTTACGTACCGTATATGAGTATTTTTTCGACACATTTCTACGATCTGGAGAGTGTCTTCGCCACTAACACCGCTCAATGCAACATACAAATAGGGGTGATCGTTGAACGATTCTTGGTCTCTATGGCGTTGTAATTCCTCTATGTGGCATTCAAGAAAGCCATCGGGACTTATTTTTTCAGGAAAGCAGAAACTAGGGTCATACTCTTGTTCATTCCACTGATTCACAAGCTTTTGCTTTTTATCATCGTCTTCTTGCTCTCTAATGCAGCTACCCAATTTCTCCACAGAAGAAGCAACGGATGCTGCATCATCATCAAACGGTGGTTCTTTGGTGAGAACGAATAGATTTCCATCTCTCTTCAGGAGAATATTTTCTGCTGGTGAGGCCAAGCTATGAAAAACTTTAGAAGGTGTTGCCGGGTTTGCTTTCCCGCTATGGGTATAAGAAAACGTTCGAACAGTGGGGTGCCCAAAAAGTTGTTCGGCTCCCGATATTAGTCTGTTAAACTTAAAACTGGTTCCATTTATGATGGATACTTCTTGACAAGAAACGGTAGGCTTCTTACTCAAAACTTTCAAGAAAAAACTAATGTAGTCTAGATTTTGACCAGTGATGTCCTTGGGGTCAATTGTTAATCGATAGGGCTCGCTCGGTACTATTTCGTCTATTATCGTGGACCACTTAAAAGTTGGAATTCTTTTTGCCAACGGTGCATCAAGCCGGACATCCTTCAGCTCCTCATCTTTTATGGCAAAGCTAGCTGTGTCGGTTATTCCGATGATAAAAACAACAAAAAATAATAAAAATCGATATATCATGCTATAAATACTCTAAGTTTTGCTTATATGATGCGTGCACTGAAAAGCCGCGGGTTATACCTTTACTATGCTACAACCCCAGGCTATAGCAGCGCGCCTTAGATTAGCAAGAGCAAAAAAATTTCATTAAAACTCCTTGGCAATAATAATATTTAAAGCCAAGGTGCTCTTAACTATAGTCATTGTCAACATTATAAATGGGAAGTTTCTTTTTTCTTTGGGCTTTATGAGAACCCCGCCCTTAATGCTTTTCTAGTTAACTAGGGGTATAAAAAAACCTCCCGAAGAGGGGAGGTTTTTGTTTATAGACTTTATGGAGAACGGGGGGTTAGAAACCCATGCCGCCCATACCACCCATGCCGCCCATACCACCCATACCGGGGGCAGCGTCACTCTTTGGTTCAGGTTTCTCAACAACCATAGCTTCGGTTGTTATAAGTAGACCCGCAACGGAAGCCGCATCTTGCAACGCTGTTCTTACAACCTTTGTAGGGTCAATGACACCAAATTTAAACATGTCGCCGTATTCTTCGGTCTGAGCGTTATAACCAAAATTATTATCATTTTGGTCGCGCAAACGGCCAACAACGATGGAACCATCAACCGCTGCGTTGGCTGCAATCTGACGGATAGGAGCTTCTAAAGTACGTCTGATGATCTCAATACCAACGCGTTGGTCATCATTTTCGTACTTAAGTTTTTCCAAGACCTTGGCCGCATAAAGCAACGTTGCACCACCACCGGTGACGATACCTTCTTCAACAGCTGCCCTTGTGGCATGCATGGCATCTTCCACACGGTCTTTACGCTCTTTAACTTCAACTTCTGTTGCACCACCAACGCGGATTACAGCAACACCACCAGCTAGCTTAGCCAAACGCTCTTGCAGTTTTTCACGATCATAATCGGAAGAAGAATCTTCGATCTGTTGACGGATAAGATGGCAACGAGACTTGATATCGTCGCTTTCACCAGAACCATCCACGATAGTCGTGTGATCTTTTGATACGGCAACTCGTTTAGCTGAACCCAGCATATCTAGGGTAACATTTTCCAATTTGAAACCAAGATCATCAGAAATGAGCTGTCCACCGGTCAAGATCGCAAGATCTTCCATCATAGCTTTACGACGATCACCAAAACCAGGAGCTTTAACGGCAGCGACTTTTAACCCACCACGCATCTTGTTGACAACTAAGGTGGCTAAAGCTTCGCCCTCTACGTCTTCTGCAACAATCAAAAGAGGACGGCTAGACTGCACAACAGATTCTAGCAACGGCACCATGGCTTGAAGGTTGCTCAACTTTTTCTCATGGAATAGAATAAGCGGGTTTTCAAGTTCACATAGCATTTTCTCAGGGTTTGTAACGAAATAAGGTGACAAATACCCACGATCGAATTGCATACCTTCAACAACTTCTAGCTCAGTCTCAAGGGATTTTGCTTCTTCGACGGTGATAACACCTTCGTTACCAACTTTCTCCATAGCCTTGGCAATTATTCTGCCGATTTCAGCTTCGCCATTGGCTGAAATTGTACCAACCTGAGAAATTTCCTCGTTTGTAGAAACATCTTTTGATCGGGCTTTGACTTCAGCGATAACAGCCTCTGTTGCTAGATCTATGCCACGTTTCAAATCCATGGGGTTCATACCTGCTGCTACGGCTTTCATACCCTCACCTATGATGGCTTGAGCCAAAACAGTAGCGGTTGTTGTGCCGTCACCTGCTAGGTCAGAAGTCTTAGATGCAACCTCGCGAAGCATCTGAGCACCCATGTTTTCCAGCTCGTTTTCAAGGGTTATTTCTTTTGCGACCGACACACCATCTTTTGTGATGCGTGGAGCACCAAAAGAACTGCCAAGAACCACGTTACGTCCTTTTGGTCCAAGGGTTACTTTAACGGCATCAGCCAAGGTGTTGACACCACGTAGAAGATTGTCTCGGGCGTTAGCGCCAAACCGAACATCTTTTTTAGCCATTTTATTGCTCCTTATTTACTTAGTATGTTTATACGATACCGAGGATGTCAGATTCTTTCATGATCAAGAACTCATCACCATCGATGGTTACTTCGGTTCCGGACCACTTTCCAAAAAGGATTTTGTCGCCTTTTTTTACATCAAGAGGTGTCACAACCCCGTTTTCATTACGATGACCCGTGCCTACGGCAACAACCTCACCTTCTTGAGGTTTTTCCTGAGCCGTGTCGGGAATTATAATGCCTCCTTTTGTCTTTTCTTGGCTATCAAGCCTACGTACCATGACGCGGTCATGTAAAGGACGAAACATAATTTACCTCCATTTAAACGTTTGTATAATACTCGCAACACACGAGCATGCTAACTTTTACCTAACGCTTTTTCTTTTGTCAAGCAGTGGTATGTGTTGGGTAGCAAGGGAAAAGAAGTTGATTTTTTATAGGTGTTGTGCAGAATAGTGTGGCAAAAAGGAGTTTAATTATGGGTAAAAAAATAAGGGTATTGTCCGTTGCTGGCGCTTTGCTAGGGTTGTGTATGCAGGACAATGGCGGGTATGTTTACGCCAAAGAAGATGATCCTGTTATTATTAAGTTTAAAGATGGTACCACAAAGCGTTTAAGTGATGCTAAAGCCCTTAAGGCAGCTGAGCCGCAGCTGAAAGATGCTCCTTTTGAGATGGTTTTTACAGCTATAAGATCTAAGATGTTAGCCGAAAACCTTATGGACAGAGCAGCTTCCAAGGATAAATCCTTAGACAATGACCCGGAAGTTAAAAGAGTGCAGAAACTTTGTCTAAACGCGGCAAAGCGGGAAGTTTTTATGCAGAACAACATTAAATCTGGGCTGACTGATAAAAATATACGCGCTCACTACGCTACTTTTGCCAAAGGTTTTGCAGCTCAGGAAGCGGTGGAGCTG
>CAZQLR010000012.1:6280-11994 GCA_964594205.1 uncultured Alphaproteobacteria bacterium
CGCTCACTACGCTACTTTTGCCAAAGGTTTTGCAGCTCAGGAAGCGGTGGAGCTGCAACATATTCTTGTTAATGGAAAGGAAGAGGCTGCAAAAATCATTGGTCAGATAAATAATGGTGCTTCTTTTGAGGATTTGGCTAAAGAAAAATCCCTGGATGCTCAGACTAAGAATGGTGGAACCTTAGGGCTTTTGATGAAGAATGAACTATCTCCGACATTCGCAGAAGTTGCTTTTTCTCTGAAGAAAAACGAAATAGCATCGGTGCCTGTGCAATCAGATTTTGGGTGGCATGTTATTAAGCTAGTTGATAAACGACCAGCCAAAGCGCCAAAATTTGAAGATGTAAAGGATGACCTTCGTGATGCTGTGGCGCAGCAAAAGGCCCAGGAGATTTTGCAGGAGCTTTTCTCTAGTGAACAACCGGAAGTTTTTGAAATTGATGGCACACCTGCTGTGCAAACTATACCAGGAGCGAAAAAATAGAAACATCGTCTTTTGGAGGTACACGTAAGGACCTGCCGTTATCCTCGCCAAGTGTGAGTGTAGCGGCGGGTATTTTTATGAATAAAACAGGTGATATTCTTTTGACCCAACGCCCAAAAGGGAAATCTTGGGCTGGGTACTGGGAGTTTCCTGGTGGTAAAGTTGAGTATAGAGAGTCTTATACCCAAGCGTTGGTTCGTGAAATACGAGAAGAACTTGGTATGGTAGTTGATGCAAAGTATTGTCAGTTTTTACTGATGTCAAAGCATGTGGTAGATGATACTGTTTTAGAGTTACATTTTTTTTTCTGCTTTCAATGGGTAGGTATGCCAGAGAGCTTAGAGGAACAGTCTTATGTCTGGGTTAAACCAGACAGGCTTAGCCATTATAAGCTCCTCCCAACAAACTTGGAAATACTTGAGAAAATACGAAAGTCTATCAAGAAAACTCAATTTTCGTGAAGGGTGAAGAGCTCTAAAAATGACCCTGACTTACCAGCGTTTCTCTGAGTTTTTAGTATGGTATCTACTAACTCCACAAAAAAACACCGCAAACTTGGGTTAGCTTGCGGCGTTCTCATTATTTCATGCTATTAGATGGTGAAATAGCGTGTCACACCAAGTTTAACAGACAACAATTTTGGAGAAAAGATAAACTGGTTAATTCTGGAAGGGAAAGGGTGCTTAATACGGACCCTTTTGTATTCGGTATATCCAGCAGCAACATTCATATGAACTTCATCATTTACCTTAAACTCTGAAGCAATTTCAGCACGAAAACCAGTAAGCTGTGTTCCATTTGCTCTGGATGCTCCACTTGTTGATGTGTGGAAATCCCAGCGCGACACGACAACACCACCCTTCAGCATGAAAGCTGCTGAGGGGGAGAAGCTATACTTACCGACTAAAAGACCACCAAAGGTAAAACGAAGAGAAGGTTTAGCCCATATGCTAACATCCGTTAAGGAGGTGTTAACCTTACCTGATATGTTAGAGCGCTCTGCAACACCCTCGAAGCCAAGAGCTTTGTTAGTTGTGGATGCAGCATCCAGAAAATGTCCTAATGAAAGGCTGGCTATATAGCCACGAGCCCCCAGAGAAAAGGTATCACGCAAAGTTACATAGCTATAATCTACACCAATATCGGCCGTCCCGTAACCGGCACTAAAGTTGGCATAAGTCTGGCCACCACTGTTCATTTTTGCTTGGGCCAAGGGTGCGCTGATGAGGCCCGCAACTAGCGCAAAGGGTAGAATTTTTTTCATCTCTGTCTCATTTTGTATGTTTGAACTCTTAATTACAAGGCGATCCTAGTTTTTTTAATAAAAAAGGTCAATATTCTATTTTTAAAGGGGATCTTCTTTCTGTTTTCTTGGTTACTTTTTTGCCATAATTTCCCCAGGCCAGCTAACTTTTGGGGGCAGCGACATGAGTATGGCTTCTGTTTTTCCCCCTGTTTGTAGGCCAAAACGTGTCCCTCGGTCATAAAGAAGGTTAAATTCGACGTAACGCCCTCGTTTTTGTAATTGTTGTTCTCGTTGTTCAGTTGTCCATGGCGTGGTCATGCGTGAGCGTACAATTTTTGGAAAAACTGTTGCAAACGAACGTCCTACTTCTTGGGTAAAAGCAAAATCATGGTCCCAATTTCCTGAATCTAAGTAGTCGTAAAATATACCACCTACACCCCGTGGTTCACCGCGATGTGGTAAGTAAAAATAATCATCGGCCCATTTTTTATATTGTTGGTAATAAGTTGGGTCGAACATGTCGCACGTGCTTTTTAGGGCTTGGTGGAAAGCAAGGGTATCTTTCTTATATTCAAAAGTGGGTGTGAGATCGGCACCGCCTCCAAACCAGCTTTTAGAGGTGATAATATGGCGTGTATTCATATGAACAGCCGGTGCATGAGGGTTTTGCATATGGGCGACAAGAGAGATGCCACTTGCCCAAAATCGAGGATCGTTTTCTGCTCCGGGGATTTCTTTACAAAACTCTGGTGCAAATTTGCCGTAAACTGTCGAAATGTTTACGCCGACTTTTTCAAAAACGCGGCCTTCCATAACGGCCATGGTACCACCGCCACCGCCATCACGCTGCCAATTTTCAAAAATGAAGCGCCCTGGTGGCCTTTCTAAAGGATGGTTATTGTCTGGATTTATCGTAAATTCTTTTTCAAGGTTCTCAAAGCTTTGGCAAATTTCTTTCTGCAAGGTAGAAAACCATGTGCTTGCCTTTTTTTTTCTAGCTTCTTGGAGCATGGATACCTCCTTCAATGGTTTGTGAATTGCCTTCAAAACTTGTAATTTTACAAGGCGTTGAGCTGTCTAAGCGCCTCACCAGCTGCCATGGCCAACGAGACAGCAACATTTAAAGAGCGCTGGCCATTTTTGAGGGGGATCTTAACGCTGCTATTATGCAAAGGATGGTTAAGTCCTGCAAATCCTGTTCCTTCACGCCCAGCGATGAGCACATCTTGATCGTGAAACGTAAAACTTGTGTACGGTTTTTTACCATGGACGTCCAGAAAAACAAGACGTAGCTGGTGCTGGTAACAATAACGCAGGAAATGATCCCAGGAATCGTGGCGTTTAAGGGTTACATGGTCTAGGTAGTCCATGCCTGATCGCTTTAAGTGCTTATCATTCCAGGCAAAGCCACAAGGTTCAATAATGTGAATGGGTATACCGAGGCACGCGCCTAAACGCAAAATTGTACCCACATTTTGGGGTATTTCTGGCTCAAAAAGAGCTATTTGCAAAGGGATGCAGAAAGGTAATTGCGTTGATAAGGTATCCATAATGCCTTATACGTCATATTGGTTTTTTTGCCAAGGTAGGCCAAATCAACTTTGTGACTGTTGGAGCTTTTTATTTTTGAAGCTTTGCTCCCACTGTTGAACGCGCAATTTGATACGTTCTGGTAAGCGTTTATACCATGGGGGCCGGGCTGCCGCTACTTCTTCTTGTAAGTTGGTGATAACGTCGAAACCTCCCTCGGAAGGTCTTGCTTTTGTTGACAGTGCGGATTTCATTTTTCTTTTCGCTGCTGCTGCGCGTGCCGGAATTTTACGTAGAGGGCACTGCTTTTTAGGGATGGTCGTGGTTTGAAAAGATGATGGCGGGCTGGAAAGGTCTATGTCGTAATAGTCCCCTGATGTGTCGGTTTCTGGTTGTGGGAATATTTCTGAATAAGAAATGGCAACCTGTTGTGGAAGAGGCGGTACCTGTATACGGTTCTGAGGTGAAGTTTCTGGTTGTACAGGAACAAAGGTTACTGGTTGTTGTAGAGGGCTGTTAGCAGCGTCAAAAGTAAGCTGTGTTGGTTGCGTTTGATCAGACCCGTCTAGGCGGTGGGGGACTGGACTTAAAAGACCAGATGCGGCGGCTCCAGTGAATTGTTGGAGCTCTTGTTCAGGATTGCTGGTGTTTGTAAGTGGTGATGGGCCGTTGGGGAAAAAGGCGCTGTTGGTGCTCATCAATGAGTTCCTTCGCGGTGTTATGCTTTCTCTATGCTTGTGAAAGTAGTCGCGTAGAGGTGTGAGTCTGCCATCGCTCTCTAGAACGTGCGTGTAGTATGAATCAGGATCGAAAGAGAAAGGATCAAGAGAGCTTGGGTCAGAGTTTTCTTCAAAAAGGACTTTTGCATTAGACAGTGGCTCCAGGCGTGTCCTTGGAGCTGTAACGATATCAATATCGCGGACGATAGATTGGGTCATAAGCTCATCCATAGGGGTTGGTTCGTCAGTGCGGCCAAAAGGTATGGTGTAGCGAAGACCACCGGCAAAAGAGCTTTTACGGATAGTATCGTACTGTGCCTCGCCCTCTATCATTAGGCGCTGGGTGGCTTTATAGGCCAGGCGTGTTCTTACCCCGTTCATGGTACGAACACCGTTGCCTTGAAAGTGATAATACCCGCCAAAGAGTTTTAATCCCTTGATGATGCGGCGTCCTATTTCAATGTCCATACCTTTTAAGGGTACATCATAGGATGTCATCGTGGCGACTTTGTCATGGCCAAAACGGAAGTATGTTTCTTGAGATTTTGATCGTATTTCACGGCGTTTAGAAATGGGTTGGTAGTAGTTTATACGACCTTCCCAGGTGGGACTGAGTTTTTCAAAACCTACCGCTATTTCAGAAAAATGATTGTCAAACTGGGACTTTCTGCGGTCAAAGAAGGCATAAAAACCATGTATCCACGCGCCGCTCATAGTGCGATATCCTAGGCCAACGTTTGCTTCTTTGTTCTGTCTGGAATCTAACATGCCACGTAGATCCATGAAGGTCATGTCTGACACGGACTGAGCCACGGGTATGAGTAATCCCATCTGACCGATGTTGCGTTGTGTCCCAACCTTAAAACTGGTAAAGACGTTCCCATGCCAACGGGGTTGGGGAGCAAAATCCGTAGCGCAACAATTTAATAAGGGAGAGCTAAGAAGAAGGGCAGAAAAAAGCAGGGCGTACAATTGGTTAAATTTAACCCTGGACAGAAACTCTCTAAAATGCTTCACAACATAGCACATAACAAGTATAGTGTGGAACATACAGGAGCAGCCCTGTCAACGAAAAAATGTTTAGGGGATGTTTTTTAACCCCCAGAAATAAAAGTATTGTTTTGCCAAGGAGTATCAGTTTGTTAGACAAGAGTATTTGCCCCTCGTGGGGTGGAAAAGGAAAAGTTGTTTATTTTCTGTGTGTTGCACTCCTTCTTGTTTTGCAGGGTTGTGCGAAAGTGTACACAGAAGATGACTTTCCGGACATTAATGATGTGCCTGAAAAGCCCACCTTAAAAGAGTTGGACATTTACGAGAAAGAGGCTTACGCTATGCAAGAGCAAAATGCGAAGGCATGAAGCTGCGTGAGTTGTTCAAAAGAGAAAAATCTTGATTTTTAGGATGAGTTTGTGCATAGGATGCGCGTATTGAAAATTTAAGGAGAGAAAGTATGGAAAATTTTATGGTTCGATCATTGTCCGCTTTGTTGGTTATTGCTTCTTCGTGCGCTTATGGTGGAATGAGTGATGATGAGGGCTCAGATCAGGAAGGAAAGGAAAAAAGAACGTCTTCTATCCAAGAATATGGCCATGGTGTTCAGCAAAAGAAAGTCAGGTTTGCAGTTTCTGATGACTTTGTTGACCGTGTAGAGAAGCTTACTGTAAAGGATCCGAATGCGGAATCTGCTGGTGCGCAGAAAAAGGATGGTAGTCAGGAGAGGGAGACAGGAAAAAGA
>CAZQLR010000012.1:12094-14492 GCA_964594205.1 uncultured Alphaproteobacteria bacterium
ACTTTCTTGCCGTTTTTGTCCATGCGTATGTTCATGGTGGCTTTTTTCCCACAGTGACAGATAGTTTTTATTTCCACAATGTTTTCAGCCAGTGTCAAAAGATATTGACTACCTTCAAAGGGTTCACCCCTAAAGTCTGATCGAAGGCCATAGCTGAGCACGGGTATATTGAGATCATCCACGATAGTCATCAGCTGCCATACTTGTTGTTTTGTTAAAAAGTGGGCTTCATCTACCAGAACGCATTTTATGGGTCGTTCTTGTGATTGTTGGCGCACATCTTCGAAAAGATTAAAATCTAGGTCAAAAGGAATGGCTTGGGCGTGCAGCCCTATACGAGAGGCAATTTTGCCAACGCCAGCCCTGGTATCCAGACTGGGGGTATAGAGCAGCGTTTCCATACCCCGTTCATTATAGTTATAACTAGACTGAAGCAAAACAGTGGTTTTTCCAGCGTTCATGGCGGAATAATAAAAATAAAGTTTGGCCATCTTTGTTCCTTATGTAAGCTTAGTCTGTATACTAAATAAACGTATGTTTCTCAAGGTTGGTGATGGGTGGGGAAAACCACGATGGGGAAGTTAAGTTTTTGCTGTGAAGGCTGGGTCATGAGGGTGCCATCTGAAGTTAAAAAGATGGGATTGCGTGAGGGTGTAAACACCCAGCCAAAGTATACCGCTTAGCACTGTGGTAAGAAGACATTTTTTTGCCAATTTTATGTTTGAAGGATGTCCCCAAGCCATGCCATCGCGTGGTTTTTCTGTGGGGTTAACACCAATGGGGAGAATCATGAAAATCAACACCCACCAGATGATCACGTATACAATAATACCAGTTACTATGTTCATCAGATGAAGAATTCCTGTTGAGGCTGGTGCATCTTTGCAACAAATTTGCCAATTTGTAGGATTCTAGCCGATCAATGTCTTTTTTTTAATAATATATAACTTATTGATAAACAAGTGTATATTTTTTAATGATCTGAATGAATGTTTGTGTTTCTGCTGGATTCAGAGGGGGTTGTTTGCCCCAAAAAAACCTTTATAAGGATAATCCTTGAAATAAACCAAAGCTGAAAAAGAGTTCGTATGTTTATTCAGACTGAAGAAACACCCAATCCTGCCACGTTAAAATTTATGCCTGGCAAGGTTGTTATGGAAGAGGGTGTATCCCATTTTGAAAGCGCCGAGGAAGCGAGGGTATCGCCTCTGGCGTCTCGTCTTTTCAGTTTGGGCGGTGTTGCGGCTGTTTTTTATGGTAGAGAATTTATTTCAGTTACCAAAACAGAAAGCAAAGAGTGGTATGTTCTAAAACCCCCTGTTCTGGGTGCTATTATGGAACATTTTGTTTCAAACACACCCTTGTTTTATGCGTCAAAAAAAGAAGATGTGGAAACACAAAAAGGACAAACGGCTGAGGATGAGTATGATAAAGATACGCAGGCTATTGTTAATGAAATAAAGGAACTGCTTGAAACACGTGTGCGTCCTGCTGTAGCTATGGACGGTGGGGATATAAGTTTTGAACGGTTTGAAGAAGGCGTTGTTTTCGTTTCTTTAAAAGGCGCGTGTTCAGGTTGTCCTAGTTCTTCTGCAACGTTGAAATCTGGCATAGAAAATATGTTGAAATATTATGTGCCGGAGGTAGAAGAAGTTAGGCCTATTGAAAAGGAATAATTGGTACCTATATGTAAGGGTACTAGGTTGACGAGTACAGAGTGTACGTTGGCTAGAAACTTGATGGGAGTGGCAGATATGAAATTTTGGCACAATACAAAAAAAGTTTTTGGGTTAAGCCTTGTAGGGGTTTTGCTAGCTGTAGGTTTTGGTTTAGAGATTCTTACACCGATGGTTTCTGAAGCTGATGGTGGTGTTGGGCAGGCCATGCAGGTGTCTCAGTCATCCATGCAAACGGCTTTGAGGCAAGGTTTTGATGCTTCTGAACTGATGAAGGTTAGCCATTATAAGGTTGGACGTGGCTACCGGATAAAGGGTTCAAGATATAAGCCGCAAGCTGATTTTGATTACAAGGAAGAAGGGTTAGCGTCTTGGTATGGTCCAGGTTTCCACGGGAAAAAGACGGCTAATGGCGAAATATTTAATCAAGACGCTATCACGGCAGCTCATCCAACACTTCAAATGCCTTGCGTTGTGCGTGTTACGAATTTGGATACGGGAAAGGATTTGATTGTGCGCGTTAACGATAGAGGTCCTTACCATAAAGATAATCGTGTTATTGATTTATCGCGTAAAGCGGCTGAGCTTCTTGGCTTTAGAAAACAAGGTGTGGCGAGAGTACGTGTAGAAGTACTTAAAGAAGAAAGTATTGCTTTGGCCGCGGCTTGTCTTGGTAAGAAAGTGGGTGTTTTTCAAAAAGAGTTGCGTTCTAAAGCCGTAAA
>CAZQLR010000012.1:14592-17945 GCA_964594205.1 uncultured Alphaproteobacteria bacterium
CACATACTAGCGAGCGTTGAGGCTGAGTTGCACGCTGTTGCTGTGGAGCCTTGTTATCAGGGGCTTGGATTTGGTAAAAAACTGGTTCAGCACTTTTGTTTGTATTGTCAGAAATCTGGTGTGGAGAAAGTTTTTTTAGAAGTTGCCTGCACGAATAAAAAAGCAATCAGGCTTTACGAAGATCTAGGCTTTGTGCAGCAAGGTATCCGCCCAGGCTATTATCATCAGGATGGACAACCAGTCGATGGTTTGAATTTTTTCCTTTCATTAGCTTGAAAAAAATTCTAAGGTTGCTCCCGTTAGTGAGAAAAAAATGACAGATGCATCTTCGATATTATCCAGTGGTTCTAGTGCTGGGGGCTTGAATTTAAAGCCATCCCCAGCTCTTTTGGATTTTTTGGTGTGCCCTGTTACCCATACAGCGCTGAAGTATGAGAGCGCTGGTCATCTTGTTAGCAAGGCTATAAAGCTTTCTTTTCCCATCTATCATGGTATACCTGTCATGATTGTTGACGAGGCTTGGCCTATAGGGCCGGATAATCGTCGCCTCCCATCTCATATGTAATAACTCTGTAGCTAAAGGTTTGTCATGTCATTACAAGACCAGTCTAGTCCCGTAACTAAAATTACTTCCAAAGCTGTGCTTTTTTGGTCCCTTGCAGCCTTCTTTTTTGGTTACGAGTTTTTATTGCGGGTGTCACCTAATGTGATGCAGGCGGAGCTTAAGTCATTTTTTAAAATTGATGCTACTTATTTGGGGATTTTATCTTCCTCTTTTTATTATGGTTATGCACTGTTCCAGATCCCCAGTGGGCTTCTTATTGACCGCTATGGTGCCAGGATTTTTTTGGCTGTTGGCGCTATTCTTTGCGGAGGCGGTGGCATGATCATGGCGCTTGTTGATGTCTATTGGTTTGCGTGGATTGGACGTTTTTTGATAGGGGCTGGTTCGGCTTTTGCTCTTGTGGGAACCTTAAAAATATCGAGTGAATGGTTTCCTTTAGATAGATATGGCCTGTTGACGGGTCTTACTTTAACTATTGGTGTTGTGGGTGCTCTTGGTGGAGCAGCTCCTCTTGCTTGGGGTGTGGACACTATGGGTTGGCAGTCAACGCTTCTTTACACAGGCCTTGTTGGTATTATTTTAGCGGTGGTTATTTATATTTTCATTAGGGATAGGGATGAGACGCTGATTGTTGATGTGGCTGGTCAAAAAGATTGGCGAGAAGTTTTGGTTGTGTTGAAGAATCCACACAGTTGGATGACAGGCCTCTTTGGTGGTGCTATGTATATTCCCGTGACTGTATTTGGCGAGCTATGGGGGACGCCCTTTTTGATGGAGCAATGGGGGTGCACCAAGGCCAAGGCCGCAGGGTTTCTTTCTATTATTTTTATAGGTATGGCTTTGGGTAGCCCTGCGTGTGGTTGGTTTTCAGATACTATACACCGGCGGAAGTCTGTGGCTTTGGGATCTTGTGTGGTAGCGACCATCTTGTCTTTGGTGCTGATTTTCATGCCTCTTAAAAACGAGTTCTGGACGGCTGCATTGTTGTGTGTTTTGGGTTTTTCTCTTGGAGCACAGATTCTTATTTTCCCCATCATACGAGAGCTTAATCCAAGCCATGTAAACGCCTTTACTGTTGGTTTTTGTAATACCTTAGCCATGGGTTTTGCTTCCTCTGCTCAGCCATTGGTTGGTTATGTTTTGGACTTTCTTCAGGGTAGTAGTCGCATGGCTGAAGGAATAGGCGCGGCTGCTTATTCTTTGGAAAACTTACGTATGAGCTTGCTTGTGGTGCCAGTTATGTTAGCAATAGCGAGTTTTATGATGATGCGTGTCAAAGAGACTTATGGGCAGCCCATGGAAGAAAGAGAGAGTAAATAATACAGAGATTCCCAGAAGAGAAATCCATTATTATCCAGGAGAGTCGGTTAAAAAACGTCTGGCCGTACTGTCGACGACAAAGGAAAGGGCGCCTAAGACGAATAAAACACCCATGGCATAGTAAAAACTGACATGGCTAGGTTGGTACCATGATTGTATGGCTTCTAAAGCTTGGTGCCAATCCAAGAAAAAAAAGTTTCTACCAACAATAGCGAGATTGATGAAAATAATACTGCCCCACAGTATATACCCGAGACCTTTATAGTAACCTACCCAGAAACCTGGGGCATTTTCGTCAACACTGGGATGAAAAGCCATATGAATTTTACCTGTCGTATCGACCTTATTTTACATTTTATGACGCGTGTTCGCTACCCTAAAAATATTTGATATAACTAATATGGTTTTTACATTTGGATGAGATACATGACATATCAAAAAATACCTAGAGTAGCAGTTGTTGGCGTCGGTGCTTGGGGTAAAAATTTGGTTAGAAATTTTAATCAGCTTGGTGCTCTTAAGGCTGTTTGTTCGGAACACTTCAAGGATACAGGTGATGTCTTGTATGAGGGTATACCGGTTAAAGGTTGGGAATCTTTACTTGATGACGCGACCATAGACGGTATTGTTATAGCTACACCAACGCCAAGCCACAGCCAATTGGCACGGGAAGCTATAGGCAGAGGAAAACACGTTTTTGTTGAAAAACCTTTGGCTGAGAACTCTAAAGAGGCCTATGAGCTTCGTGAGCTAGCTAAGAAAGCCAATGTTACGTTGATGATAGGTCATCTTTTAAGATATCATCCGTGTTTTGAGAAATTGTTAGTCATGGTTCAAGAGGGTGATATAGGTTGTGTGAATAATATAACTTTAAGGCGTTGTAATTTTGGGAAGTTTAGGGCGTATGAGTCTATTTTGCGTGATTTTGCCCCCCATGACTTGAGCATGCTACAGGCCTTATTGGGTAACTTAGAAGGCGTTGAATGGTCTGTTTCTAGTCATGGACCTAAGCTTATGCCTTGTGATGACCAACTATCGGCTGGTTTTGTACGGGGTGGTGTATCTGTGAACATGCTGTTTTCGAGAGTTTGGCCTATAAAAGAGCAACTTCTGGTTGTTCAGGGTTCCAAGGGTTGCCTTATTTTTGATGATACAAAGCCCTGGGATGAGAAACTTAAGCTGGGGCTCTATGAAAAGATTCCTTTTGATGGAGAACAAGAACCCGTTATGACTATGGAGTCTGTTTCTGTGGTTATGAGTGAACCATTGAAGGATGAGTGTTCTCATTTTCTTGACTGTATAGGCGGTGGCGAGGACTGCCGCACACCAGCAGAGCATGGTGCTGTTACTTTGGCCTGGATGGAAGCTATGGAAGCATCAGGTTAAGCAGATTCTTCTTGATTAAATACTTTTTTAAGAACGAAAAAATAGCAACTCCATATGACGCCACATAGGCTTAGGAAAAAAA
>CAZQLR010000013.1:0-3394 GCA_964594205.1 uncultured Alphaproteobacteria bacterium
GAGCGTCGCCGTGTTGCTCTTTGCAAACTTTTGCTGGAAAAACCTGATATTCTGCTGCTGGATGAGCCAACAAACCACCTTGATGCAAGTTCAGTCGCGTGGCTAGAACGCCACCTTCAAGACTATAAGGGAGCTGTCATTTTGGTTACCCACGATCGGTATTTCTTGGATAATGTTGTGGGGTGGATCCTGGAAATAGATAGGGGTCAGTGTATTCCTTTTGAGGGTAATTATTCTGCATGGTTGGAAGCAAAGCAGAAAAGGCTTTCTACTGAATCAGCCCATGAAAAGGCGAGACAAAAGTCTTTGGAAAGTGAGCTTGATTGGTTGCGACAAAATCCCAAAGGCCGGCAAGCAAAAAGTAAGGCACGTATTAAAAACTATGAAGTTCTTTTGGATCAGTCTTCTGAAAAAGACACATCCACGCAGTCTATTACCATACCGCCTGGGCCTCGTTTGGGTGATGTGGTTATCCAGATGGAGAGCCTGAAAAAGGTCTTTGGTGATAGGGTTTTGATGGAGGACTTAACTTTTAGTGTGCCGCCTGGTGCTATTGTTGGCATCATTGGTCCCAATGGAATGGGTAAGTCTACTTTATGTAAAATTATTACTGGACATGAAGAACCAACAGGGGGAACTGTTTCCTTAGGAAAAACGGTGCAACTGGGATACGTGGATCAGTCTCGTGGTGCTTTAGATGATGGTAAGACTGTCTGGGAAGAGGTGTCCGAGGGTTTAGATGTTGTAGCGCTTGGAAAAAGGGAAGTATCCAGTCGGGCGTATTGTTCTTGGTTTAATTTCAAGGGTACAGACCAACAGAAGCGTGTAGGGCAACTTTCTGGTGGTGAGCGTAACCGTGTTCACTTAGCCAAGGTCCTAAAAAGCGGCGCTAATGTTTTGATTCTGGACGAACCGACCAACGACCTTGATGTTGAAACTTTGCGTGCTTTGGAGGAGGCTCTTCTTGAGTATGGTGGTACGGCCTTGGTTATTAGCCATGATAGGTTTTTTCTTGACCGTATTGCCACGCATATTTTGGCTTTTGAAGGTGATGCAGATGTTCAGTGGTTTGAGGGCAATTACGATGCCTATGCGCAAGATTTTTACCGACGTAAAAATATAGACCCCAATAACCCCACACGTATGAAATACAGAAAACTGGAAGGCTAGTGATTTTTTGCTTCTCTAGCCATAAAAAATTGGTGGTTGTCTCCTTTTTTTCTTTGTGGTTTTTAGTGCATATGGTATAGAGATTTGTCGGTAAGATCTGGGCATGACCGTTTGTTGATCTTTTTGGTCATAGGAATGTTAGTGCAGGATCTTTCAGTTACTTACACGCGGGCGTGGTGGAATTGGTAGACACGCTAGGTTTAGGTCCTAGTGGCTTTGGCCGTGGGGGTTCAAGTCCCTCCGCCCGTACCATCTCAAATCAAGGCAAAAGTTTAAAGGGGCGCACGTGGATATCAAAAAAGAAAACACCGAGGGTTTAACCTGTTCTATCGAGGCGATAATTCCTGCCAAGACTGTGGAATCAGAGGTTGATCTTAGGCTTGCTAAAAAAGGTGAAGATGTTGCCTTGCCAGGTTTTCGCAAAGGAAAAGCGCCTTTAAATATCCTACGAAAAAGATATGGTCAACAAGTCATGGGTGATGTTGTTAATGATGTTATATCTGACGCCATTAGTACCTACGTTAAAGATAAGAAAATCAAAATGGCAGGAACCCCCAGTGTTGAGGTAAGTTCTTATGATGAGAATAAAGGATTGGCCTTTTCTGCTGTTATTGAATCATTGCCAGTTCTTAAGCTTCCTAAGGTGGAAGGTTTAGAGTTGTCTCGTTTGAATGTGAGCGATACAAAGTCTCGTGTTGCTGAGGCGTTAGAGTCGTTGGCGGCTCAACATACTCAGGAAGTCGACCTTAAAAAAGAAAGACCTGCGAAAAACAAAGATCAAGTCATCATAGACTTTGAGGGCTTTTTGGATGGCAAACCTTTCGATGGTGGCAAGGCAGAAGGTTTCAAGCTGATTTTAGGATCGGGTAGTTTTATACCGGGTTTTGAAGATCAGATTGTTGGTAAAAAGAAAGGCGATACTTTTGATGTTAACGTCACTTTCCCCAAAGAATACCACGAACCAAAACTTGCGGGAAAACCAACTGTTTTCAAGATAAAGCTTCATGATATAAAGGAACTTGAGCCAGCTAAAGTAAGTGATGAGTTTGCCAAAACATTGGGGCTCAAAGACAAAGCTGCCTTAGAGCAAGAAATGGAAAAACGCCTTGAACAAGAAGGTAACGCAACAACGCGTCGGCATTTGAAGCGTCAAATTCTTACCTTTATCGCAAGTCAGCTTGACCAAGACGTTCCTAAGAAAATGTTAGAACGAGAGCTTGACGCTATTTGGAACGAATACAATCAACAAAAACAGCAAGATACATCTTTGGAAGATGTAACTGAAGAAACCTTTAAGAAAGAGCATGTGAACCTTGCTCGCCGGCGAATCCTTTTAGGCTTAGCGTTGGCTGAGATTGGTTCACAGAAAAAAGTTAAATTAGACCCTGTTCTTATGCGCCAGGAAGCTATGCGCTATGCTCAGCAGTATCGTGGGCAGGAACAGCAGGTTTTTGACTACCTTACGCAAAACAAAGAAGTGTTCATGGAATTCCAAGCGCCTTTTTATGAGGACAAAGTTGTTGATGCTATTCTTGAAACGGCTAAATTCAAGGACAAAGACATCAAACTTAAGGATCTTCTTCAAGAGATAGAAAAGCTGGAAGAAGAGGCGTTGAAAATATTGGATGATGGTAAAAAAGATTCTGCTAAGGCTGAAAAATCATCCAAAAAACCAGCGAATAAAAAGGCTGCGGCTAAGAAAGACTAAGATTCTGGCTTTTTTCTTTGTGTTGACTGAGGGGTGAGGCATTATGGCAGAAGACAACGAGCGTCAAGATCTTGCTAGAAGCGCCAAGGTTGTACAGGACTTTCTTGACAGCAAGGGTGTTGGTTTTAGCGTGCGGGAACTGTCGTCTAGCACGAGAACAGCTGATGCTGCTGCTCAGACTTTGGGGTGTGATGTTGCCCAGATTGTTAAATCGTTGGTGTTTAAGACGAAAAACACCCACAAACCTATCTTAGTTTTAGCCAGTGGTATTAACCGCGTTAACGAAAAAGTTATAGCATCCCATGTGGGTGAAAAAATAACCAAAGCCGATGCAGCGTTTACCCGTCAGGTAACGGGTTTTGCCATCGGTGGTATTCCACCCGTTGCTCATGCCCAGCCATTAGAAACCTATATTGATGAAGACCTTTTGCAACATGCAGAACTTTGGGCGGCAGCAGGTACGCCCAACACGGTGTTTTGCCTAAGCGCCAAAGAGCTGCAAGAATTAACCGGCGG
>CAZQLR010000013.1:3494-8793 GCA_964594205.1 uncultured Alphaproteobacteria bacterium
TTTTTCTTTCCCCTATATTATGCTTGCTTTGGATTTTTTTCTTGATTACTGTTTTTATAGGTATTGGATTTAGTTTTATTGGAGGATTCAAATGATGAAAAAGATGGCGTTATATGCGTTTGTGTGCGGGGCTTTTGCATGCACTTGTGACTTGTCGTATGGTCTTAGTTTTGATAGTTATTGCATAGCCGATGATGGCCTTGTTCGAGCTATGGGTAAAAGACCGGGGCGTCCTACATCGGTGAGCGAGGCTATTGAAGAAATTAAGCATATGCACAATTTGGAAGAGGAGATTGAGCTAGATTTGTCTGGCCAGATGATTGCGAAGGAAGGTGCCGCAAAGCTTTTGGATTTTATTGTTGAATGCGAACGGCTCAGGGGATTGCAGAGGCTTAATCTTGCTTATAATAGGATTGAAGGAGATGGCGATGAAATTTTGATGAAAAAATTCACTAGCCTATTGTCAAGACTGCCAAACATCAAAGCTGTTAATGTAGTTGGGAATAATTTTGTAAGTCGCAATTGGATGGATTCTTTGGAAAGGTTTGCTGGTGATAAAGTGAAAAAACTTGTTTGGCTGAGTGATGATGTTGCTAGGCTTCATGGGGTTGAGCAGGCAGCATGGTGATGGGGAGGTTCTCGCTTGCTTGTTTGGGACTATTGTTTTCGTCGGTATATTCCTTTGCTCATCCACCGGTGATTCAAGCTGATGATGATTTTGGTGTTCGAAGGGTGAAGACTCTGAACTTCCAATGGGAGGACATTAAAACAGGGCCTGATGGTAACGTGGTTTTTAAAGATGATAAGGTGGTTCATCTAGAGAGAAGATTTGATTTAGATCGGCTACATGAGGATTTTTCCCAAAAAATGGGCAGAATGAAAGATGGAGGTGTTGGTAAAAGTAAAAATGTGGCTATCGGCGGTTTTAGTCTTATTATAAAAAACGGTAAGGAGTTTCATGCTATTTATAAGCCATTCTTCGAAGTAGATACCAAAACGAATTCTGGTTTTGCGAGGGAGGCTGTTCCTTTTTTGGCATTCGTAAGTAGCTGGATTGCTAGAGAGTACCCAGAAAAGGGAGCTGGCTATAAAGTTGTTCAGGCAGGAAGCAAAAGAACGGCTGATACGGTGTATGATCCTGATAGCTTGTATGAGCGTTTTAAAGAACGCCTTGGGTACGGTGATAGGTTTGTGCATAAGGTAGATGAAAATAAGTATGAAGTTGTGTTTGAATCTCCGCTTAGCCACGACAAAATGCAAGAGTTTAACCAACACTGGTTGGATCATCAGCGGGATGTTGGGCGTGAAGTCCAAGAAAAGCTAGCAAAGCAGTTTTTAGAAGCGGAACAGGAAGAGGAGAAATTGCCGTTGGGGCGTCAAAGGCTGAATGACATTGCAGGAGTATTGGGTAGTGCTGAAAAGGGTGTGGCCAGTGGTGTGGGGTCGTTTGTGGACAGTGAGCAGTACTTACTGGACCATATGGGCGTTTTTGGTGTGAGTGAGTATGGAAAGCTAGTTCGTTCTTACTCCATTTCACAAGAGCAGGAAGCAAGGAATTTGGCAGGCAGGGCTTTTGAATGTGGAGATTTTGATGGTGTTGCTGAACAAATGCGCGATATTATAAAAAATCATCAAGAGTTTGAAGTGGTGGGGATGGTTTTGCATATTCATTCCCTGCGGGAAGTTTGTGGTGGTTGTGGGTATTCCATAGCCCAAGAATTTAGACATGCATGGCAAAAAAAGTTTGTTTTAGAGCATGAAGAAGGTTCACCGCCCTATGCGAATTTTTTCTATGTGGCTATATCGGCAGACCAAAACATTGAGGGTAAAGATCACGACAACAGACCACCGGCCGCGTGTTCTGTGGGGGCATCACAGCAGTCTGTTTTAACAGAGGATGGTTTAGTGGATGCCGCGCTGCTTATGAAGCAGGGTGTTGTGGTTGAAAGGTTATTGGCCGATGCTCAAGCTGCGGCTGGGAAAGCGTGATCGTGGCGAGCACGCTGCCGAACCCCAGAATTTATAGTTTCCAGATTTCTGAAATAGACTGAGCCGCCGCTTTTGAGGGTGACAGGCCCTTGGTGGTTAGCAAGCGGGGTATGGCTTCCAGATTGGCAATTTGTGTCATTGGATTAACCATAAGCGTCTTTAGGGCAGCGTTTAGGTTTCTTGGGCGGCAGGCTTTGTGTAGGTATTCCGGAACGACGCGGCGATTAAGTAAAATATTAACCATGGCGACATAAGGTGTTTTTAGAAGATGCTTGGCCAGTATGGCATTAAGAGCAGACGTTTCATAGGCTACAATCATGGGTGTTTGGCAACAGGCGAGTTCTAGCGTTACGGTGCCGGAAGCGGCCAACGCCACAGTGGATGATTGGAAGACTAGGGGTTTAATGGTGTCATCCGTTATGACGCGAATGGGAGGAAGGCCAAAGGTATTTTCCTGGGAAAGGATGTCCTCAACCAGGTGGGCCTTAGATTTTGGTACGGGTAGAAAAATTAGGTTGGGAACACTGGGTCGGTGTATGTGTGCAACCTGGCTGACAAAAAGGTAGAGAGCTTTAAGAAAAATAGGTAGGTGACGACGTATTTCACCGGTACGGCTGCCCGGAAGGAGGCAAAGCGTTTTGTCGTCATCCTGAAGGCCGTAGCGTCGTCTGAAATTTTTTATTTCCTGAGGTGAGACCTTTTGAAACTTTTCAACAAGAGGATGACCGACAAAGGGAGCTTTGAGGAGGTGCTTTTCGAAGTAAGGTGGTTCAAAAGGAAACAAGCATAAAACGGCGTCCAAAAATTTTGAGATTTTTTCCGCACGCTGGGGTTTCCATGCCCAAACCGTTGGTGCGACGTAGTGAATGTGGGGTATGGATAACTTTTTTATAGCAGGCCCTAACCAAAAGCTAAAGGCCGGCATATCGATGGTTATAACCCCTATGTAGTGACCACTTTTTAGCTTATCCAGTATAAGCTTGCGTACTTTGAGCAAATGAGGCAAAGCGAAAAGTACTTGAGTGAACCCCATGATGGAAAAAGTGTCCATAGACGCAAGGGACTGAAGGTTGTGGTGTTTCATGTTATCACCACCAATACCTTCAAAAGATAGATTTGGATGAAGTTCTTGTAAGCTTTTCATAAGCTCTCCACCCAGGAAGTCACCAGAGGTCTCGCCGGCCAAAATCATGATCTTTTTTGGCTTTAAATCACTAGAACCTGTTTTTTTTCTTTCCATGATCCTCAGGACATTGGCATTGTGTCAAAAATTAAGAGCCTCGAGGGCCCTTTGTATGGTTTATTTATTACCGTATTTCTCTACTAAAACATCGAGGTCTTCCTGACTGCAGAAACCTAAAGACACAGGATTTTCTGGTTTTATGTTGGTGATGTTCCAGTGTGTGCGCGTGCGGATAGCGTGAATAGTTTTTTTTGTCGTACGTAAGATTTTTATTATCTGTGCATCGGGCATAGAAGGACAAAATTTAACAAACCATGCAATGACATTGGGTCTGTCTTGTCGTCGGGCAAGGGGTGTATATTTTTTTTCCTTTTCCCTTCTTATGGATTCTGTTTCCATAAGGTTAAGTCGGGCCGTTGGGTCTTGTTCGCACCTTTTTATGTCTTCTTCTGTAAGTTGGCCGTTTAAAACAGGGCTTACACCAACGATAAGAGCATCGCCATCGGCTAAGGCTTGTACTTCTAATACATGCATGCCACAAAAGTTAGCAATTTGCTCAAAGGTAAGAGATGTCGTTTCAATAAGCCAAACAGCTGTGGCTTTAGGCATCAAAGGCTGGTGAGCCATCGTGGTCTCCTCACTTCATATTATTTACTGGATGTATACACAGGGATGAACCTAATTTCATCGTACAGCAACTCCAACGGTACTATATAGAAGCTACAGTAGATTGAGAACCCTTATTCTGCTCTATACAACTAAATAAAATCAGGTTTTATTCAAGTTTATTTTCCCCACTTATCGACGAAGTAAATTTTTTCGTATGGTATAGGAACATCTTTCTGAACTGTGCCAATGGGGTGACTTTTTTGAAGACGTTCTTGAAAAGGCGTGATATCGTTTCTACAAGATAGAAAACAAGGGTTTTTAGTATTGAAAAAAGTGCGTATTGGAACAAGAAAAAGCCCTATGGCTATGGCTCAGGCCAATTTTGTAAAAGATCTTCTTGAGGCATCGAATCCAGGTATCAGTGTTGACATTGCAGGCTTTGTTACTACTGGTGATAAATTTTTGAACGATGCCTTATCTGCGATAGGAGGCAAGGGGCTTTTTACGAAAGAGGTAGAGCACGCTTTGTTAGACAATCAGGTGGATTTGGCAGTGCACTGTGCGAAAGACATGCCTGTTGAAGGTCCTGACGGTTTAGAAATATCAGGTGTTTTGCCAGGTGAGGATCCGAGGGATTGTTTTGTATCAACTCGGTATAGCCGGCTTGAAGATATGCCAGTGGGTGCACGTATTGGGACGGCATCGTTAAGACGTCAAGTGTATGTAAAAAAAATGAGGCCGGATTTGCGTGTGAGTCTTCTGCGCGGTTCTGTATCTACCCGTATTAAAAAACTAGAAACAGAGTTTGATGGTACTATCATGGCCTTATGTGGCCTGCAGCGTTTGGGCTTAGACCATTTAACGCAGCAGATTTTCGATCCAAAAGTTTTTGTGCCGGCTGCAGGACAGGGAATTTTGGTTTTACAAACAAGGGTTGATGACGGTGTTACTAAGGTGTTGACACGAGCGCTGAACTGTACTGAAACGGCGGAAAGATGGTATTGGGAGCGCGTTTTTATGAAGACGTTGAATGGATCTTGTCGTATGCCCATCGCAGGTTATGCTGAACTAGGAACTAAAGGAAAGAAAAGCGCTGGAGATGTTACCTTTAGGGGTATGGTTGGTGATGCTGATACCCTGACTTTTTGTGAAGGAAAGGTAGAGTGTTCTGGAGAAGAAGCAGAAACAGCAATACAGGCGTTGGCGAAAAAATTGATAGGAGAACTTGGTCAGAAAAAGGCATGAGTTGTCACCAAATGAAAGGGTATGTTTTTAGAGAAAATGACGGACTGTACAAAGATACCTGTTATTTTGACGCGCCCTCAAGAAGAAGCGTACAAAACAGCCCTGACGTTGGAGACTTGTGGTTTTTCACCTTACGTGTACCCGATGCTTAATGTGCAAGTTATGATGTGCAACCCATCATTTTTAGCGCCGTTTCGCACAATTATTACGACTAGTTTACAGGCATTAAAGGCCTTGAGTAGTTTACCGTCCTGCGAATTTAGTCAAAAAAAA
>CAZQLR010000013.1:8893-16017 GCA_964594205.1 uncultured Alphaproteobacteria bacterium
TATAAAGCAACGCAAGCAAAGTTTCTAGATCCGCGCATTTTTGATCTCTTACGTTCGTCTCTGCAAGTGGTTGTCTTGTTTTATTCTTCACGGTCGGCAGAGGCCTTTAAAAATCTTTTTCCTGTTGCCTCCAGAGACCTTCTTAAAGGACACATAGCTTGTGTGCTGAGCACACAAATAAAAGGCCTTTTGCGTGATTTACCTTTCCAAAGTATTTATGTTTCTGGTCAACCCAACGAAGGGTCTCTCATAGACTTGCTCAAGGGAATAACAAGCGCTAGAATCACTTGATGTTGGTCATAGACAAAGGATTGAAAAATGACGGATGCTAGTAAGAATACAGGGAAAACTTCTGCTACTAAGTCAAAAGAGAAGCCTACGACAGCTGTTGGAGCAAGTCTAAAAAGCCAACGCTTCTTTTTGCATGCAACTTTGGGTGTTGCTGCTGTTCTGGTTGTGATTTGGGGGGCTTATATGATTATAACAAAACCTCATGGTGAAGATGTATGGGCTTCTGTGGTGCGGCTTTGGGGGTCAACGGAAAAACACAAGGTTTCTTCTAAAAATACAGTAACAGTAAAAAATCCCGATGAGTTATTGGTATCGGCTAGGGATATTTCGGATGAAAAGCCAGCAGAGGTGAGTGATGCTACTTTGCAAAGTCTAGATAAGCGTATAGATCGTCTTGAAGGACTTGTTTCTGAGGCTGGTCAATATGAGCAGGACATCAATGAACTTAAAGCTTTTATGAATGAAACACGTTCTCATATTTTTGCTTTGCAAACGGCTTTAAAAAGTATCGAATTAAAACAATCAAAATACAGTGGGAAATCGGTGGCGCATTTTGAATCTTCAAAAGACTTTAAAGCGTGGCAACAGCAGATTGATTTAGATATTAAAACTTTGGCCCTAAAGCTTAGAGATTATGATCGTGTATGGAAATGTTTTCAGCAGGCTCAGATAGATTTTTATAAGGGGAAGAATTGGTATGGTTCTCTGTCTGGGATAAAAAGAATAAACCTTGTCAGTGATACTTCTGTAGCTAAGGTTATTGACGAGTCTATGAAAAATTTAAGGTTTTATGCTGAACAGAAGGTTTATTCACCACTGGAACTGAAAAAATCATTTATAGACATTGCTGAACAAGAGAAACAGGGACAACAGAAAAAAGTTGATGGTGGCTTTTACCTCTGGCGTGTGCAAAAGATGCTTAGGGATATTGTTCACATTAGGAAGACAGGTGAGGTCCATAAGGTAAACGAAGAAAGTTTTGTACACAATGTGATGGATGCTCTTATGAAACATGATGTAGACAGAGCCTTGGATATTTTAAGAAAGCAAGACAATTTATCAGAGCGTTATAAAGCATGGATGATCAAGGCTGAGTTGTGGGTTAATGCTATTCAGGCTTTGCAGCAAGCAGAAGATGCAATTTTAGGCGCGTTATTAGGACTTGGGTTAAAGGGGAACGATCATGGTTAGGGCTCTTTTCTTTTTCGTATGTTTGTCCGCTCTAGTCGCTCTGGGGCTGATTGTCGCTAGCCAGCCAGGTGATGTTTCCATCCATTGGGGGCAGTATGATATTTCTACATCTTTGGGTATATTTTCTCTTATCATTTTGGCCTTTTTGATAACTCTTTCTACTGCTTGGGTATTTGTTCGATGGGTTCTTAGGCTTCCGTTTACTATCAGCCAGGCTAAAAAGATTAATAGGTATAAAGAAGGCTTTCGGGGATTGGTCAGTAGTATTGCTTATTACAAAAGCGGGGATATTCATAAGGCGTTTAGATTGGCGCGTCAGATCCGAAAAAAGATACCAGACCCAGGGTTAGCTTTTTGGTTAGAGGCGCGTATTGCTAAAAAAAATAAAGATCCTGAGCTGGCCTCTGAGTGTTATGAGAATATGCTTTCATCAGGCTTAGAAACTTCAGTTAAGTTTATTGGATCATTAGAATTGGCGCAGCTTTTTGTGGAGCAGCATGATTATGAGGCTGCGACGCAATATTTGAATAAAGCCTATGAGCTAGAAAAAGATAGCCCTAGAGTTATGCAGGGCCTTTTTGTTATGTACCTTCTACAGCGTGAGTGGAGTTTGGCTAGTATGGCCCTGGAAAACTTTCATCCTCAGACAGTTAGTCTTAAAAAGCTTAAAGGGCGGTATCAGTCTATATTATCCTACAAAAGGGCACTTGATGAGAGTGTGCAAACAGTGGATGAAAAGCGAGAATTGCTTTCCTACGCTGTGGAATTTGATCCAAGCTTCATTCCTGCTGTCGAGGCTTATGCAAGAATTTTGCAATCTATGCACAAAAATAATAAATGTAACAAGATGCTGGAAAAATCGTGGACCTTGGGACCGTCACTTTCGATTGCGTCTAGATATTTTGCGTTGATACCAGAAACGCAGGTTTTAGATAGATTTAAGAGTGCTAAAAGATTGTTAGAGCTGGCCCCTACATCGCCCAAAAGCTATGTTGTTGTTATTAAAACAGCCTTGGAAGCTAAGTTATGGGGTGAAGCAAAAGCTTATTTCGATGAGGCTATAAAAAAGGATATATTCAAAGAAAAAGCTTTACTTTCGGCATACCTAGGGCTGTGTGTTCAAGGTGATGACACCATAAGGCAGGTTGTATGGTCACAGCTTAGAAAAATTTTGGAAAAAAATGATTGGCAATGTAAAGAATGTGGCCATAGTCAGGCATCTTGGTTTGCCTCCTGCGTACAATGTAAAAGCATCCTAAAGTGTGTTTTAAAAAGTATCTTTTAGATACCTTATGTGGGCAAAAACTTTTTCAGGATGTTTCGTAAGATTTGGGTCCAGCTTGGTGGTTTTTGTGAGTGTTTTCACAAAGGTGTCATTGTCACATTTCAAAAAAGGGTTAAACCTTATTTCTTCGTCCAAAGTTGTTGGAAGGGTTGGTAGTTTTTTTCCTTGATAGAAAGTAACTGTTTTTAGCAAACGTTTGTTGTTAGGTTCTAGAGTTTTAGCAAACTGCAGGTTGTTGACTGTGTATTCGTGGGCCGAGTATATTTTTGTGGTTGCTGGTAGATTGCGTAATTTTTTGAGTGATGACCACAGTTGAGATGGAGTTCCTTCAAAGAGTCGTCCACAGCCAAAAGAAAATAAAGTATCACCACAAAATAGGCTTTCCAAAGTAGGAAAATAATAAGATAGATGATCCAAGGTATGTCCTGGGGTTGTAAGAACCAAACACGGCTGTTGAAGAGGGGAAATGGTGTCATTATCGTCTGGAAAAATATCAATAGAGTCTATTTTTTTTGTTTGAGGGCCGTAAATAGTAGCGTTGGTTTTTTCTTTAAGATCTCGAAGACCACCGATATGATCAAGGTGATGATGTGTTATTAAGATATCGGTTAAAGACGCGTCGTGTTGATCTAGATAGGATAAAACAGGCGAGGCAAGACCAGGATCAACAGCAGCAACGCAATTAGTTTTCTTATTATGAAGAAGGTGGATATAGTTATCTGATAAGATTGGCAAACTTACTACGTTGATATTCGTCATAATATTCCTTATTATTCAACGATCTTGTTGTGAACATGGATATGAAAATAGGCAAGGAACTCTTTGCTTCTAACCATCTAGTATAACTGTAGTCAGGCCTATGCTCCGTCGTCAACCATCCTTAGAAGAAAAATATACTGCTGAAGAAGGCCCCATTTTTTGTAGTGGTGCTCAGGCCATCGTTAGGTTGCTTCTGAGCCAGAAATACGTGGATATGGCGGCGGGTTTAAAGACGGCAGGTTTTGTTTCTGGCTATAGAGGTTCTCCTTTAGGTGGTTTGGATCAGCAGCTTTGGAAAACGGAAAAGTTTTTAAAGAAAAGCTCTATTACGTTTCAGCCTGGAGTTAATGAAGATTTGGCCGCTACGGCCGTGTGGGGTACACAGCAATTACAGAATTTTGCAGGCCCTTGTTATGACGGTGTCTTTGCTTTGTGGTATGGCAAGGGGCCAGGTGTTGATCGTTCGTGCGACGCGCTAAAGCATGGTAATATGGCGGGGACGATGCCACAGGGTGGTGTTCTGGTTCTGGCTGGGGATGATCATGCTTGTAAGTCTTCTTCGTTGCCTCACCAAAGTGATCAGGCGCTCATGGCTTCTGGGTTGCCAATTTTGGCACCGTCCACAGTACAGGAAATCCATGATTTTGGCCTTTTTGGTTGGGCGCTGTCTAGGTATAGCGGTTGTTGGGTTGGTATGAAACTTGTTTCAGATACGGTGGAAACCTCGTCGTCGATGTTTTTGAATCTTGGCCGAGAACCGTTTATCTACCCTGAAGGTATAAAGCTGCCGGAAGGTGGCTTAAACATAAATAGGTATAGGCAGCCTGCGGAATTGGAAGCCATTCTTATTGATTATAAGCTGCCCGCGGCACAAGCCTTTGTGCGTGTCAACAAGTTTGACAAATGGATTGTAGGTTCGCCAGGCAAGCAGGCAAGGGTTGGCCTAGTAACATCAGGAAAAAGTTATCATGATGTGGTACAGGCGTTGGGCATGCTGGGTTTTTCTTTAGAGAATTTAGAAAACTGTGGCGTTCGTTTGCTAAAATTGGGGATGATCTGGCCGTTGGATTCAAAGATCATTTTGGATTTTGCCGAAGGACTGGACGAGCTGATTGTCGTTGAGGAAAAAAGAGCCTTTATAGAGGATCAGATTAAGACTTTATTGTATGGTTCCCCTGTTTCTAAACGACCTGTTGTAAGTGGAAAGAACGACCCGAATGGGAGGTCTTTACTAAGCAAAATCTTTGAACTTTCGGTTATGGATATTGCACAGGTGCTTCATAGTCGTTTTACAGTGCATAACCTAGCCAAGGGAATGCCGGATTTTTTAAGCGAAAGAGATGTTGGAGCTGAAAAACGTAGCACTGATTTGACAAGGCGTCCGTACTATTGTTCTGGTTGTCCTCATAATAGCTCAACGCTTACATTGCCTGAAGGTAGTAAGGCAATGGCTGGTATTGGTTGCCATTACATGGCCCAGTGGATGACGTCTTTCACGTTACCTTCTTCTCATATGGGTGGCGAGGGGGTTGCGTGGGTTGGTGCCGCTCCTTTTTGTCAAGAAAAGCATGTCTTTGTTAATTTAGGTGATGGGACCTATTTTCATTCTGGTATTTTGGCGATTCGGCAAGCTGTCGCTGCAGGTATTAATATAACGTATAAGATTCTTTGTAATGATGCTGTTGCCATGACAGGGGGGCAACCCGTGGATGGTGTTTTAGCGGTTGACAGTATCGCGCGTCAGGTGGCTGCAGAAGGCGTGAAATCTATTGCTATTGTTAAGGATACAGGTCATCCCTACCATGGTATGTTGGATTTTCCGGGACATGTCACGTTTCATCACAGAAAAGACTTAAATAAAGTGCAAGAAACGTTTAAAGAAACGCAAGGAACAACGGTTATTATTTATGACCAGGTGTGTGCAGCGGAAAAGCGTCGACGTCGCAAACGTGGTTTAGAAGAAGAACCTTCCAGGCGTGTTGTTATTAATGAAAATGTTTGTGAAGGGTGTGGTGATTGTGGAAAGAAGTCTAATTGTATAGCCATCTTACCTAAAGAGACGGATTTTGGTACGAAGCGGGAAATAGATCAATCAAGTTGTAACAAAGATTATAGCTGTATAGAGGGCTTTTGTCCCAGCTTTGTTACTGTGGAAGGTTCTCTTAGAAAAGATGATGAAAACACTTTGGATGGGTGGTTAAAAGAGGCTATTAAAGACGTTGCTGTGCCGAAGGTTTTTGATAGCGGATCGAGTGTTTATACAATTTTAGTAGCAGGTGTTGGTGGTACGGGCATGGTGACTATTGGCGCTTTGCTTGGTACGGCGGCCCATGTGGAAGGTAAAGTAGCATCAGTTATGGATCAAACAGGTTTGTCTCAGAAGGCGGGATCTGTTTATTCTCATATAAAAATTTCTTCTAAGGCAGAATCTTTGCCCGCGTATAAAGTGGCTCCTGGCGAAGTAGATTTGTTGGTGGGTTGTGATGTTATAACCGCAAACCAACCATGGTCTTTGGCTTCTTTGAAGCCTGGGGAAAGTTTTGTGGTGCTTAATGACCACGAATTTGTGCACCCTAATTTTACGAGTGATCCAGATTTTAAATTACCTGCTAAGGATGCTGTTGAATCGATAAAAAACGTGGTCGGCGACAGAATGTCTTTGGTTGATGCACAGGGTATTTGCCAAAGAGCGTTGGGCGATAGTATATACGCCAACATTTTTATGATCGGTTATGTTTGTCAGCAGGGTCGCTTACCGATATCTATAGAATCTTTGATGAAGACCATAGAGCTTAACAACGTGGCAGTAAAAGCTAATAAAGCTGCTTTTTCTTTGGGGCGTTTGTGTTGTGAGGATGTTCAAAAAGTTTATGACTATTTGGGCTTATCTGAAAAAGTTGAAAATACAATAGAGCAGAGCTTAGATTTAGAGAAGCTTATTAAACATAGAAAAGATCATTTGTGCTCTTATCAAAATAGTGCATATGCCAAGAAATACGAAGAACACGTTAGACAAGTTGAGGCTGTGGAAAAAAGGCTTAAAGGATGTGATTTAAGATTAACGAAGGCTGTTGCTGAAAATTATAGCAAGCTTTTGGCCTATAAAGACGAATACGAAGTGGCACGTTTATATGATGATGGGGAGTTTAGAAAAAAGC
Source organism: uncultured Alphaproteobacteria bacterium (assembly GCA_964594205.1). Classification (GTDB taxonomy): domain Bacteria; phylum Pseudomonadota; class Alphaproteobacteria; order 16-39-46; family JAJRRM01; genus CAZQLR01. The sequence continues at coordinate 15,578 of CAZQLR010000013.1, forward strand.
TAGATGGTATGTTCGAACCAGGGTATAAGGTTAATTTTCATTTGGCACCACCGATTATGACCGCCCTTGGCACAGATGGAAAACCAAAGAAGCGCCGTTATGGTTCTTGGATGATTAGGGTTTTTGGTGTTTTAGCTAAGCTCAAATTTTTACGTGGTACATGGCTAGATCCTTTTGGGTACCTGAGCGAGCGTCGCCAAGAACGCCAGTTGATTAAGAAGTATGAGCATCTTATGGAACTGGTTTGTCGGACTGTTTCAGAACGTACTTACGCCTTAGCCGAAGATCTTTTGACCTGGCCTGAGAAAGTACGGGGTTTTGGGTATGTAAAAGAAGATAATATACACAAGGTCTTAAAAACCCTGGAGGCGAAAGAGAAAGACTATCAGTTGTCTTTGTGTAAAGGATAAACGATAGATTCGGAAAAAGAACGTTAATTA
>CAZQLR010000014.1:0-1752 GCA_964594205.1 uncultured Alphaproteobacteria bacterium
TCATCATACCATTCTTGTCATACCCACGGCATAATTTCCGATGAAAATGACGTTTAAAACCCTTACATTTAGGGTTAAAGCTAGGCTGTCCATAAGGAGACGCACCCTGCATACCCATGCCACCACCGTAGCCATTATTCATACCAGAATCATCACTGAAATCATCACCCGAATCATCCATGCCCATGCCAGAGCTATCGTCGTCACCATAGCCCATACCCATGCCGGAACCATCATCATAGCTATCGTCATCACCATATCCATAGTCTCCATAAGTGTGAGGAATTACTTGTCCAAAAAGAAAGCTACACAATAGTATGGCAACGAATCGCATGATTTTTCCCTGTTTTTTGACACCTTCACCCTTAAACCCAAGTGAAGACCGATAAGATTCAAGTTCCCCATAGCGTACCACAAACTATTTTCTTGCGAAATATTCAAGACACTTTTTATTTGCCAGAAACCCAACAGCTTCGCATAAGAAAAAACCCTTTAATCCCGCTCAAAACAACGGCCTGACTGTAAAAGGCAAGAAAAAATACCCCTTCGATTTTTTTAGTTGATTTAAAGGACAATATTCCCTATATGTTTGTCAGTCAGGTGAATTAATAGTCAATAGTTGGAGAGATGTTAGACAGTTAGAAAGCCACCCGAATCCTTTACGTGTTTGTTGGTTGATGCCTTAGCAATCCCTACGCACTAGCGATACCCTTCTTTATTTCGAAGAAAACCTGGCACCCCAATATTTTAAATTATTTAACTATTCCACCGGAGATACTCATGGACAATTCTATACAACATAATGACTTACTTTCCTTAACAGCCGATATCGTCTCAGCACATGTATCTAACAATGATGTCTCTACAGAAGAGCTACCCAATCTTGTGCATCGCATTTATGCAACGCTAACATCGATTGATGAAAAAGCTAGCCTCGCAACAGCATCCCTAACACCGGTTGTGCCCATAGAAGAGTCCATTCAACCCGATTACATTGTTTGCCTTGAAGATGGGCGAAAATTACAAATGTTAAAGCGCCACTTGCGTAAAGCTTATGGCCTCACGCCTGAACAGTATCGCCAGCGCTGGAACCTTAGCCCTGACTATCCAATGGTTGCACCCAATTACTCAAAAAAACGGTCTTCCTTAGCAAAAGATTTCGGCTTAGGCGTCCGTAAAAAAACCAGTTCCGCGGCCTAAACCTTAGGGAAAAATAGTTTACCCTAATAAACATCTTCATGGGTGCCAAAGTATTTTGACGATATGTCTTTTATTTTGGCCCCTTTTTTGGTATCAGTAACCAACGGAGATATATGCTGTGTCATCCCAAGTTATTTCCATTGCGAATCTCGATCCCATCTGGCAAGACGTTTGTCTAAGCGGTATGCAAGTTATGTTGGCTCGCACACCTCAAGATATACGAGCTGCACAAAAACTACGTTACGAAGTCTTTTATGAAGAAATGGGGGCTATTCCATCCCCAGAAACAGAAAAAAATAAGTATGACGGCGATGCCATCGATGACCACTGTGATCATTTGCTAGTCGTTGATACCAACAATAACAACAATGTTATTGCCACTTATCGACTACTGCGACGCGAAAAAGCAAAGAATTTGGGGCGTTTTTACACAGCTAGTGAGTATAACATTAAGCCTATAATTGATTTTGACGGCAATATTTTGGAATTGGGTCGATCGTGCGTTGCCAAAAACCATCGCACGAAGCCTACCATGAAGCTTTTATGGCGCGG